>CASCZI010000003.1 GCA_949156565.1 uncultured Alphaproteobacteria bacterium | reverse complement strand
AGACCACCCCGTCGGTATCACCCCCAAAAATTTTCAATTTTTGCGGGGCCCGATTTCGCGCCCACCCCGACCCCGGGCCCCACGGAAATTGTTAAATTTCCGTGGGTGGGTTCCCGGAGGGGAACCTGGACCGAACAAGCCTGAGTCTCAGTTCTCCTCCCTCGAGGGAGTACCGGCGTAGCCGGGGGGGGTGTTTTATGCGGCTTTCTTTGTGTCGGCGTGGATTTCAACGGGCGGCTTTTTCCCGTTAACAACATCGGCATCAATCACAATTTCGGCCAGATCTTTTTTATCGGGTGCATCAAACATCGGCTGTAACAAGATTTTTTCCAAAATACTGCGTAACCCACGCGCCCCCGTTTTACGTGCCACGGCCACATCTGCGATCGCACGCAATCCATCATCTGTAATTGTTAATTTGATCCCATCCATATCCAGCATTGCGGCATATTGTTTGACCAATGCATTCTTGGGTTCTGTCAAAATCTTTACCAACGCATCCGCATCCAATTCGCGCAATGTTGTAATGATGGGTAAACGCCCAATCAATTCTGGAATAATACCAAATTTCACCAAATCTTGGGGTTCAACATCGGCGATATAGTCGCGTTCTTCACGCGTTTTTTTGGATTCAACCGCGGCCCCAAAACCAATTCCCGCACGGGCGTTTTTTCGGGCACCAATAATTTTGTTTAATCCATCGAATGCCCCGCCACAGATGAATAAAATCTTGCTGGTATCTAATTGAACTGTAGCTTCGCCGGGATGCTTGCGTCCACCACCACTGGCCGGAACATTGGCAACGGTGCCTTCAATCAATTTTAACAATGCCTGTTGCACACCTTCGCCGGATACATCACGGGTCAAAGACGGATTTTCAGATTTACGGGAAATTTTATCAATTTCGTCGATATAAATAATACCTTTTTGGGCACGATCCACATCGAAATTTGCATTCTGTAACAAACGTGTTAAGACACTTTCAACATCTTCGCCGACGTATCCGGCCTCGGTCAATGTGGTGGCGTCGGCAATCGCAAATGGGACATCCAAAACACGCGCCAACGTTTGTGCAAATAACGTCTTTCCGGTGCCGGTCGATCCAATCATCAAAACGTTTGATTTTTGAATTTCAACATTTGATGCCGCCGCGGCCCCATGGCGCTTGTAATGATTATACACCGCCACCGCCAATGTGCGTTTCGCATCATCTTGGCCGATGACATAATCGTTCAAGAATTTATAAATCTTGGACGGGGTGGGCAATTTTGATGTATCCCGATCAATTTCCACCGCGCGATCGTCGGCCATAATATCATTACACAAATTAATGCATTCATCACAAATGCAGACATTACGACCACTGACCAGTTTTTTTACCTCATACACGGCCTTGCCACAAAAGCTGCAAAACTGGGTATTTTTGTCATTTTCCGATGCGGGTTTACGTGTTTTCTTATCATCAGTCATGCCGAATCCCCCGAAATTTATTTTCTTTGCAAAATATTATCCACCAGACCATATTCCTTGGCCTGGGGTGCGGTCATGTAATTGTCGCGTTCCATATCGATTATTAATTTTTCAACCGGCTGGCCACTGAAATCCGCCAACAATTTCGCCCCCCGTTGTTTTAATTCCTGGTACTCACGCGCGATAATTTCGATATCGGTCACCTGGCCCTGGGCACCACCATGGGGTTGATGGATCATGACACGCGTATTGGGCAAGACGCTGCGTTTTCCTTTTTCCCCGGCCGCCAAGAGGATCGATGCCATCGACGCCACCATTCCCATACCGATGGTTGCGACGTTTGGCTTGATATATTGCATCGTATCCAAAATCGCCAAACCGGCATAGACGCCGCCGCCAGGACTTTGGATATAAAGTGAAATATCGGCATTTGGATTTTCCGATTCCAAAAACAACATCTGGGCGATAATGGTATTGGCCATTGTTTCGTTAATTTCACCCTGTAACATAATAATCCGATCACGCAGCAATCGTGAATAAATATCAAACGACCGTTCGCCGCGCGGGGATTCTTCGATAACCATTGGTATTAAAGACATTATTTAACCCTTTTTATTCATTTTATATGAAACTATACCACACAAAAATCCGATTCGCGAATTTATGATATATGTCATATATAATGACAACCCTTGATATAATACAAGGGTTGTCATGTGTATATTTCCGGGATTAAAATTGCATATGGAAATGAATCTTGAATAAATAGGATGTATCCCAATCATCATGATGCACCCCCAATGCCACACCGCCACCGGCCCCATCTTCGACCGACAATATCGAAATATCCAATGCCGCATCGATGGCATTATTGGTCCCATATGCACCGCGCATACTATAGCTGTAATTCATTCCATCACCATGATAGACATATCCCAATTGCGCCCCGACACGGCCAAACAAATCACTGTCTGAATTATCTAATATCTTTGACCAATGTGTCCCGATCCCAACAAAAGGCATAATGGAAAAATCACGTCCAATCATAAAACGGGTGCCGATATCCCCACGCCCATATATACTTTGTCCACGCGGATCATATGAAATTTCATCACCGTCAATCACAGGCCCCACATCAAAATCGGTTATTGACATTCCCCCAACCGCATCAAACCAAACATATCCCATGTTTAATCCTGCACGTAAATTGGCACCATATACCATGCCATCGAATTTATTAATCTGATCTTCGTATCCAAATACGCCGTAATAACCGGCCATTCCCAGATACACCGGTCCCATTGACAACCCGGAATGCATTCGCCCCCCATAAATATCCATATCAGATCCAAAAATCGAAAACGGCGCAATCCCAACCACGGTATCCCATGTTGTCGGCATATTCATTTCAAACATATCCAATGTCCGCGGCACGTTCATTAATTTAATGGGATGAATATGAACCGAATTGTCCAAAATATCGCGAATCTGGGCATTCGAACGGGCCGCCATAATGGCACCAGGCAATTTATCATCCGGATATGCATTCATTAAAATTGTGATCAGTTCTGCTTCCTGTGGGGTAATGACGCGCGCATAATCAATAATGCCATTGTAATCCGTGCCCACGACGTCGCCCTTTACCGTTACGGTATAACTGCCGTCGCTGTTGGGATCGCTGATAATCGCGTCACCGCCAAAATTCACCCCTGATAAAATCGTTTGCCCATCTTTGATATCAATACTGCCATCTAATGCAAAAATCACTTCGCCGGCGGTTTCAATAGGACGCCGATTGGCATCAACCGGCACATCTAAGATCACATGGGCATCCATTAAAATAATTTTGTCGGCGGCCGCCCCAATCGCCATAATATCAGAGATACGTACGTCCGATGCCCCACGCACCAATAATGTGCATCTTTGCCCACACCGCAGATTGGTCAAATCCGATGGCCCCGTGACCAATTGGGTCATATACGCGTTATCTGCCAAATGAATCGTTCCGGTAATTAATCCAGAATTTTGAATGACCAAATGACTGCCATTGGAAACAAAAATATCACCTGTGACATATCCATTATTTTCCAGATATAAACTACGTTTAATCTCAATTTGTCTATAATCCAATTTTTCATTTTTAGGAATACGTGTATTTGCAGCAAGGTTGGCATAATCATCGGCTTTTGTGGCAATGATATTGGCATCTGCGGCATGTGCATATGCCGCATAAAACATCATGACCGTGCCGACGCACAGCCTGAATATGGCTTTCATTCTCTCCCCTCTTACTTTTTATCAAAAAGTACTTTAACCGTAGGATTGTATTCATAAACAAAATTTGAAAAAACGCAAATTTTTTTAATATAAAAATGCGCGCCTAGATTTAATAAATCCATAACGCGCAATGTCTAGATACCAAGATCAAATTAACGATCGGCCAAAATATCTATGCCGGGTAAAACACGACCTTCAACATATTCAAGAAATGCCCCGCCACCGGTCGACACATATGATATATCCGATTTGGTCCCCGACGCTTCTAATGCGGCAACGGTATCGCCACCACCAACAATGCTTTGCAATTTCCCATCACGTGTCCGATTCGCAATCGCATGTGCCAATGTGAATGTCCCATAACTCCACGTGGGCATCCATTCGGCCATTCCAACCGTACCATTCCAAATGACCGTGGCGGCATCATCAACGGCGGCCACATTCCGTGCCGTTGTTTCAATACCCGCATCCATAATAACATCATCCGATTCGATTTGGTCAAAATGCTTGTTAACACGTTCGGCATCACGACGAAATTCTTTGGCGACCCCCTTGTCCAAGGGCAATAACACATTGCAATTATTTTCCCGGGCAAATGCCAAAATGTCCAATGCGGTTTGTTTCTGATCCGATTCGTATAACGAATTTCCCACATTGTCCCCCAAGGCATAGTTAAACGTCGTGCCCAATGCCCCACCAATAATCATCGCATCAGATAATTTGGCCAATGCCTTTAATACACCAATCTTGGTTGACACCTTGCTGCCGGCGATAATGGATAATAATGGCCGACGTGGATTTTCCATCACCGCGTCCAGGTTGCGTATTTCCGATGCCAACAAATCCCCCGCATATGATGGTAATATTTTGGCAACGCCGACCGTACTGGCATGGGCACGATGCGATACGGCAAACGCATCATTGACATACATATCAAATCCATTAGCTAATTGCGCCGCGAATTCCGGATCATTTGATTCTTCGCCCGGATAAAATCGCACGTTTTCCAACAACACCACATCCCCATCTTGCATTGTGGGCATAAAATCCCGCGCCAGCGCATCCGGAATCAGCGGTATTCCCAAATATTGGGCAACCAATGTCATCGAATATTCCATGTTACGTGTCCCCTTGGGCCGGCCCAAATGCGAAACAATAACCACGCGTGCCCCGCCCGCCCGTAAACGTTCGATTGTGGGGCGACTCTGATCAATGCGAAAGGCATCGGTAATTTTTCCATCAACAATTTGAACATTAAAATCATCACGCAACAACACATACTTGCCACGAACATCTATGTTATCAATCGTACGCAGTTTCATTTTCTATCCTTTTCTTAACGGGGCCAAATGACCGCCGATAGTGTTCATTGATTCCAAATTTTTCAATTGCCGCCAAATGGGCCGCGGTCGGGTATCCCGCGTTTTTTTCCCATCCATACATGGGATATTTCCGTGCCAGATCGCACATGATATCATCACGCGTTTCCTTGGCAATAATGGATGCCGCCGCAATGGATAAAGAACGCGCGTCACCATGAACCACCGCACATCCGTTAAATCCCCCCGGAACGCGATTTCCATCAACCAATGTGATGTCGGGCCGCGTCTTTAATGCAGATACCGCCCGTTCCATCGCCCGCATCGACGCCCAGAGAATATTTAATTCGTCGATTTCGGCCGGTGAACATATCCCAACGGCCCAATCGGCATGGGTACATATCCATTCCCGCGCCGTCGCACGGGCCGTTTGGGACATCTGCTTAGAATCACGAATAATAACCGGAATGTCCATAACGCGGTCCGGCAAAATAACCGCGGCCGCAACCACCGGTCCACACAATGGTCCACGCCCCGCTTCGTCACAACCGGCCACAATCATCCCCGCATATTGCGATTCCAATGAAAAATCTGGGTTTTCTTTCATTGCCCGCCATGGTACCATACCGGTCCAATGATTTGAAATACTTTTTTTAAAGCACTTGCATCACCAAATGGTTTTAGGTTATAGTTTATATATCATGATCAAATATTTCATTTTTGCATTGATGCCCATTTTCATGGCGACGCCATGCATTGCGTTGTCAACCACCAATAATGATAGAATTGGTCAAACCTATGCGGGCACCGTTGTTCAGTGTGATGATTACACCAATAATCCCGGGAATAATCCCGGGAATAATACTGGGAATATGAACCGACCCGATCTTACATATCCGATCTGTAGACCGACCCTCCTTGCCACCGAAAATACATGTTATATATGTACACAAACTAATCCTGGTTATATTCATAAAATCCCCACGGATTGTAAGTGTCAAGATGACGAATTTACAGAAAGTTATCCACATACCCTTTCTGATGGTTGCGTTATTAAGCTTACCCGATGCGCCAAGAAAGAACCCCAATGCAACCCAGATGAAAAAGCGGCATGCGAATCTGAAATCAAGGCATGTTCGGGGGATAACGCCGCACAAACATGCACCATTGCGTGGACCCCGGTTACCGGCAAAAATTATAAAAGACGCGAAATTGCCGTTTCATGGAATGATACCCAATGTGAATGTATCAAACAAGAATATTTTCGGTGTAATGATGGTTATTATGGGGCCGTATTACTAAACGCGGAAACAGGTGAATATAACGATTGTACACGATGCCCCAACATTCCCGGCGACAACAATGCCGATAAATGGGCCAGTACCGCATATAACGATGCACAATATAAAACAATTTACACATGCTTTATGCCCCAAAATACCGAAATCAAAGATGAACGCGGTACCTTTACATACACAAATAATTGTTGTTATAAAGACCAAAACTGTTCCAATGAACTTATACCGGAATAAGCCCCGTGGAAATACCGCATTTTTTCCTATGCTTATTCCCCTAATAAAATATTGACAAAATGATATTATTTGTGTTATTCTTTAAATAAACAAAAAAACAAACATAACGCTAAGGGAGTCTAATCATGCGTTTCACACAAAAATTTAAATATAATCTGGGTCGTCCGGCGACAATAATGGGCTTGATGATGGCCACGGTTTTTGGCGGATGCAGCAAAGAAAACGACGACATCAACGAATTAAAAGATACCGTTTATACGTTTAGTCCGGTTGACGGTCATAAACAGTTAAAAAACTTGGAACAAATTTCCGCATCGGCCGATTCGGCACAGGTGGGACGCATCATCTTTCGTGTATTGGATGGCGATCAATATGCCTGGGAGGGGGTTAATTTAAGAGGAACATATGGTGTTTTAAAGCCCGCATTTGATGCCGCCAAAGGCAAAGGGGTGTCCGATGGCGAATTTAACCGGGTCAGTGAATCCAATGTCAATCGGGAATTCAGTAAAAAAATTACAGATGAATTTGGGTATAAAATCAATTTCTTGCCCGCATCAACCAATCAAAAACAACGTTAAGTGTAAAAATCCGGCAATGCCGGATTTTTTTATTGATCAGATCTTTAAAATTCATTAGCATCCCTATTATGAAAAGATTTATTTTTCTTTTACTATTCTTGGCCTCCTCTTTTTCCGCAAACGGACCATCTTTTGGTGCCTCTGCTAACGACTGCCACAACCATAACGAGTCCAGTAATGATTGTTTTAGTATAAATGGATGTTATTATAATAATAGCAGCTGTTCACTTTGTCCAAACAACTTCCCTCATTCTGATGCATCGAAACCTGAGGTCGGAGCAAATGCGTGCTATAAAGAAATTCCCCTGGGCAAAGAATATAAGGATGGTGCAAAAGAATGTGTACCTGGGGCCATTTTAACAGCGGATAGAACGCAATGCACATGCGACAGAAATAATGGATTTATTTTGAATTCGGGGAGAAATGCCTGTACAAAGATAGAAAGACCCGTAACCATTCATGCCAACGTTAGTGCTCATTTCAAACAACTCTGTCAAGCGAACAAGAATTGTAAAATCGAAGACAAAGATAATCTGACATTAACGGTCGAGGATGGAAATTTCGTGTTTAAAATGCCGGACAAACCCCATTTCAATCCCGCATCGACATATACGCGTAATCTTATGGAATACAAAGGATTATCAAACTCGGCCGACAATTGTACCAACAATCTTCTTTTCAATGAAAATACAAAACCAGTTAATGATGATGCAAAAGAAACCTTAGTAAGCAGCAGCGACCCTTTGAATTTGTATGCATGCTGGGAATCTAATTTTACAATAATCTATTCTGGTAACAATAACTCTGATTCAGTTAATTATCAAAATAATACCGCGTGCATCAATGGTACCATTAGGGCCTATCCGGGGAATTGGGGAACCCCCACCGGCAAGGTTTTTGATCATTGGATTTGCAGTGGGGTTAAAAAAAGTCCTGGCGATCAGATCAGTGTTTTAGTCGACGAATTGGATAACACCGCTTCTTTTACTGGGACCACCATCTCCTGTAAGGCAGAATATAGCGACTGTGGCCGGGGTTATTATTGCGATGCCAACGGACGAAATCTGTGCCCGCCGGGATCCACCACCGACAAAACCAATGCAGAATCGATTTCTGAGTGTTACATTGGCGCGGACACAATTTTTATCGATTCTTTAGGCACCTCATTTCAGTTGCCCCTGGGGACCACCAAACTCCATTACAATAATTAAATCATCTATCAGTGTTCAGCGTGCAGAGTTCAGGTAAAAGACCACCTCCCCGGCTATGCCGGTACTCCCTCGAGGGAGGAGAACTTGTCTTTGTGCCACGCCGTTGCAAAGTTCCCCCGCCAGAATCCACCCACGGAAATTTAACAATTTCCGTGGGGCCCGGGGCGTGGAATTAAAAAACAGAGAAAAGTTCCCCTCCGGTGGAGGGGTGGGCGCGAAATCGGGCCCCACAAAAATTGGAAATTTTTGGGGGTGATACCGACGGGGTGGTCTTGGGGGGAATCATTTATATTGCCATGCGATGGGCAATCTGTTGCTGGACATAGGCATCTTCACTGTTGTACATGGGCCATTGACCATCGGCCAATTCGCGCATACTGCGTAACGGTTGATCCAAACGCGCCCGATACAACCATAAATTGGATATCACGCGTTTAATATACCCACGTGTTTCGTATGCCGGGAAACTTTCGATATAAAGCAACGGATCCGACGTATCAAACGTTTTTTCAAATTTCAACATGTTCCCCATGCCGGCATTATATGAAACCAACATTTTGATGATATTATTATTGATGTTGGGGTGCGCCAATAAATCCACAATATGCTGTTGCCCCAAGAACATGTTATGTTCCGGTTTTGACATATCAATATCTGAAAATTTCATTTTGGAACGACGGGCAACACGCTTGGCGGTACCGGGCATGATTTGCATCAATCCATTCGCCCCCGCGGTTGATTTGGCGTTGGGTTTAAATCCGCTTTCTTGTTTTGTAATCGCCAATAACAATGCCCGGTCAATTGACCACCCACCCATGGGTTCCCAATCCGGCAATGGATATTGCGCCGAATAAATAATGTTATCATCCAATCCCATCAATCCCCGATCCCGGACGACACCCGACACCTGAATCGATACACGTGGTAAACCATATGCCGTGGCCACCGAATTTATTGCATGCAACGTCCGATCCGACGCACCCGACGTCACCATCAGTTTCAAATATTCTTCGGCACGATCTTTTTGGCCCACCTGGATCAGCCCCAAGGCAATTTTCCCATATCGTGTCGCGGCAATCGCATCCAGATCATCATCGGTACATTCCATATCAAAAAATTCATAACGTGGCCGATTACCGGACATGGTGGCCGACAATGCGCCATAAAATGTCATGGGATATGCGGCGCCAATCGCCCAGAATTTTTTTGCCACCCGTCGTTCATCATTCGCATCGGCCGCGCGCCCGGCCCAGAACGCCGCCTCTGTCTTGCGGGCATCATTAATTTGATCCAGATCCAGAATCTGGGCAAAATATTTTTGCGATTCGCGATATTTTTCTTCTTTGTAATACAGCAAACCCATCGTCCATAACCCATATTCAGAACCCGCATCAGACGCAACAAATCCCCATTTTTTGGCCAATTCAAATTCACCGTTGGTATAATAAACATATGCCAAACGCCCCGCCAAGCGCCCATAGTCAGATTCGCTAAGCCGACGTTTAAATCCCCCGTCTTCAAGAATCAGCCGGGCGGTTTTCGTACTGCCTGTGCGGATGGCCTTTTTAAATTTTTTGATTTTATCACCCACATCACCGGTATAATTTTTTTCGGTCCATGTTTCCGATTGCGCGGTTTCGATGGACGTGCCACTGATGGTTTTGGGTAATTTGGGTGCGCGAACGGTCGCCTGTTTAATTTTGGCCAAATTGGCCATACGCACCGCGCCCGGCGTGTTATAATATTTTTCCATCCACGACACAATTTCACGGCCCCGCGTCCGATATGTTTTGGAAAAATAACGCTGATATAATACTTCGCCCATTAACAAATTATCCATCAATTTGTCATCCAGACGTTGGGCGGCATCTATTTTTTCATTTGATTGTAAATCAAAAATTTCCCGATAAATGGCCGCGTCCGTATCTGTTAATACGGTGGGAATATCGGCGGCAATCGCACCATACGTTATGGTGCATGCACAAAATAACAGAATCAATTTTTTCATCATTTTACACATTAAAACAAAGATGTTTTTGGCAGATCGCATTCGGCAACACAATTGGCGTCACCGTCAACCTCTGGGATTTGATTAATAATCTTTTTAAAATCTGAAATCTTGGAAAATTTCCGATACACCGACACAAATCGCACAAACGCAATCGGATCCAGATTCAATAACGAATCCGACACCATTTGCCCGACCAACACACTGGATACAGAATCATCGGTTGTTTCCGTTTCCAGACGCCGGTGAATAGATGTCACTAATTTTTCGATTTGTTCATCGCTAACCTCGCGGTTACGGCACGCCAATTTGATGCTGCGTCTTAATTTTTCCCGATCAAATTGTTCGATTTTACCACTGTTTTTTCGAATTAACAAATCACGCATCTGAACCCGTTCAACGGTGGTAAATTTCGCACCACATTGATTACAGACCCGACGACGACGAATAATCGCGTCTTCGATGTCGGGACGGGAATCCGTCACGCGACTGTCAGTGGAATTGCAGTATGGACATCTCATCAGGCCCCAGGATAGCAATCAAATCAGATCCTGTAAAGCATAAATCGCATGTTAAAAAATGCTTGTTTTTTAAAAATCAAGTCCTTTTTTTGGCAACCCGCGCCCCCAGGGAATCTTTTTTATGCCCCAAATATGATAAAATGCATCCAAGAGCCCATAGAAGAGAGAGATGGACAAATACCTAAATAAAATTTTGGCCGGCGATTGTATCGAATTAATGCGGGGGTTGCCGGACGCATCGGTTGATGCCGTATTTGCGGATTCCCCCTATAATCTGCAACTGGGGGCCAAGACACTTTATCGCCCCGAAGATCAAACCGCCGCACGCGCGGTTCGGGATGCATGGGACGCATTCGACAGTCCGGCCGCATATGACAAATTTACACGCGAATGGATGACCGAATGTCGTCGTGTTTTAAAACCAGATGGCGCCATGTGGGTCATCGGCAGTTATCATAACATTTTCCGCGTGGGGGCCATTTTACAAGACCTTGGGTTTTGGATTTTAAACGATATTGTTTGGGTCAAAACGAATCCGATGCCCAATTTCCGTGGAACACGATTTACAAACGCGCATGAAACGTTAATCTGGGCAACACCGCACAAGACCGGAAAATACACATTTAATTATGAAACAATGAAAAAATTAAATGGCGGAAAACAAATGCGTTCGGATTGGGATATAAATATCTGTCTGGGGGATGAACGGATCAAGGGCACCGACGGAAAAAGTTTACATAACACACAAAAACCAATGGATTTGTTGCGGCGTGTCATTTTGGCGTCAACCAAACCCGGCGATATCATTCTGGACCCATTTATGGGCAGTGGCACCACCGCCGCCGCCGCGCGTGAATTGGGACGCCAATTCATTGGAATGGAACGTGACGAAACATATGTTGCGGCCGCACGTGAACGCGTTGCCGCGGTGGCACCCATTGATTTATCAGATATCGAAGTAACCGCCCCCAAGCGTGATGAAATCCGTGTGGCATTTTCTGAATTAATTGACGCCGGATTATTGTACGTCGGCCAAACATTGGTCAGTCCGCGCGGCGAACGTGTTATGATCACCCGTGATGCCCAATTAACCCACAGTTTACATGGCAAGGCATCCATTCATGTGATGGCCGCCCGAATGCAACGCAGTGTCAGCTTTAACGGATGGGATTATTGGTCGGCCCAAAAACGTGATGGCTCTTTGGTCCCGATCGATCAATTACGCAAATATCTGCGCGGAATTAAACAAGATATGAAAAAGGCCGCATAAAAATCCCCCATATGGGGGATTTCTGTTTCATAATTGTCTAAATCCCCCTTATGCACAAAATGTTTTGACGCACCGCGTATCAGAGTTTAGATAAAGACCGCCTCCCCCCTTTGGGGCACTCCCACGAGGGAGGAGAACTTGCACCGTGCAACGCTGAGTTTAAGTTCTCCCGCCAGAACCCACCCACGGAAATTTAACAATTTCCGCGGGGCCCGGGGTCGGGGTGACCGCGAAATCGGGCCCCATAAAAATTAAAATTTTTTGTGGGTGATACGGATGGGATGGTCTTTTTTTGTAGATTTACCTACGGTTGCCCACGGCATCGGCCATATCAGTGTTCAGTGTGTATATAAGAGAGTTTAAGTTCAACACCTTTCCCGTGTCCTTATAGCCCCTTCCCTTTCCGATAATTTATCGGATGCAAATTATCTCATTAATGACAAATGATGTTCCCATTCAACATCTGCGATTTTTCCATAGATATTTTCTATGGTAAGCATAAAGGTATCCAGATTATTTGACTTTTCGTTTATTTCATACTTGTTCGCACAATAGGCCTGAGTTTTCTTTCTGCTATAATGCCATTCCACCCAAAACATCGATAACGAAGTATAGGCCAACGTTTCATAAAACCGAATATGTCCAGGATTCATGTCCGACATCAATGATTTTATGACACCCAAATACGCCAACCCCATCCAACCAATCGCCATCCCCCCATGTCGTAATATCGAATAAAACAACTTTTTATGTTCTTGAATTTGCTTTATTTCATTCTGCATCGGAACAATTTGGTCCTGAACCGATTTGATCTGATCTATCAAAAGAATGATTTCTGTCGCGTTATTTGAAACTAATGCCATTTTGTTTAAACGTACCATTGCCGCATCAAAAAAATGGCTGATGCCGTCCAATAACATAATCTGACGGGAATATTTAAACATGAACTTGATACCTAATTCTAAATTACTTTATCAAGATGATGTTTATACAATTTATCTATAATGTCAATAAATATTAATCATCTTTGAATAATCGTGCCGGGTCAACGGCGGCGTTACCACGTCGCACCTCAAGATACATTTCCGACCGGTCGGGATTCATCCGGCCCACCGGTTCCCCGCCCAAGACATCTTGGCCAACCAATACATCCACACTGCCCAGATTGGTCATGACCGTATTATACCCGTTTTTATGCGACATAATGATGACGCGCCCAAATCCCTTGAAACTGTCGGCAAATTTAACCACGCCGTCGGCGGGCGCCATCACCAATGAATCCCCCCGTGTCCGTATGCGCCACCCATCAGATTTCAATCCCAATGCGGTCTTTTCACCGAATCGGACGGTAACCCGGCCCCGTACCGGCAGATTTAATTTACGCCGTGAAAAAGACGCATCGGCCGACATTTTCGAACTGCCCACGCCGGCCGACAGTTCTGATATATTCTTGGCCCGCGCCGACAGATCGTTTAATTTTTTTTGAACCGCCGATTGTTTTGATTTTAATTTTTCGTTTTGGGCCGAACGTATACGCAATAATTTATCCAATTCGCGCTTTTCATCGGCATAACGTCGCGCCGTCCGATCCAGCTTTTCTTTTTCCACCGCCCGTTCTGCACGAATTTTTTCTAATTCACGAATTTGCTTTTCGGCCACATGAACATCTGCATCAAATTTATCCGCCGCCGCCGACAACACCGCCGATGTTAATACGTATTCCCGCATGTCTGCGGCATCAAAGCTTGGGTGGGCGGCAACAAACAAAATACTGGCGGCGGCATCGGCAATACGACGTTGATTCTGTTCCAGTTCCCGCGTCAATCGATCACGTGCGGCATCTAATTCCTGAATTTTTCTGGCCACCGCCGATCGTTGCTCTTCCAGGGTACTCACCTGGTCTGCGGCCTTGATCAGTTTTTTTTTGGTCCGTGCCACATCACGTTCAGATGTTTCAACCTGTTGGGTTAATTTTTTGTTCTGCTGTTCTGTCTGGCGAATTTGGGCATTGATTTGGGCCAATTCGGTCGCCGCATAACCCGGCACGACCATCCCCAAAAAAACCAACAAAAACGCCAGTTTTTTTATCATTACTTTTCCGCCACCACCCGCAGAAATGTTTTTTTACCTTTTTGTACAATAATCTCATCGGCCGGGGAAATGATCGCATGGGGATCGGTCATCTTTACACCATTAATCTGAATTCCACCCTGCTCTATCATGCGGCGTGCCTCTGACCGGGATGGGAACAGATTTAATGCCCCCAGAAATTCAACCAATGTTTTATCCCCATCCATCCGTAATGACATTGTGGGCATATGTTCCGATGCACCCGCCCCGCCAAACAATGCCGCGGCCGCATCTTCGGCGGCAATGGCCGCATCACGTCCATGGGCAATTTCTGTTGCCGCAAATGCCAATACTTTTTTGGCCGCGTTTAATTCTGAACCTTGTAATGCCGCCAATTTCGCAATTTCATCCATAGGTATTTCGGTAAAGATTTTTAGGCTTTTTTCCACCAAATCGTCCGGCATATTACGAAAATATTGATAGTATTCATATGGCGACGTCTTGTCTTCGTTAACCCATACGGCATTGCCCGCCGATTTCCCAATCTTGTTACCGGCACTGTCCGTGATCAAGGATGTAGAGAGAACAAACGCCTCCTTTCCCATTTTTTTCCGAATCAATTCAATACCCATAATGGCATTGCCCCATTGATCGGCACCACATGTTTGTAACACACACCCATATTTTTGAAAAAGCGTCAAGAAATCCACCGCCTGGAATGTCATATAGTTAAATTCCAGAAATGTCATGCCATTATCCAAACGACGTTTAACACTTTCCATCGATAACATACGTGGCACCGTAAAATCGGTTCCAAAATCGCGCAAGAAATCCAAATGACTGTACGTTTTCATCCAATCATAATTATCCACCATAATGGCGTCCGATGGCCCATCACCAAATTTAAAAAATTTGGCATATGATTTTTTAAGGCCGGCAATATTATGCGCCAACGTTTCTTCATTCATCATGGGCCGCCCCGTATCGCGGCCCGATGGATCACCAATGCGCCCCGTTGCACCACCAACCAACATAATGGGCCGATGGCCATATTTTTGTAACCAACGCATCATCATGACCGGCACCAAATGGCCCACATGCAATGAATCTGCGGTCGGATCCGACCCCAGATATGCCGCAATTTTTCCCGCATTTAATGCCGCGTTTAACCCATCTATATTGGACGTCTGGTTGATAAATCCCCGCGCGGATAATTCATGTAATAATTCGTTCTGCATCCCATAAACCCTGTATTAATTATGTGTATAATAGCAAATTTTCATCCAAAGACAATAAAAATTACCCCGCCCGAAATGGGCGGGGTTAATCAATGCCCACATTTTTACATATAATTTTTAACATAGGCCTCTTTGATGGCCTGCATAAAGAATTTATCCCGTTCCGCACGTACGCACAGGGATGAAATCGCATAAATCGCGGCTTCGGACGAAGTGGCACAAGATTTAACCCCAATCCATCTGTTATGCGTGGGGACCAATACACCGGTTTCTTTGCAGCGACTGATTAATGCCCCCAAGATCGTGGTCCCATTACCTGGTGCCGGATTTTCGACGACCTTGCCCACACCGGGAAATGTCGGGACGATGCGGACCGCAATGGATGCCAATTCATATCGCGTGCTATAACGATGATCACTTTCCAAGCGATATTTAAAATTCATGGCCAATACCGCATCATAACGACTGTATGGTAATTTGTGGCCCAAGAATTCATCCTTGTTCCATTTTTCGGTATCATAATTATAGTATAAAATATTACTGCTATCGCATCCGTACAAAGATCCCGCCTGATCATCTGTTTCAATGGTTCCACGGGGGGCCGACAACATTTTCATCGTCGGCGCATTGGGATCAAATCTGATTTCTGGTTTTAAACGAATAACTTGGGCCTGACTTAAAACGCATGCAATTGAATTTAAACACAATTCCATATCTTTCCACGCCTCTGATTCTGGACAGCGTGATAAAGTAACCGCCGCTTCGGCCATATAGGCACTTAATTGACGATACGCCTCATAATCAAACTGAAAAACCTTGTTATTTTGTTTCATTATTCTAAACCTAATATCTTAATTTCGACAAAAATATAGCACATCTTTTATTTTTGTCAATACCTATTTTACAACATCACTCAAAAAATTATGGCGTTGGTATCTGATTCCTGGGTCTGGTTCAAAATTTATATAAGCATGTATTCCTTGACGTATATTTTTTAAATGACACAAAACGACAACAGAAAAAAATTTTATACCATCATGCGCCAAATCCCCATGACGCCCCATTTGCATGACCAATGGTTTATTGGTTATTTTATTAATGGTTGCCCAAACAAAAAACCGCCAATGGGCGGTTTTTTTATGATTCTTCTTCTGCTTCGTCTTCATCATCAACCTCTTCGGTCGCATTCAGGTCGATTTCCTTGGGCACACCTAAAATATCTTCTATTTTTTCAGACGCCGTATCCAGATCAATTTTATGCAAGACGGCAAATTCTTGGGCCATGCGTTCCAAGGCACGCAAATATAATTGGCGTGCCGAAAATGTCATCGTATCGGCCGCACTGCGCCGTTGCAGATCCCGGACCACTTCGGCCAATTTCATGGGATCCCCCGAATTTATATTTTCTTCGTACTGGGCGGCGCGACGGGCCCATATCATACGCTTGGCCCCGGCTTTGCCCTTGGCGGATGCAATGGCTTCGTCCATTTTTTTTGCCGAAATCAACGGTCGTAATCCCGAAATTTCCGCCCGTTCCAGGGGCACCCGCAATGTCATATGATTGCGTTCAAAATCAATGACCAACAATTTGATCTTTTGTCCGGCAATTACCTGTTCTTCAATACGTAATAATTTTCCAACACCCTGGGTTGGATAAACGACATACTGACCGGTTTTAAAATCTAGTTTTTTCGTTGCCATAATCGGTACTCTTTACAGTTGTCATTCCCTCTGACCGTTATATTATATCACAAAATACGCAAAAAACAAATTATTGCGAAAATAAATTTCCCGGTTTCCCGGGAAAATCATATTTATATCCCAATGGATCATATCAGGGCCATTAACGTAAACGCCGTCCCATTGTTCCCGTACGCCGAATTGACGGCATTCGCCCGCCTTCGGTTAAATCAGAACCCGCGGCACAAACCCATTGTCCCCCGCGCAAGACCGCGGTTTCACCGGACGCACAATTAGGCTTTTCTAAACGCCACGCATAACATCCACCCTTTTGATAGGCAACATAACTGGAATTGTCATCCCCACTGCGGGTATAGGCACCATATTCCGGATTCCACCGTCCAATAACTTCGCCCGCGCACCACCGCCGATCACCATAACATTCAATGCAATTATTGTCCGCATCACATAATTCCATCGGGGCCGACGTTGCCGTATATCCGTTGGCCGCCTTGGTCCCGGAACCCATAACCTTGCCATTTTCCAGATCGCGGCACCACAATTTCTGGCATTCTTCGGTTTTTATCCCATCCAATTTTGATGTCGTTGCCAACACATACCCGACCCCACATGATGAAAACATTTCGGTGCCCGCCGCATTGGCACCCACCCATGCAAACATGGCGAAAAAAATACCAAAGAATATTTTACGCATCGTCATATATCTCTCTTTCTTTTAGAATATGCCAGTATTGTACCCTTTTTTATGCCTTGAATCAATGCAAATTATTGCCCCAGACCGGCCGGTGAGAAACGCCCGATATTGTTAAATAATTCTTCCAGTGCATTTAATTCAATCGCGGCCGGTATGGGGGTTTCCCCATCGGCAATTTTAACATCGGGCAAATCCGCATCGCGCAATACACGTGTTTTAACAACGCGTGTCCCCCGTACCCATGCCAATAAAACAGTCCGATGACCATACGTAACCGGTAATGGCCCACGCATGTTTTCATCCGCACTATAATAAATCCAAACCGGATCACCGTACATCGTCTTGGCCAATGGGGCACCAATTTTATCCTCTAACTCTGTGGTTGTGCGAATTGATGCCGCCACCGTTTCTAAATCAGATGGAAAAACATATCCACGATGTGTTGTCTGAAACGTACAACCCGTGATAAGAATCAACAAAAGAATCAAAAATTTTTTCATGTATCTAATTTACACCATGAAAGGCATTTGGTGCAATCAAAATTTTTATACTATTTTTGATGCCCCGCCCATCAGGAAACGCGGGTATTTAATCCCATACGATTTTCTGATATTCATGGCCATTGCCGGGGTAACCATGCGGCGGGGCATGATATATTTCAATCACATCATGGGGGATGCCGGACGATACCTTTTCAAACTGTGGAGAAGGAAAATGCACGTACGGCCATCCCACAAAAACCACCAGGCTTTAGGCGGTTGGAGTTTACAAACTATTGCTAAGCGAATAGAGCGGTTTATTTATGTATATCACCACACTCCAACCAAAAAGTTAGAGTTTTTATCATACCCCGGTATGATATCTTAGCAAAGGGGTTTGTATTCCCCACACTGATTCGGTCATGGAATCAATGCACTTTTATTTTAAACAATAATAGGAATAAAATCCATTAAAAAATAATTACCATCCGCAATAAACGGTGTGATGCCCCATCCCATATTGGCGGCGACGGGGAACAAATGAACATTAATCCAAAACACGAAAAATAACAGCCGCCCCCACCGACGTATCGCGTAATGAACCAAGTCAATCCAAGACTCTAACCTATTATTTCACATCCATGGGATGTGATGCATTCGCGTGGATAAAAACCATCCCCTTTGGCAAAATGACCCGGGGTCCGGTTGATACGATTTGATGATGTTACCCACACTTAGGCTAATGGGGTTCAATTTGAAAAATAAAACAAAAAATCCCGCAAATGCGGGATTTCTTTAATTTAATGCCTGAATAATCTGGGCATAGGGAATGGCACCCGGGTACGCCTGCTCACCGATAATCAGATACGGTGTACCATTAATGTCAAAGCGCGACGCAATATCACGAACATTCGCCATTTCGCGTGCAACTTCGGCACCTTTCATGTCCGCTTCTAACCGTTTGGTATCCAAACCCGCTTCCTTGGCCAGTTTCATGACATTGGCATGAACTTTTTCGGCAATCTTTGATTGATCTTTCAAGTCTGCCTGGGTGTAATATTCTTTGGCCATCAACATTTTATCCAATGCGGCGGCTTTGTCATGACCCTGTAACTTGGCCGCAACAACTGCCTTGGCCGGCGCATCCGACAACGGCCCATGGATCGAAAAGTTTTTCAACACAACGCGCACATCATCACGATCGGCCATCACACGGGCCAATTCTGCATGAACGCGGCGGCAATACGGGCAAGAATAGTCCGAGAACAAAAAGATTGTGTTCTTGGCATCTTTGTTACCCCAAATCGGCGCATCACCGATCAATTCGTTGATATTGTTACGAACGAAATGACGGATTGCCTTGTTCTTTTCGGCGTTTTGTTGTTCCTGCATACCGGCAACCATTTCCTGAACAATTGCTGGATTAACAGATGTCAGGTAATACGGTGTCCACAGGCGGCATACGCATCCCGCCATCAAAATAACGGCAACAACGCGGATAACCTGTTGCGCCATCATTGCACCAGCCGCCGGCTTTTTACCATTACCCTTGATCAGCATGCCGCCAAACAAGTACAAGGCAATCGCCAGGACCAGAACCAATATTGTCCAAGTCATGTTTTTCTCCTTTTCTGTTGAACGATTAGATCATAGCCAATTGCGAATAAAAGCGCAAGTGAAAATATTTCCATTTTTAGTCATGGATCATGCGCCGTGATGGCGGCATCGATACCCCCTGGGCCGTACAGGCGGCATCAATAAATCGCCCCGTAATATCCATGCACAACGGCAATCTGTACAATCGGTCCCGGTATGGTTCCCCACATACACCACACACCGCGCGACCCGTGCGTGGTGATAAATAAACCAAATTATCCCGACGCCCACACCCCGAACACGCCGTCAGATCCAGCGCATATCCCAATTCACGCAGAAATGCCATCTCCCACTGCAGATAGAAAAATGACGCATTCGTCGTTTCGTCGCCCAATGCCGTTAACAATTCAATGGTTTCATCAAACAAATGGGGAAATGATTCGCGTTCCGGAACCAAGGTCGTTATTAATCCAAATGCCGCATTCATAAACATCAACCGCCGGGCATTCATTAAAATGGGCGCCGCCAAATTCCGTGTTGCATCCCAATGAAATGTCCCCAATTGTGTATCCAAACGTGCATTCCACGCGACCGCGCCAAATTGACCCACCAACGGACGATTTTTTTTCATAACCTGGGCCGCACGCATTACCCCGCCCATTAATCCGTGTTCACGTGTCATCACGCGTGCAATGCCATCCCGTTCATTAAATGGACGCAAATCGATCAAAATACCGTCAGATTCTAATTTCATTTCAGCCCCATTATACCGCCCCGAATAACAAAAGTTTACAACTATTATCATTTGACAAACAAACTTTGGGGGCTATAATTTAATCATATTCAGACCAAAGGACATTTTTCATGACAAAGCAGTTTTTCCCAGGTTTTACCGCCGCAGACAAAAAAAAGGCTGAATCTGATCGCCGCGCCGCCGAAGCGGCCGAAGCCCGCCGCGAAGCGCAACAGAATTTTAATCAAGAAGTTAATAAATACGTCCGTCACACCCCGATCATTAAATCCATATGGCCGGGATTACAAATTATGCTTTTGGGAAATATTGTTGGATTTATCGTGTTTTGTATTTCGTGGGGAATTCTGCATTCATATGACAAAGATATTACAACAAACGGGGCCAAGATTGGCACCCAACAACATATCCCCTTTGCCCAGGCCGCCAAAGAATACATTAATCCAACCTATGTTGCAACCGGGGGTGAATTTATATACACCGAAACCGACAAAAAAATTCCCCATTCGTCAAACAACATGTTTCCGATCTTTGGCCTTTTTATGGGTGCATCGATTATTGGCGGATTAATCAGATATGGTTTTGCATTTAAACGTAACGACCAAGAAATACATGAAATTGCCCGCCATATGATTTACTTGCGGGATAATCAAAATTTTTGTGATGCGACGAATTCTGATACAAAACTGTATGAAAAACATCATCGTTTTATTGAAAAGACATCATATAATGATCCGGCATTTTTTATTGGATTGGTTGATACAAAAACATTGATTGATGAAAACCGTAATCCCACATTGCTGTACCATATTATGATGGGACACTTGAAAAAATTTCCCCTGGATTATTGCAAGATTATGGAAAAATTTGATTCAGACAGTATTCCGACCGCAATCAAAGAAAAATACAGTCATTGTCATTAAAAAATCCCGCCCATTGGGCGGGATTTTTTTCATAAATTCAAAGACACCCTTGGCACGATCATAGAAAAATTGTCTTATTCCACCCGATATGTCTTGTCCCCCACGATCACACGAATCCCCGCCCCTGTCCCAATTATTAAATTGGCATAGCACATACCACCCGCGGTACGAACAACCAATGCCGGTGTCGTATGCCGCGTCGCCCAAAGTGTGGCCACCACATCACCGGCGTGAATTGTTGTAATACCCGCCGTGCATAACGAATGACATACGTTACCAATACGCCCATATCCATCGTCGCATACCCATGGACAATCGTTCGCATCCATGACACTGCCGTCGGGGGCGTCGGGCGTGCCGGGACCGGTATAATGGGCGTGCGCTGGGGCGTTGGTGCATTGCTTGGCATAACGATATAACTTGTCCCCGGATGTTGATCTGTATTCTGATAAATACATACCTGGACCGGCCTTGTAATAATAAATATAATCCCCAGATGTACCCCAATAATTTTCCCCATTAAATGGAAATTCGGTCAAAATACTGTTTCCATAGGTATCAATAAAGCGATTACCACTGCGACAATGACGATCAGTGTTTGCACCCAATAGCGCCCACGTGCCTTCTTGCCTATATGTCATTGTCCAACCGGTTAAGGCATCGTAATCCGTATCTGTGGTGGGACATGCATGTCGCGTATCGTCCCCCGGACAATAATACGGTCCAGCCCCAGAATTACATACGGTACACGTTCCATTATAGAGGTATTGACCCGATTTGCATGTTGCCCCCATCAGGGTCCCAGACCACAAACCAATACATATAAATACCGTTAATTTCTTCATCCGCCCCCCGAAAACCACCCTTTGGATTAGGCATAGTGTATTTTGCTCTACCCCAGGAATTATACCTGTTTGCGGTTTTTTTCACAAGGGGAAAATTTGGCGGAACAAGGGTTTACCGTCCCCCCATATGGGATCTAAAAAAAAGACCACCTCCCCGGCTACGCCGCTACTCCCTCGAGGGAGGAGAACTGAGACTCAGGCTGGTTCGGGCCAGGTTCCCCTTTGCGGAGAGGTGGGCAAAGCCCGGGGTGGTCTTTTATTTGAACTCTGCACTCTGAACATTGATCCCGGCACAGATTCGAAGAATTAATTAAAAAAATACCCCCGTGCAACCAAAGTTTACACGGGGGTCGACCATTGTCGATTGTCTTATTCGGCATCTGCCGGAACACCTTCAGCCGCGGCCACTGATTCGACCACTTCTTCTTCAACAATGGGTTCTTCTTCGACTTTTTTGGTCCCAAATGTCAAAACTTTACCCGAAACCAAGGCATCAATTTCATCTTGGGTCTGGGCAACATAAACCTTTACCGGAACAATAACATCGGGATGCAGGGCGATTTTGGTGTCAAAACAACCCACAGATTTAATGGGGCTGCCCAACATAACCTGGGCCGATGTAACCGCAACGTTCGCAATTTCTTTTAACATACGCGCAATATCACGTGACGACACCGATCCATACAATTGACCGGTATCCCCTGCCTGACGGATCATGTGCAATTTGGCATTCTTGACCGCATCCACATTGGATTCTGCCGATTTCTTGGCGGCATCTTGACGCGCCTGTAATTCGGCCTTTTTCGTTTCAAACACAGCCATGTTTTCTTTGCTGAACCGCATGGCCTTGTTATTCGGCAACAAGTAATTGCGGGCAAAACCCGTTTTCACTTCGACCGTATCGCCAATATTCCCCAGTTTCGTAATTTTTTCTGTTAAAATAACTTTCATTTTATCTGTCCTTTTTCAAGTTAGGGATTTGATCCCAGATTTTCACAATTATAAAAAATTAAATTATGTGCGGGGGTGGGAAGCGTTCATTTCAGTTCCGACGTGTATTGGACATACACGAGGAACTGTGAACGCAACCAACGCCCACAGAATTTAATTTTTACCCCAAGTTGTTGCGAACAAACGGCAACAGCCCCAAATGACGCGCACGCTTGATCGCGGTGGCCAAGGCACGTTGATCTTTTTGGGAAACGCCACTGATACGGCTTGGGACGATTTTACCACGTTCGGTGATATAATGTGCCAATGTTTTGACATCTTTATAATCAATCACCTTGCCCTTTAACGGGTTTGATTTTTTACGATAAATTGCTGCACGGACTGCCATTATTCTGCCTCTTCATTATTCTTTTTCATCATAATTGACGGTGTTGTCGCCAATTCTTCGACACGCACATTTAAAAAGCGAATGACATCTTCATCAATGCGGGAACGACGTTCCAGTTCTTTGATCTGGTCACCCGGCAATTCGATGTTCATCATCACATAATGTGCCTTGCGGTTTTTACGAATGATATAGGCCAGATTTTTCAATCCCCAGAATTCTGTGGATTTCACACTGCCCCTCAGCTCTTTAATAATATCTGCAAATTTTGCCGCTTTTTCTTTGACCTGCGGTTCGGTCAGGTCCTGGCGGAAAACCAAGACGCTTTCATAGTAAGCCATTTTATTTCCTATGGTTTATACAGCCGACGACCCCATGCCGCCAGCAGGAACACCACCCATTATGACGATTATTTTAATAAAATCAAGTCATATTATTAAAAAACCGCCCGAATGGGCGGTCTTTATTAACGCGAATAAAATTCGACAACCAATTCTGGTGCCATGGGTACCGGATAAGGTACATCCTGGAATGACGGCACACGAACAAATGTCGCAACAAAATTCGCACTGTCGACAGTAATATAATCCGGCGTCATCCGTTCGGCAGATTCCAACGCCAATACCACCAACGGCATCTGTTTGGCCTTTTCACCAACGGTGATAACATCACCTGGCTTGACCTGATACGATGCAATCTTTACCCGTTTGTCGTTAACATAGATGTGACCATGACTAACCAATTGACGGGCCGAAAAAACGGTCGGTGCCAATTTTGCACGATAAACGACCGCATCCAAACGACGTTCCAATAACCCGATCAAATTATCCGGTGTGTCGCCCTTCATATTCGCCGCTTCTAAATAATAGGCACGGAATTTCTTTTCCCCAACGTTACCATAATAACCTTTTAACGTCTGCTTGGCCCGCATCTGCTTGGCATAATCGGACGAATTGCCCCCACGGGATGTTGGCCCATGTTGACCCGGTTTGTATTTACGTTTGTTAATCGGAGATTTCGCCTGGCCCCACAGGTTAACACCCAAACGGCGGCTAATCTTTAATTTACGTGTGCTGCGCTTTGCGCCTGCTCTTGCCATTATTATAATCCTTGTTTTTTGGTTTTTAGGTGCCAGATATTTCCCAGATCCCTTATAAGCGAACAAGACCAAATGCATGCCGCCGTACTCAGTTCTGATAACCCAGCGCACAACACTCTATATCCTTTGCCATCAAAAATCAAGCATTTATTCATGATGAACTTTTATTTATAAATTTACTTGACAAATTAATTGACAAATATTATTTTTAGGATATTAATCACGAAAAGCAAAAAGGTGATGATTGATGTTTAAAAATCTTCGAATGAAATTGGCGACACGTCGCGTTGCCGGATCCCAATCCCCAATGTCGCGTGGCACAAAAAAATCTGGGACCCCCAAATCAAAAATTCGCCGTGCCATTGAATGGCTGATTCGGCCGGTTCGCGCGATGGGACGTATAATCTGTGACATAGCAACACGCATATGGTTATGGTTACGTCGGATTGATTTAATTGCGATGGTGAACTTAACGCTGTTGGTGGCGATCATTGTTTTATTTTCTATGTTAATTATGGACATTATGCGCGGCCGCCATCAACCGGTTGTCATGATCGATACAACACCGATGGTTACGACCACCCCGGCCAATCCGGTCCGCCCCATGGTAACCGTAACGGACGCCGCGGCCCCACGCATGGTTCGTGCCCGGTCCACCGCAAGACATAACAATGTATTGGTATTACGCACCACATCGGATGCGACACAAACGCCGACCACACCGGTGATGGCCAAGACATATAATTTATTTGGTGACATTGTTATCGACACCCATTACACCCAAACCCCATTGACGACGGGAACGCGGATTCTTGGGAATATTTATCTGCAGAACATGCGGCGCTTTACCCTGCCCTGTGGGGTTTATATTGACGGGAACCTGTTCCTGCGCGACGTCCAACAGTTAAATTTCTGTGGGGACTTTGTGGTGACCGGCAATATCTATCTGAACCGCAATTCATCCTTTGGCCCGATTCCGTCGACGGCACGTCTTGGCGGCCAGGTGATTTTTTAAAAAGGGAAAACAAATGACCATCTTTGAATATTATAAATATTCATTGCCAGATTAAGAACACAACCAACAAACCCGAATTCGAGGCGAATGACTATCTCAAATGCTATGAAATAAAAACAAAATACGCTATTCTAACATCGTGTAAAGACAAATTTCCTTGTAGGGCCGACGAAGAATATATGTTTTTCATAGAAAAAAATAATCGAACCCGTCGTGTTGTTGGATCTCGGGTCAAAAAACTATATAAATTGATGGAACAGAAACACATGAAATCGAAATAATCCCCAAACCGTCCCCGGACGGTTTTTTATTTGTCTTGAATCCTGGGGATCTTTTCTGATATAATTCACACGTACTTCACAAATCCAAAAGGGGGATTATCAATGAAAGTATTGGAAAAAATTGTCAATGTTTTGGCACGAAATATCATGTACACCATCACGCTGGCGGTGGCGATCGTTTTGTTTGCGGTCTTTTCCGACGGATTGATTCCGGGATTGATCACGGCAGCATCGGCATTGGTCGTTTATGTGTGCGTGGAATTTTTGTATCGCGAATACAAACACACATCCGCGCCGCGTCCGGTGCCGGCCAAATCCAAACCGGCCAAAAAGACCGTGAAAAAAAAGAAATAAAAAATCCCGGGAAAACCGGGTTTTTTTATTAGGAATAGGACCAAAGAACATCCACGCCGACACCGGCGCCATCCCGAAACCACCCACCGAAATTTTAAAGCACCACTTTTCAGGCTAGCCTATCCCAGTCCCTATGAAAATTGAAACTTTCCGTGGGTGAGCTTCAGAAGAAGAACTGTCACCGAACAAGCCTGGGTGCACGTTCCGCAGGGGGCGACCCAATGGGCGGGATGGTTAGAGAATTTAAATTAAATAGATGCTAAGAACCATCATCCCAATGTGGTCCCATCCACATACACAGTCATCACGACGCAGGTCGCGGGCCCACTGTGGTCGACAAATTTTTATAATATAGACCCCGCCACAGGCCGGGGATGACGGAAATAAAAAACGTGCCGGGTGACGGGGGCATCTGAACGCTACACATGCACTCTTAAAACTAAATAAAAAAATCCCGCCGTATGTACCACCCACGGAAATTTATAATTTCCGCGGGGCCCGGTGGCGGGATTTTTTTATCTGTTCGTCAATTGCAATTCAATACGACGGTTCTTTTGCATACTGGCCGCGTCATTACCCAATTCAACCGGATGCATTTCCCCAAATCCACTGGGGACCAGACGCCGTTTCGACACCCCATTGCGTGCCAATTCATCCGCCACCGCCGTTGCACGCCGCAGGGATAATTCAGTATTATTACGATACCCTTTGGTGCCGGGGATAATCGGCTTACGATCCGTATGCCCGTCCACCCGAATGATCCAGTTCACGTCCGACGGAATCTTGCTTTCCAGATCGCGGATGACATTTGCAATCAGACGCAGTTGTTTTTTTCCTTCGGGCGACAGGGTGTACGACCCACTGGGGAACAAAATATCACTGGACACGATAAACCGATCGCCATCGGGCTGAATCGTGCTGCGATCACCCAGCGCCGTCTTAATCGATTTGTAAAAATCTGACTGATACTGGGCAACATTTTTTAATTCCGCCACCTTGTCCGCCAACGCTTTGTTTAAACGTGTTGACATTTCAACATACTGAACCTCTTGATCGGCGGCCTTGGCCTCGGCCGCATCCAGTGCCGCCTGCAGACTGGCCAATTGATCACTCAGGTTTACCCGCTGGGCATCCATTTGCTGTTGTAATTCGCGACGTTCCTGTTCTAATTGTGCGGTTTTTTCTTTATCCACCGTCATTTGGTTTAATTGGGTCGTCATTTCATTTAACTTTTTCTGCATATCGACACCGGCCGCCTGTAATTCGGAAACCTTGGATTCATACGCCGCAATCAGATCTTCGATACTCAGATCGATTTCCTGTAATTCTGTGTCCAGGGCGTTAACCTCATTGCTTAATTCCACTTTGTCGTTTTCCAGGTTTTCTAATTCCGCACGCGCCAAGAGCAATAGACGCTTTGCCTCTTGTTCATCGGCGGTCATTTGGGCGATGGTTTCGGCCTGTTCCTGGGTGGTTTTTTTCAATTCCGCGACCGTTTTGGCCCCCGACGTTTTGTTAAAAACGCTGGTCGTGGTCCACAAGAATACGAACACGATTAATAAAAAAATCAAAATAATAACCAGGTTTGAAAACAGGTCAACAAAACCGGGCCATGAACTTGTCTTTTCACGAATGCGAATGTTTACCATGATGTGTTTCTCCCTCTTTAAATATTCTTTTATTGTGCCGAACGTTTAATCGTTGCCAGCGCCCGTTCCAAATCCCGCACGGCATCGCCCAAACTGTGCGCCGCCGCCCCCAATGTATCCACATTTTCCGCATCCATCACCCGCGTATGCGCCGACAAGAAATCTTGCAGTTCACGAAAAATTGCATTTTGGGCTAATTCCACCTGAAGCCCTAAGAAGCCGACAATCAAACTGGCCCCCAGGCCCAACAACGAACTTGTGAAGGCGGTTGCCATTCCGCCCAATGGCCCCGCAAGCCCGGTTTGCATGGCGGTCATGACCGATTCGTCTTCGAAATTTAGCATCCCAATCAGGTTCGCGAACCCACCCACGGTCAAAATTAGTCCCCAAAACGTTCCCAATAATCCCAAAAAAATCAACGTATTTGTCACATACCGAATGGGTTCGCGTTGATCATCAAAACGTAAGGTAATCATATCCAACAATCCATCCAGTGTCCGCGTCGATAAATCCAACGGCCGTGCCCGCAATATAATCGCCACCGGCCGCATCAGGCGTGGTGCCATCCGCGGATTGGGATCGTTTTGCGTTAATTGATGCACCCAACGATATTCAGGCCGCAATTGGAACATATCTATGAAACAAATAATAATCCCGAACAACGCCGTTCCAATAATGATCCCATTTAAAATAATATTGGATGATGCGATTGTCATAAAATCGCGCCAAAACATAATCACCCCCACCGCAATTAACGCAGTGAACAAGGCCATCCGATTAAGATTTCTGTGAAAATGCTTGGGCATTTTTCTCTCGCTTTTCTAAAATGATAATAAAATCACACCAATCATGTCAATAATCTTTATTGGGATTTTTTCCATTCCATGGGATTTATTCTTTATTGTATTGTTTCGATGAAATCTGGGCCATTTAATTTTCATCGTCATGCCCATCGCATCACCATGAAACCAGATTCTATCATTGATATGTTTTTCAATTTGGTGCAATAATAAAAAAAAGGCAACGGGAATGTCGCCTTCTGGTTGGGTACTTATATTATGACAGACAAATCCCTATATAGCAATAGGAATGATTTACTCGTACCCATTATGTTCTCCCTGGGCCATGAACCATTTATTAAAATCGTTCCCCCGGTTCGCCTGTTTCCGTACATCTTTGATATTACGAAAGATGTTATATGAATTAACATCAATGTCATTATTAAATCCGTTGACCGCATTCCAAAACGATATCAGCATCTCCAGATTTTCCATGGCTGATTTCGGTGGCACATAATCTTTGCCCGACGTTTCTTTGTCGTGCCCTTTTTTATCCGCCGCGGCCAACCGATCGGTCAATTCGTGGGCCACACGCCATGACGTCCGCAAGGCCGCCAACCGTTCATGACGATCCTTGTGCTGTTCTTGTTCCTGTTTTAGGCGTTTCAATTCACGCTTTAAATGATCATCCAAACTAACCCCGGGCCTTATTTTGAACTTTTTGGCCAATTCGTTTTTGGCATGCGTCAACTGATCCTGTTTTGCCACCAATTCTTGGTAAATATTTTCTTCTTGTTCAATGCCATAGGGCATCATTTCTAGATTTTGTTGACCATCTTGTTTTAATTGGTCGATCCGTTCTTTTTGAATGGTGATGTCCTGGGCATTTTGACCTATATCTGTGTTCAATGCATTTAATTCATCGATGGCATAGTCTATCGCCTCTATATCATCATAAAGCTTGCTGTCCGCGGCCATTTCCGCGGCGGCCGCATCATATTCACGATCAATTTCCGCCTGTTCTGCGCGGGCCGTTTCCAGGTTTTTAAATTTCGCACTGTCCGCTTTGATCTTGACCAATGCCGTTGCCAGACGCGTCCGGTTGGCCGGATTAATTTTACCACGGCCGTGTTGTATAACATTGCGAACCACAACCCCGCCCCAGAACAACGCATTTAACCCAAATTTGATCGTCCCGTCCAACGCCCCCGTCACAATCTGCATTGATGGGTTATCCTTGTTCCATGAATATCCTTTGTCCCCAAACAAGGCGATGTCTTTTTCCGCCTTGTGTAATGCATCCCAATGCTTTGACGTCAATGTGTCATATCGCATGACGGCCAACGCCTCTAACGCGGGTTTGGCATCATTGACCTTGTTCGTGGCGATGGCGTATTTCATGATTTCAAATGCGACGGCCTGGACCTTGTTTCCATTTCGTAATGCCCCGTTCAACATTTCGTCGCCCTTGCCCGATGATTTGATATATTCCAATGCCTCGAATAAAAACTTGGCGCCTTTTTCCGCGGCGGTATTCCCCATGCGTTTGATCACGGCATCTTTCTTTTCAATAAATTTGATCAAGCCATCTTGGGGTACCAATTTTTCTTTTAAAATTGCGCCAACCAACGGTTCCGCATTTCCATCGACATAGATATGCCGTGCGGCGCGATTGGTTAATCGGTCCAAATGATCCTTGCGCCAATCGGTAACCTTTTCTTTGAACGATTCGCGAATATTTAATTCCGGTGCCAGTTTTGGGGTTAATTTGTCATAATCATTGCCACTGACGATTTCATCCATATATTGGGTGATTTCATGGCCACCGAACTTGGCAAAATGATTATAAAACCCAGATTTTTTTCCTTCTTTGTCGGGCGCATACAGGGCTTTTAGAATTTCTTGCCAAACACTGGGGTCTTTGAATTGTCGTAACTGATCGAGATCAATTTTTTCTTCGGACGGATCCAGTAATCTTTGTATATCTTCGATTTTCTGATTAAATTCTTCGGCCAGAGATGGGTTTGACGAATCATAGTTTTCCCGACCCATAACGGCTTTATATAACTTTTTTTGCAGATCTAAACTAATCTGAGACCGTTCGTAATATGTCGGAAAAAGCCATCTTGATAACAGCGTTAATATTTTATTCAGATATTCAAGGGTTTCCGGATGTTCCGAATAATTCTTTTTCTCCAAATCGTCCAAAAGATCATTCAATGAATATTCAGAAGAAAAATTCATCGAATTTTTTAATTTAATCTTTATAGATGAATCTTTCAAAACCTGGGTCAATCTGTCCAACATGGGTTGAATAGACACCGGAACTTCTAGATTAGAAAATGCCTTAAATTTTTTATCACCAAACCATTTATCCAATGGGAACGGCGCATCCGGAGCCGCCCGCGTCAGGTCTTTGCGCTTGGCATTAATCGCGCGCAGTGTATCACGCGTTGTGCGGTAAAAATATTCCCATTGATCTTCGGTTAACTGGGGTTCGGGCAACGTTGTTTTCAAATCACCAGTTTTGGGATCGGCCCACGATTTTTGATTTCCGGTACGTTGATCGTTCAAATAGACATAATTACCCGTCACCGGATGGATATCATAAACCTTGCCCCGCATATCGCGCCATTTGCCACGCCGCCCATCATCCATATTTGACAGATGGTATGCCTTGAACCATTCCAACATAAAATCTTTAAAATCGGCCATATTGAACCCCGTTATTTATCAATAAAAATCATAACAAATTTTACAAGAAATTACAATCTATAGATTTAATTTTTGGATAATATTATAACCTGTTGTGGGGCAAAACAATAAACGGCCATGATAAAACATTTTTTCCCATTTTTTTTACCTTTGGCTTTACATTTTTTGGCAAAAAAACAAACAATTATGAAAATATCTGATTGTGTTTCATGGTATTTTGTGATATAATGACAATCCATAAACGGTTGACATAATGTCGACCGTTTTTTATTAACCGGCGCATTTTATGCCCGGTTTTTTTATGATAAAGCAAAGGAGGAACATTATGCAACAAGTCTCATATATGGGGAACGGCACAACCACCGAATTCCATTTTAATTTCCCGTATTATGAAAACACAAATATTGTGGTTACAAAAAATAATTTGCCCGCCACCGATTACACGATTATCGGCAATTCTGGGGGCACAGATGCCAACATACCCTTTGTTGGCGGCAAAGTCGTCTTTGAACATGCCCCGACACCCCTGGAATGTATATGTATTTCACGTTCTTTACCACTAAGCCGTGTTGTAGATTACCAACCCGTGGCAAAAATAAACCCAACGGTGTTGAATCAAGATATGAATTACATGATTGAAATTTTAAAAGATTTCAAAAATGAATTAATTGAATTTCGTCATAAATACAACGATATTACCAATAATGAAAATACACAAATTGTATTAACCAAAATTGATGCCGCATTACGAGAGATAGACAACCTGGGGGATATTTCTTCTATTCATAACAGAATTGATGCATTAAATAACCGTACAAATAATTTATTAGATTACGTTATTGCATCCCAAATGCCCACCGCAGAAAACAGCTACACTTGGTACAGAAAATATAAATCCGGATGGGTTGAACAAGGTGGGATAAAAGATACCCACAATACAATCCAAACCGTTATTTTCCCAATTGCGATGAAATCGTCCAATTACACCGTATTTGTACACAATATTAATGCAAGTGACAACCCCCAGATAGAGGTTTCATACAACAAAAATAAAACAAGCACCCAAATGCAGGTATTCAAGGTATGGTTAAACCAAACAACACCTGTGATGACCGGCGGTGCGGTATCATGGATGATTCAAGGGATGGGCGCATAAATACAATATTTAACGCCATGGATAAAACCATGGCGTTTGTATCGATTTAGCCCCGCATTAATTCTTGTTTCCAATTTGCTTTGCGTTGTTTAAACGATTTTACAGTCCCAAACGTTATGAATTGTAAAAATTTGTATTTTGCAATTTTACGTTTTATTTTATGAATGTTTTTCCGCGGCCCTATATTTACCCCATTATTCATTCTATACGTAATTGCACCATTGACAAAATTACATAATAATATTTCATAAAATGGGGTTCTGCGTGCAATTTCCCAGAAATAATGTGCATTTTCCCGGTATGGTTCATTCCATGGCTTTATGCCACTGGCATAATGCAAGATATAGGGATTTTTTAACATTTCCATTTGTTTTTGATATTCGGATGTACCCGCCGCCTCTGCTTTGATGAAAGGCAAATACCAGACAACATTCCATTTTCCATCAATGAATTTTATGTTCTGACCATTGGCAAGGGAACTCATAACACATTGATCAACATAGATGGGATTGCCAATTTTGGCCAATCGTTCCAGACATTTTTCCGTGATATTATCCCGGATGCATTGACGTACATTCCATATCATTACACCCGATTGAAAATAATCATTTGCATTTATCATTTTCAATGTATTTTTAATGTAAGGCAAGAAAGTAGTATATTCCCACGATGATTTAATAAGTCCCGCTGTTAATATAGAAGCCTCGTGCGTGACACCCCACCAATTATTACCAATGTCTGTATCATACAATTCGGCCACATCACGCAGGGCAACCATATCCACATCCAGATACAATATCTTGTCATAATTAGCAAATATTTTTGGGATAAAGAATCTAAAATAGGCATCCTTGGAAAAATGTTGATTTGTATGCAACAGCGATGTGTCCACCCCACCCAGAAAATCATTGGCTTCAATTAACCGCACAGACACATTTGGTGTGGCCATTGATTTTAACAATTCTTTATTGTCTGAGGTCATATCACTGGTGGATATAACGATATCATAATTGCGGTTGGGATTCGCGTTATCCTTGATTGATTGTACCATAACACCACAGTTCGGGGCGTAATGGTTATTTGTCGCCATAAATATAGTGACAGCGTTGTCAAATACCGGCGCAATCGGTTTAACAACGGCTTTATTATTTGTGGCCGGGTTATCAAATGTTAATTTAGATTTTAATTTGCCGGACTTTTTTACAGTAATCATATTAAACAATCTCCATCTAATGCCATTTGCTTTGTACTTTTTTGTTAATATTGGAATACCCAGGAAACGCCAGGTGACACGTCCTGTTTTTTTAGATTTCGTCAAGAATATATTTCCATTTTTATTTGGTAAAATATGTACAAAGGCCAATACGCGTGAATAATCTCCTGCAGCCAAAAATGATAGTGGCCAATAAAAAATCCTATCTTTATATTTTGCCAACTTATCAAAACCAAATTTAGATAGCAAATCCCTGTATTTCTCCAACATTTCCAGTTGCTTGTTTATGTCGTCTATGTAGGTTAAGGCAAAACAAATAAAGCCATAAAAACCTTCAAGGAAATATCTACCATTAACATCATTAATTAACTTGTTGTCATTAAGAAAGTTAAATACTGCAAGTGGCGCATTATATGTATCTGATTCTTGGTCACAGCTTTTTCTGTTATAGACCAAATCCATTATACTATTTTTGCGAACTACATAATTATATACAATTCTGTCTAAAAAGAACAACTTTTGCATCACGCAACAACACTGTTCCATAAAGCAAGTATCCCCGTGTGCACGAATACTTGGGAAACGAATGTTATACTGTCTTACTTTTGACATCCGAAACATTCTGCCCCATAAAACACATCCCACGAAGCCAATATGTGGTAATTTATCACCAAGCCACATACCCGTACAACGAATTTTTTGTGCGTCTAATGCAGCATATCTATCTTTACATCTTAAACCATCTTCCCAAACATCGCGATTATTCGCCGATACAATATCGGCATCATTTGCCAGCATTGCCCCCAACATTTGTTCAACCGCATCGGGGTCATACCAATCGTCACTGTCACAGAACATCAACCATTTACCCAGTGCGATATTCAACCCTGTATTTCTAGCAATTTCTGCCCCGGAATTTTTCTGGGATATAACCTTGACGCGCGGATCCATGGCCGCCAAACGATTTAATTCGTCCAGACTGTCGTCTTTGGACCCGTCGTTTACACAAATAACTTCTATATTTTTATATGTCTGCCCCAGCAAGCTGCCCACACTGCGTGCCAGATATTGCTTGCAATTATAAACCGGAATGATCACCGATACCAATCCGGCCGTTTCCTTTTCTTGTTCTGTCATAGAAAAATCCATTTCCGGTGCCTTTATATTAAATTTGATAATATCCCGACCGGCTTCATCTGCTGAAAAAGTTATTTTTTCAAAATTTTCAACATCTTGTTTGGTCGCGTTTTCTGTGAATGTATCAATAATCGATACAATATCAGAATACATAAACCGTGTTGCATTTGTCCCAAATACACAGCACATATCATGTGCAAATTGAATTTCGCCCTCTGACATATGTGCATATGCGGCACATTTTTCCGCTTCGCCATCAGAATACACGGGCGTGCCATTTTTCAAATCAATAACCGGATGTTCGGGCGATGTCACAAAGAATTCCAGAATATTGTATTCTTTGAACCACGGGTGATTGGGATCTGAATTCTTATATTCCGTATAATCTAATTTGACTTTTTTTGCCGGTGCACACAGACAGTATATACCATAAAAATCTTTGTCGGGCATCATACGTTGCAATAACAGGGCCGAATTAAAACTCATTGCTGAAAAATCAACCAACGCGATTTTCTTGGCATCTATGCCAAATGAATCCAAGTAATTCTTGTATTCATCGCTGAATTTAGAAGACTGTTCCATGATTTCAGACTTGTATTTTTCAAATAATTCTTTGCCTAAATCCTGGGGCACCAGACCTGATGACGGTAATTCTGCCCCTAATGCTGGGATGCGCCGGCCAAAGAAAGTCAAAATACTGCTTAACTGGGATGGCAGGCGGTCAGTGTGACTTAACGATGTGGCCAAATTAAATATACGTTGGGCATAAACATATTGCTTTTTGACCTGATTCCATTCTGGGCCGCCGATAATATCGGATATTTTTTCCAATACCCATGCATCACGTGCGACAAATAATGCGGCATCCATACGTTTTTTCAATATTTCATCGATAATGAATCGGGTATATCCATAACACAATGGCCCCCCAAATATATATCCTGTTTTTTTCCAATAATTACCCTGATCCTTGTTCAAGACCCAATCTCGAATTGCCAATCCGATGGTTATGCTGATCGCCAATTTACCTGGATTGTTGACACACAACGACTTTAATCGAATATTTTCCGACAAACCTAAAAATGTCGCTTTTTTCTGGGGCCATAAAAAGGCGCACGCCCCACTGGATCGTGCCATCTTAAAATCTGCATGTTCATTATCCCCAATATGCAACATTTTAGATGCATGGATATTCAAATCATCAAAAACAATTTTGAATAAATTTCCCGACCATTTCGACTTTAAAAAGTCCGAAGAACAGTATACTTTTTCAATCGCATCAAAACCTTTAGACTTTAAAATTTCTGCGATGGCGGCCCCGGGTAAATACATATCACTGATTGCGACAATTTTCTTATTCTGTTTTGCCAACTGTGATATTAATTCCAATGCTTCTGGATCAGCATAAAGAACTTGTGCCTCTAATGCTAATTCCTTGTCACGCATACCGGCATACTTTTTATCCATTGCCGCATAGATATCGTCAAAACGAACCTCTTCGACCCCAGACGGCTTTTCGGCATGTAACCGTTTTTCAACCCGAACACGTTCCGCCGCAAAACCGGGCATATTTTCCAATTGCTCTAAATGAACAAATAAATCTGTTGGCTGGGCGTATGGGCGCATCAACAATGTATCAAACACATCAAACGAAACAACATCACAATTTGCTGCCTGTTTCAAAATTTCATTAATATAATCCGATCTTACCACTTTGTGACCCTTTTGTTTTGTTTAATTATGTGTTCGTACATTGATTTTACACAAAAATCCTAAATTCATTATCAACATATCATGTTAACACATCCCTGTGCACTTTGTACACAATTATGTGACAATAAAATTTGGTTTTTCTTGAATTATCGTCCGATTCCTTTGAAGATAAAATGATTCATCATGGCCTGTTTTGGATCAATCATATTACGACAATCAATAATGTTTTTATTACGCATTAATGCGGACACTTTGCCTAAATCCAGATTCTTGAATTCTGACCATTCTGTCAAAATTGCCAAAACATCGGCACCTTGGACTGCGGCATACATATCAGATGCATATTCTATTTTATCACCCAATAATTGTTTTGCGGTCGGCATTGCCTTTGGGTCATATGCGACAACCTTGGCATTTTGACGCAATAATTCACCGACAATATCCATGGCAGGACTTTCGCGGCAATCATCGGTTCCATCCTTGAACGCCAATCCCAAGACGGCAATGCGCGGATCTTTGATGTCTTTGACGGCGTTTAAAATGCGATCTGCCATTTGTTTTTTGCGTTCCAAATTACCCGCAATCGCCGCATTGATCAATGTCATATCAACCCCATTCTGGCGTGCCATATATGACATGGCCATGGTATCTTTTGGAAAACAAGATCCACCGTATCCGGGACCGGGATTCAAAAAGCGTGATCCAATTCGCGAATCCAGCCCCATTCCGCGCGCAACCTCTGATATATCGGCACCACTTTTTTCACAGAAATTTGCCATTTCATTAATATAATGAATTTTGATTGCCAAAAACGCGTTTGATGCATACTTAATCGTTTCACTGGAACGACGATTGACAAATAACATTTGTGTTTTGCCGTCAAACGGCTTGTATAATTCTTTGATTAATTCCCGTGCTTTTTCTGTATTGGCACCAACAACAATTCTGTCGGGATTAAAGAAATCATGAACCGCAAAACCTTCGCGTAAGAATTCCGGCAATGACACCACATCGAAATTGGCGTGAGGATTCTTTTTCTGAATTAACTGTTCCACCACATCACCTGTGCCCACCGGAACCGTCGATTTGGTGGCGACAACGGTATATCCATTAAGATGTTCCGCCAATTCTGTGGCCGCGGCATGAATATATTTCATGTCCGCTTCGTGCGTGACCGGATGTGGCGGTGTTCCCACGGCAATAATAACCAAATCGGCATTTTCGATGCCCTCTTTCATCGATGTGGTGAACTTGATACGACCGGCCTTCATATTCTTCTGGAATAATTCTTCCAGACCGTCTTCGTACAGGGTAATTTTTCCGGCACGTAATGCATCAATCTTGGATTGTTCACGATCAATGCATATCACATCATTTCCCAATTCGGCCATTCCAACACCCGTGGGCAAACCAACATAACCCGTGCCAATGATCCCTATCTTCATTTTACTTTTCCTTGGTTAAATAACTTGATCTGCGTTTTAAAATATTCAATTGTTTTATCCAAGCCGACGTTCAACGGTACTTTGGGTGTCCACCCCAGCTTGGTTTTGGCCAACGTAATATCCGGCCGACGTTGGGTTGGATCATCAGACGGTAAGTCTTTATATACAACCTTGCCCCCGATTTTTGAAACAACCATTTCTGCCAACTCTTTGATTGTAAATTCACCCGGATTACCCAAATTCACGGGTCCGGTGAAACCCTTTGGCGAATTCATCATGCGTACAATACCTTCGATCAAATCATCAACATAACAAAAAGAACGGGTTTGATGACCATCACCATAAATTGTTATGTCTTGGCCCGATAATGCCTGGCATATAAAATTGCTGACAACGCGACCATCATTGGGATCCATATTGGGCCCATATGTGTTAAATATTCTGATAACTTTTATATCAACACCTTCGTGTCTGTGGTAATCAAAAAACAAGCTTTCTGCACAACGTTTTCCTTCGTCATAGCATGCGCGAATGCCAATCGGATTGACATTACCGCGATATGTTTCAACCTGGGGATGAACCAATGGTTCTCCATAAACCTCAGATGTTGAAAATTGTAAAACCCGGGCATTATTCTTTTTGGCCAATTCCAAAACATTAATTGCACCTAAAACACATACCTTTGTTGTTTTGATGCTGTGGCTGCCTTGATATGCCGGGGGTGATGCCGGACATGCCAAATTATAAACATAATCTAAATGAGCAGTAATTCCAATCGGATCACAAATATCGTGTTCAATAAATGTGAAATTAGGATTTTTTAACAAATTTGCCACATTTAATAAACGTCCGGTGTAATTGTTATCCAAACAAAAGACCGTATGCCCCTCTGTTATTAAACGTTTACATAAATTTGATCCCAGAAAACCGGTTCCACCAGTTACTAAAATCTTGCTCATCACTTTTCCTTTTTTTTATTTTTTAAAACTGAACATACCCCGGGTTATAAAACAAAATAATTGCCAACCAAATGATTGCTTGAAAAAACGTCTTAATGGTGAACACAATAACCGTGCTTGATCCGTCAAAGAACGCTTTTTATAGCAAATCAATCGATAACAATTTTTGTTTGTATTGAAAAACATTTCTGCCCATCGGGGAAACTCTTTCAATTTGTCCAGGTTAATTTTTATCGCCCTCCTTAACTCCTTACTATTTTGCGGAATATTGAATGCCGCAAAATTTGCCATCTCCTCTTTGCCAACCAATGAAACATTTGCATATCTTTCAATGACATTATATTGTGCCACCGCCGCTATGTATTTTTGTTTTTGTTCTTGGCAACAAGAGATATTTTCACTATAAAACTTATAATCACACAAAACCTCTGGCAACACGGCGAATTTTGTTAATCCAATTAAATCACAATAAAGGGCATAATCTTCGGCCGGAATAAATTCTGTTTTGTAGCGAATATGATGTTTATCCAACGTTGATTTTCGCAACATCACACTGGAATTGCATAATGCACACCCAGAAAAAACCAAATGTTCTTCCAATTGTTGGGAATCGAATCGCCCAGGGTGAAACAACGATGATTTATTAACCGTTGCCCACGTTCCCAGACAACCAACCGCTGGATTTTTATCTAAAAAATCTACCTGTTTGGCCAAACGTGTTTCGACCATCGTATCATCTGAATCCAACAATGCCAAATAGTCACCATTGGCCATATCTATTAAACGATTTCGTGACCCCGCCGCCCCAAGATTTTTTTGATTTCTGATATAAATAATTCTTGGATCATTATATGATTCAACGATATCACGAATATATGATTCAGAACAATCATCACATAACAAAAATTCAAAGTCGCCAAATGTCTGATCCAAAACGGAATTAATACATTCCCGCAGAAATTCGGGTTTTGTATTATATATAGGTGTCAAAACTGATACTTTTGGAAACTTTTTGTTCATTTCTAAACTCACTCTAATTTCTGGATATTAAAAACCATTTGATCGCTGGGACAGATCCCTTAACTTTTTTTCCCATCTTATGTTCCTTTTATCCTTACATAAAACTACTTTTGATTAGAAATGTAATTTGAAACTTTTTTACCCGGGCAAACCCCAGGGCAGAATATAAAACCAAAGACCATAAATATTTAAAGTACTTTTGATTGTTATATCCAATGCGCGGCCAGTGTCGCATACAATCTAAAAAAAATCAAGTTTTATTATATATATATTTGTATCAAATAAATTTTGCGCCACCAGATTATCAAAAACAAATAAAATTTAATACAAAATATACATAAATCAACATGATATTTAATTAACACAAAAAATGTTTTAAATACAATTTCCCAATTTTGGAAATTTTCTTTGACATATTTATGTCCCAGATTTGAAAAAACCCGATGGTACAAAAATTTTTTTTAATCTATAATTTAACACCCAAAGCACACATAAAATTTGTTTAAAAAAATGTGAAAATAAAGACTTGAAATATAGAAAAAAACGACATATAATGGCCGCACTTGGGGCATAGTTTAATGGCAGAACTAATGACTCTGACTCATTCAGTGTTGGTTCGAATCCAGCTGCCCCAACCAAGAATTTAACCCGTCATTGGCGGGTTTAATTTTTGGTCCCGGGGTAATGAGATGCGAACCAACCTGGATCGACAATAAGTCGGTGGAATAGACATCCGCGCAATCGAACCGTCACGTTTTCCCTGTATATAAATTTTTTAAAAAATCAACCCATATTTTTTTCAATCCCTATGGACAGTAATCTTATTATCCTTTAAAATGAAGCAATAATAACCCAAAGGCTCAATAACATGCATATTAACCGTTTATCGAAAATTTTCTATTTGGTTGCGATCACCGTGATTACAATTGCATTTTGTTTATTTGTGACGCATACCTATTTCGGCGAAGAATCTATACGTCCGGCCCAAAATATGTTGCCACCGGCATCACATTTCTTAAACGATAACGCCACCGAATTTAATCTGGCCATTATGTCAGATACCGGTTCACATAATCGTGTTATTGAACGGATTATAGATGCGGCCCAGGCATCGGATAAAAATCCAGAATTTATTATGTATCTTGGGGATTTGGTGTCGGACCGACGTCCGGCCAATTTTTATTGGATGTTTCATGAAATGGGTCGTCATTTAAATGGCATACCATTTTATATGATCCCGGGCAACCATGATGTTGAAAAACGCAAAAATATTGATAAACGATACTACCAGGCTGTTGTTGGTCAAACATATTATTGGTTTGGATATGGAAACACATTATTTATCGCAATGGATTCATCCGATAAAATTTCTGAAATACAATTTGAATGGCTGGCCGAAACATTGGAATTTATCCGACCATTGTTTCGCAACTGTATCATTTTTGGTCATATGCCACCCAAAAATGTAGCGGGCGCCGAAGAACATCGGATGTCCGACACAGACGCGGCGAAATTTAAATCTATTATTCGCAATCACAAAATCGATGCCTTGATTTTTGGACACGTTCATTATTTTTCGGCCGATACATTCGCCGGCATTCCGATGTACACCACACCGTCATCGGGTCAAACGCCACGCTTTACCGATTTAAACAAATACGGATATATTCATTTGGAAATGGGTAAAAATGGAATCAAGGCTCTGGAACCCCGATATGTTGAATTTTCCGGTCCCAAACGCGAGTATTTAGAGGCATGGTTTGTTCGATATATTTATACCAATCGCCTGCGCGAAATAATCAATATTTTAATGATCACGGCGGGTGTTTTTGTTTTATCTGGAATTATTTCTGGGACATATGCGCGTCGAAAAACATCGCCCCAGGATTGAATCATTAACATTATTATGGTATCATAATCACATGGTTACATCAGACAAATCAAATACAAAACCAGATACGCGTAAGAAATTGATGATTCGCAGCAGTAAAGAAAAGCAAGAAATCATCACATACGCCATTAATAATGGCATCACCCGTGCCAGTCAAAAATACAACGTCAACGAACAAGATATTCGTCGATGGAATCAAAAATACCATTTGTTGACCATCCGCCCCAAACAGGTATTTACCCCGGAAAAAGTTTCCGAAATGTTAAATCGCGCACGATTATTGATGTCGGAAAATCCCATTGAATTTCCCCATGCCCGTGCGGCATTTGAAATTATCGCCCAAGAAAACAGCACCACCATCAGTGTATTATACAATCTGAACCAGAAATATAAAATTATACCGGTTAAATCCCAAACCCGTTCCAGACGTTTAATATCTGCGGCGGAAAAGATGATCGTTCAACGTGTTATGGACGAAACACACAGTGTTTGCGCCACATCCCGAAAAACAGGCATATCTAAATATACGATCACACGCATTATGCGCGAATTCGAAAACAACGGCAAATAAAGATCCATTCCTTTCGTGACATCATTCTTATGGTCATGCCCCGGGGGTGATGCCTATAATATCCCCGAATAACAAACGGGGGGATTTTATGAAACATTTATCTTTATCTGTTGTCGCATTGATGGCGACATTGGGGGGATTTGTTGATCCGGCCAATGCATGTACGGGAATTACCCTGCGGGCCAAGGATAATTCATTGGTTGTGGCGCGCACCATCGATTGGTCACGCGAAGAAATGAATAACATCTATGTCGTCGTCCCGCGTGCTCATACGGTTAAATCTTTCCTGCCGGATGGAACGGCGGGTGGTCTGGAATTTACCAGTCGTTTTGGATTTGTCGGATTGGGCGTCGAAGAACCCGAATTTGTTATCGATGGCACGAACGAAGCCGGCCTGTCTGCCGCCCTGTTCTATTTTCCAACATACGGTCAATACGTTGAATACGATCCCGCGTATAACGACCAAACCCTGGCAGATTTCCAGGTCGTGTCATGGATTCTGTCGCAATTTTCAACCATCGACCAGGTTAAACGGGCCATCAATAACGTCCGAATTGTCAATATTGATTCCCGTGCCGCAACCGTTCATTGGCGCATTGTCGAACCAAACGGTCGCGAAGTCGTCCTGGAAATCGTTGATGGAATTCCCCATTTTTACGAAAACAAGGTTGGCGTTTTGACCAATGCACCGGGATTTGAATGGATGACAACAAATTTGAATAATTATGTCAATTTAACACCCGGCACAGTGGGCCCCCAAACAATGAAAACCGCCCTGGGGGATGTGACATTGGCGGCATTTGGCACCGGCAGTGGCTTTTTGGGCATCCCCGGCGATATGACGCCCCCGTCACGTTTTGTTCGCGCCACGTTTTTCCAATCGTATTCCCTGCCCCAGGCAACGGGATATGACACCGTATTACAGGCATTTCACATTCTAAATAACTTTGACGTGCCATTGGGAATCCAATTCCCGGTGAACCAGGCCCCAAATAATATGCCATCGGCGACCCAATGGACGATTGCAACCGATCTGACCAACCGCAAGATTTATTATCATACCATGTATAACCGCGTATTGCGGGAAATTGACATGGATAAGATTGATTTTGCAGGCGTCAAATATCAATCACATCCATTGGATACCACCAAATCAGAAACCGTGGTGTCTGTCACGATTGATTAATTAATTCCCCACCATAACCGCAAAATACAACTTGTGGGGATTAAGTATTTATATTTTATGTTTTCGGGTTGATTTTTATTTGGCCTGTACGTTATACTAATTCCTGAAACTGACACAATGTCGGCTTTGGGACCTAGAAAATCCCGTACTTAACAGGCGCAAATTTTTTTGCGCCCCCTTAAAAACCCGACCAATTCATCATTCGGCCGGGGATATGGCGATATATAAAATAACGCAACGCGTGAAAATCGTCATGATCATTGTTAAGTATGATTTTTCTAATCCCCGGCCGCCAATAGTCTGTGGCGGTTTTTTAATTAAAATCAAGGTGGGGGAACAATAATGCGTGTAAAACCGATTTCGACATTTATGTTGATAACACTTATGTTTGGGACGGCACATGCCCAATGGCCCGATGCAGAATCATGTTCGGCATATAACCAAATGTACGATGCCTATATGAATTTGCATGGATATTTAAGTGACAGCGAGCTTAGCCTATGGTGGGACACCCAATGTGAAAGATATTTCCCGTCGGCATCACTGCCCGATCAACACCGTAATTGTAATCGGTATTTCTCTTCTGCTGGGATAAATTATGACAAAAGTCTTAACCATTCCGCCCAACAATCTTGTCTGTACTATCGCTTTTGCGAATGCAATGGGGAATTTATAGAATCTGCCGCATGTGCATTGTGTTGTACGCCGTGTAAAAACTGCACCACAAGTGGATGGACCACCGTCGCCACCGGCACCATGAAACGTATTGTCCGCGCATGCAGCTGTAGCGGGAAATGCAATGAATCCGAAGAATATAAATGCATCGCCGGTTATTATGGCCCAACAACATCGGCAAATTGTAAACCGTGTCCCACGCCGGGGTCATCAAATGATGGCGCAACAAATATCACCCAATGTTATATTAAAACATTTTCCGATCAATATGGCAATGGGCATTTCGAAAACCCCAGTGCGTGTTCATATAAACAATAAAAAAAAGGGTGCCATGCGGCACCCGCTTAAAACTCAACACGAATTCCCAACATAATATTGGCCCAGAACATATTTTTAACACGGAACCAATCACGGGTACGTTCACCGTCTTCACTGCTAAGATCCCATTTGATATTGGGAACATACATCAAACGCGCCCCCAAATCAAAAAACATTGATTCTGTGATGCCATATGAAATCCCCGCCGCCAAAACACCGGCAATATTGTCGTTATCTTTTTCCGATGTGTAAAATTCCAGAACATAATCGCCCATTTTACCATAATCTTGTAAATCAACCGCCAACGACAAATCCCCATACAAATCCGTCAGATTTAACACCGTTTTTACGTCGGCATATCCAATACCAAACCCGACATAGGGAATAACCTGGCGTAATGGTTTTTGCAATCCATCAAAGAAATCATAAAATGCCATCGCACTGATGATGTCGGCCGAAACCTTGGAATTAACACCACCCGATTGCACATTGGCAACCATACCACTGCTTAACGTTAAATCGCCGTCAAACATGGGGGATGCATTATACTCGGTTTCGGTAATATGATCCCATCCTAATTCCAAACGCCACTGGGGGGAATTGGGAATGGTCCAACCCACACTGGTCCCGGCGGCAAAGGCAAAGGCCGAATAATCCTTGGACGCTTTTAATTCGGCGATATCCCCGACCCCCGCCGGTTCAAATGCCGATGGGTCGCAATCCCCACTTTCCTTGCATGATAAATAATACCCATACGAAACAACCACGCCATTGACGGGGTTATAGTAATATTCCGATGTTAATGATCCAATTTCATTTGAAATCCCGCCAAATCCATACGATCCACCCGCACGGATAGATATCGTAAAACGGGATCCATCATCAACATACCATCCGGTGCGAATAAAATCGCCACCGTATTGCCAATTGGCATGCGCCGGCATGGCCCCCAAACACAATAAAACCGAAACCAAAGATATAATTTTTCTTTTCATGTTTTGCATTATAACACAATTTATGGGGCCTTCAAAGGCCAAAAAAGATCACTTTACAATATCCCGGAAAATTTCCGCCGGCACCGTTCCACCCGTTATTTTGGAATTCATGGGGGTAAAATTGTCATTTCCCATCCAAACCCCCACAACCCATTCACGGGCCCGTCCAATAAACCATGCGTCACGGTTACCATTACTGGTTCCGGTCTTGCCCCCCATCACATGTGGCCCGGCGGCCCGGCGGCCTGTCCCCCCCGATCGAACCACATCCGACAACAATTCTGTCATATGTTGTACCGTTGATGGCGATAATACCTGGATCGGATCGGATGGATTGCGTTGATACAATATATTGCCGGCGGGGGTTGTAATTGTGGTTATTGAATATGGACGAACCGATTGACCATCATTCCAAATAACGGCATAAATATTCGTCAGATCCAATAAACTCATTTCTGATGCCCCCAGAACGGTGGAATATTCCCGACGCAATCGATTTCCCACACCCAACCGGGCCGCCATATCCAATACCGCATCAATTCCATATTCATGGGTCAATTTCAATGGCACAGAATTAACACTTTTTGCAAATGCCGTTGCCAATGTAATGTCCCCATAATACTTTTCATTATAATTTTTCGGATTGTAATCCCCCACCGCAAATGGCGAATCATTCACATATGATTGCGGTGTTAATCCATTTTCTAGCGCGACCAAGTAAACAACCGGTTTAAAACTGCTTCCGGGTTGGCGTAATGCCAATGCGCGATTAAACTGGCTGGTTTGATAATCGGCACCGCCCGCCATTGCCCGAATTGCCCCCCCCGGTGTCATGGCAACAACCGCCCCTTGGTGCACACCTGATTTTAATGATAATGTTTCCGCCACCCGTTCTTGTAACCCCCGATCCAGCGTGGTGTACACAAACAAATCAGAATCAAAATCACCAATACGTGATCGTACCTCGTCCAGAACAAAATCGGTCCAATACCGATAGATATTTGTGTCGGGCACCGGGTTGGCCGGCCCCAATGCACGCGCCGCCGTCCGTGCCGCGTCCAATGTCACGTATCCTTGGCGTACCATTTCGGTTAAAACAACGCGCGCCCGGGCGATATTGCGATTTGGATTCTTTAACGGACTGTACGTTGTGGGCGCTTTTAACATGGCGGCAATTTGGGCCGCCTGGGCCAGGTTCATTTCCCGCGCCGGCGTTTGGAACAAGGCACGCGATGCGGCATCAATCCCCCGCATTCCACCCACCAATGAAACACGGTTCATGTATAAATCCAGGACCTGATTTTTATCAAAACGGTTTTCCAACCAATATGACAGGATTAATTCCTGAATCTTGCGTGATATCTTTTTTTCACGCGATAAAAATATATTTTTCGCCGTTTGTTGTGTGATCGACGATCCCCCGGCGGCCATACGTCCATGGACCATATTGGACGCCATCGCCCGAATAATCCCCCGTGCATCGATGGGCCCATGTTGGAAAAAACGTCGATCTTCGATGGCAACAATCGCCTGCCATACATGGGGGGGTAACGTTTCTACGGAAACCGGCGCCCCCATAATGCGGTTTGCACTGCGGATTTCATGACCATCGCGATCCAGAAATGTTATCGCCGCCGGTCGCGTTTCATGCAAAATTGCGTCCAGTGATGGCATCTGTAAAAATACAACCAATACGTACCCGGCGGCCACCGCCACCGTCACCAGCCCCAGGTTAATCACCCACATCACCAATCGCGCACGCAACGATGGTTTTTTTATATCAGATATATTTGTCGATTTTTTGGCGCGCATCTTGTTTCATTCCCCATCAATAAATACCCAGAAAAAAATTATATCATAAAACTTTTTATCAACGCCAGTGATAAAATCCCAACGATTGTTCCCCCACCCCAAGCACTATCCATTTAAAAACCCGCCAAATGGCGGGATTTTTATTCATTTTCCGTTGCAACGGCATTTTCTTGGATAATTATTTCCTGGCGCAGATCACTTTGCTGAGATTGCAAATCCATTTTTGATGCAACCAATGCCAATGCCGCACATAAAACAAAAAATATCGTTGCCAGCCATGCGGTCAATTTCGTTAAAAAATTCCCCGCGGCCGCCCCGGTCAACGCCCCCCCAAACATCGATGCCGCCGATGAACCGGACATACCACTGCCCTCTGATTTTTGTAATAAAATAATACCGGTCATAAATACAGACACAATAATCAACAAAACCAATAAAATCGAAAACATATCTTATCCCTTAGAAATAAAGTCTATCCAGATATTAACCATCAATGTCCGAAATTGCAAGAATTTTTAGCATTTCTTCGGCGGCGGCCATACTGGCGGCCTTTTTTGATGGCCCGGTACCGGTCGCATTTTTCCCCATTGCCGTAACCGTCACATGAAACATCGGATTGTGCGACGCACCCGTTGGATTTTCAAATCGATAAACCGGCAACGTGCCATGACCATGTTTTTGGACATATTCCTGTAACGCGGTCTTGTAATCTTTGGGTGGTTGAATCGCTGCGGCCGCCAAATCATGCCAAACCGACACAATAATACCCGATGCCGCATCAAATCCCCCATCCAGATAGATGGCACCAAATATCGCCTCCATCGCGTCGGCCAACATGTGATCGGCGCGCCCACCCGTCATATGCCCATGCCGCACAGATGCATCCAGATCCCAATCGCGTGCCACCCGCGCCAGTGTTTGTGTGGATACCAATGCCGCATGCCGGCGGGCCAATTCCCCTTCGGCTTCGTTGGGGAACATGTGATATAACAATGATGCCACGGTCAACCCCAACACACGATCCCCAATAAATTCCAAACGTTCGTTGTTGTGGGCATTATCAACCCCACTTTGTGTTAATGCCAAATCCAACAGTGCCGGATTCTTAAATTCATAATTTAATTTTTTCACTACTTAATCCCCATACCAAACCGTTCCCAACGAATTTTATGCCCCCAGTTCCAGAACATAACCATTGGCGAATGATAATTGTGCGAATACCATACAAACCATACACGCCCCAATATATTATCCCGCGGAACCGGACCAATGTCGGCGCGACTATCCCCGCTGTTATCGCGATTATCACCCATAAAGAAATAATGTCCATCGGGAACCGTCACCAATGGGGTGTTATCAAACATGGCATTGTCGGTATATTCAATAATGCTATGTTCCACGCCGTTTGGTAAAACTTCGGTATATTCTGTCACTTGGAACACGCCGCATTCGGACGGATACATATGACAAAACCGATCGTCTTTGTATTCAATGGTATAATTAAATTCAACCGGCGCATTGTCCATCCAGATTTTATTTCCCTTGATCGAAATATTGTCTTTGTAATAACCAACCGATCGAATTGATTTCGGTAATGTCGCCACGATATAGGGACGCGGATCTTTGCGTTCGACCATTTGACCATTGATGTACAAACGCCCATCTATCATTTGAACCGTATCACCGGGACGTCCAATCAACCGTTTAACATAATCCAGGTTTTCGTTTATCGGGTTACGGAAAACAATGACATCACCCACATCTGGTTCGGTCGCAAAAAATCGTCCATTCCACAAATGCCATGATCCAAATGGAAATGAATAACGCGAATATCCATACGCCCATTTTTCGACGAAAATATGATCCCCCACGTTTAATGTCGGAATCATTGAACCGGATGGAATATTAAATGGCTCTAATAAAAAACTGCGAAATACGATCGCAATCAAGGCCCCATAAAATAAAGTATTAAACCATTCACGTGCCTGATTTTTTTTCTTTGCGGGCATCCATACATCCTTTTCTTTGATCGGGATTATTTTATAACTTGAATTGATTTAGTGCAAGTTATAATATGCACAACATGATTTCATTAAATTCCATTATTTTTAACGGTATGGATGCAACCCGCATCGATGTCCAGGTTCAACTTTCGTCTGGTCTGTCACGGCCCGAATTTAACATTATCGGTTTGGCCGACCGTGCGGTCAAAGAATCGGCCGAACGGATTCGTAATGTGTTGTCTGCACTTAATTTATCATTACCGCCCAAACGTTTGACGGTGAATTTGTCGCCCGCGGACGTCGAAAAAAGTGGATCGCACTTTGACCTGCCGATTTTATGCGGCATTTTGTGTGCGATGGGGGTGTTACCGGATACGCAATTATCCCAATATGTGATTTTAGGCGAAGTGGGCCTGGATGGTGCCATCGTCAAGGCCGGCGGTGTTTTACCGGCATCTGTGTGGGCGGCGTCGAACAATCTGGGGATTATATGTCCGGCATCCACCGGGGGCGAAGCGTTGATGAGTGGCCATAAAAACATCATCGCGGCCGCGCATGTCCTAGATCTCATTAATCATTTCAAAGGAACCCAGATTATCCCCATGCCATCGGCACCAACGGTTGCGGACACAACCACCCATAAAATTGACATGGCCGATGTTCACGGCCAGGCCGCAGCCAAACGCGCATTGGAAATTGCGGCCGCCGGTGGGCATGCAATGTTGATGGTTGGTCCCCCGGGGTCGGGCAAGACCATGTTGGCATCACGATTACCAACGATTATGCCGGAATTAACCGCCAATGAAATTTTGGAATCTTCGATCATCTATTCCATTGCCGGCCAATTAAATGGCCAATCATTAATTGCCACACGCCCATTCCGCAGTGTGCATCACACATCCAGTGCGGTTTCCCTGGCCGGTGGCGGGGCCGATGCACGGCCCGGTGAAATATCATTGGCCCATAATGGCGTTTTGTTCTTGGACGAATTACCGGAATTTAATCGCACCACTTTGGAAATCCTGCGCCAGCCGATGGAATCTGGCACGATTATGATTTCCCGTGCACGCCGAAATGCCACATATCCGGCACGATTTCAATTAATTGCCGCCATGAATCCATGCCCATGCGGCCATCTGGGGAACGCCGCGATGTCTTGTTCCCGCGCCCCTCGTTGTGCAGAGGCATATCAGAATAAAATATCTGGACCATTGCTGGATCGGATCGATCTGCATGTTGATGTGGATGCGGTCAATCCATGGGAAATGAACAACAACGATACCACACCCCGTGAAACCAGTGCCGAAATCCGCGCCCGTGTTGTTGCCGCGCGGGAACAGCAATTGGCACGCCAAGGATGCGTCAACGCCCATCTGGACGGCCCTGATTTAGATGCCGCGGCACCATTGACACCGGAATTAACATCATTCTTGAACATGGCCGCAGAAAAGATGAACATGTCGGCCCGTGGGTATAATCGTATTCGTCGTATTGCGCGAACGATCGCCGACCTGCGTGGCGGTGAAAATATCGAAATGGACGATTTAACAGAGGCCTTGTCCTATCGTCCTATAAACCGGGGAAAATATGGGGTAAAATTGTGATATCATGCGTCATGTAACCGATAAAGATATTGAACAAATGGCATCGGGTGAATTTCATCCCGATACCCGCATGGTTACCCGTGATGTGCGCCAACAATTAAAATTGGGACAATTAATCCCACAGACCACCCCACCCGTTCCCCGTGAAACCACGATCGATTTACATCATCATACCATTGAAATGGCATGGGACCGTATTAATGCCGTTGCCACATCCGGTGTACGCCGGGCCATTATTATCACCGGCGCCAGCGGGGTGTTGCATCAACTCTTTCCACAATGGATGACCGAAAGCACACTGGCCCCATTGATCTATTCCTGGGCGCCCGTAAACAACGGCAGTTTTCGCGTCCAATTCATGCGACATCCCCATAAACCAAAAGAATAGGAAAATGGCCAACCTGCACTTTCATTATGGCACAATGGGCAGTTCAAAGTCCGCCGAACTGATCATTACGGCATATAATTTCAAACGCAATGGCACATCTGTTGCCATGGTTAAGCCCCGATGCGATAACCGTTTTGGTGACACAAAAATTACATCACGAATTGGCATTTCGATGGACGCCATATCGTTAAAAAATCTGGATGAATATCGTCCGGCACCAGGCACATCGATTTTATTGGTGGACGAAGTACAATTTTTTGCCCCATCGGATATTGATCACATGGTGGATATCGCCGATAACCATGGTGTGATCGTCATGACATATGGTTTGATGGTGGACAGTAATGAAAAAATTTTTCCCGCCGCCCGCCGTTTGATCGAAGTTGGTGCCAAATTACACCGCATGGAATCAAATTGTCAGATCCCAGGATGCCTATGTCTGGCGACACACCATTTACGCTTTGACGCGACGGGGCATGTTATACGTGACGGCGATCAATTCGCCATGGGCGACACCAATTACAAATCCGTTTGTCGCCGGCATTTTTATGAAATTTATCACGGACGTTCCCACTAATTCTTAGTAACGCGATACACATGTATCATCAAAATCAGATCCCCCCCCGCTTCATTTGATATCACGTAACTTTTTCGGTCCGATACAATCGGCCCACTATATTCAATCATGGTTTCATAATGATTATCCACGGGGCGCACGCGGACGGCATTAACCGCATCCGCTGTCACCACACAGCATGTTGCCACGCGGGTACCATTCAACCGATCCACACCAATCCAGAGGCAACGATTAACCGTCCCCATTTCACAAACGATATTCCCCGTTAAATTAACCGTGCTGGGGATACACGCATGACTTCGACGAACCAACCCGGCAACCATTTCCCCGCGAATCTTGTTCATTTTTCCCTGGGCATATAATTCATAGGCCGCAAACATGCACGAATTCCAGAGAAATTCCCGTTCTTTTTCTGTCTTGTTATAATTGCAATCAATAACCGTGGCCCAATCCATACCCGGATTCATTTTTTTAACGCCAACCAATGTTGCCGCCCCACAATCCCCGCACCGATTGCCATTTTTTTGGCCTTGGATTTAATTGTTGTTGTCATCTGAAGCCCCCTTTAGTCATTTATTATAAAAAACCACCATGCATCTGGTGGTTGGAGGTTCAAAACTATTAATTCATAGAAAATAGTGGGCTTATTTAATTATATCGCCACCCTCTAACCTGTGGATTGGAGATTTATCGGTTTTTAGCGTCACCGGAGACGCTATGAATTGATAGATTTCGACACCCAGATACACCACCGTGCATCAGATTTATTACGCATGAAAATAACACCACAATCAATGAATAATACCATAATGTCTTTTTTGATATTTTCCCTTGCAATTAGGATAATTTAGTATAAAATGATGTCCGTTGCGCCCATGGCTCAATTGGATAGAGCATCTGACTACGGATCAGAAGGTTGAGGGTTCGAATCCTTCTGGGCGCGCCAGTTATCAGAAATGCCCTTTGTTATGAACATATTGAACGGAAAAGTCAAGTCATAACAAAGGGTTTTCTCTTTTAATTCCAGGGTTCGGAAGATGCGTTTTAATAGACTGCGTTTTATTTCAACTTCCGAACTTTCGTCGATAAATACGTCTGCGGCGCACGATGCCGCGTTGAATAGCGTCACAATAATATCATTTACATTGTCGTCACAATACGTGTGTGCGGCGATTTTATTACGCAATTCCAAATTTTCTTGTTTTAATTCTGCATCCTTGGCCGCATAGGCAACATCGTCAATTTTATAGTCCAGCCGCATGGTCAACAATGCAGCCTTGCGGCGTTCGTTTGTTGCCAAATTTTCCTTTAATTCAGACATTATGCGTTTATGAAATTCAATTTCCATTTCCTTGGCCGATTTCAAATAATCGCGAACGTCCGCGACCGCGGCGCGTGGCACCTGAATCATTTTCAATATACGATAAATCTGGCCGGTAACAATATCTTCATTGACCGCCACATGGGTGCCCGCTTCGTTCCAGGTCATCAGATAGTTATATCGGTTCTTTTTGCGTTCCGTCGTCACAATACGCTGCGAATAATGATCGCGGATTAACCCGCGGTATAAATACTTTTTTGACCCCCATCTGGTGGCGACATGCTGGTTTTTACCTGTCAAAATCGCGTTACATCTGTCCCACACTGATTTTTCAATTAAGCGCGGATATTTATGCTCGAATTGATATTCCCCCCACTTGGCAACGCCATAATAAAAGGGATTTGTTATAATTTTATGAACGTGCCCTTTGGCCAGACGGTCCCCAGACGCGGTCCGCAACCCCAAATCATAGGCATAATCAACCAAAGTTTTTAATGACATAGCCCCGGTTGCATATTCTGCAAATAATTGGCGTACACGGTCGGCGGTTTCATTATCAATAATAATATCAGATCGATTATCCGGCGTCCGGATGTTTTTATACCCCATGGGACCACGACCCGGGTATTCACCCTTTAATACCTTGGCAGAAATAGAACGTTTAACATTTTCCCGAAAATGCAAACTATACGCTTCGGCCATCAGGACACCCTGGTGCCACATGATAATATCAGACCCCGAAGATTTGTCATTTATAATGATATTTTCACGACAAAAATGGATTTCCAGTTTTCCAGATTTTCGATATTTTTCCAAAAGTGGGATTTCCGAGAAAGAACGCTGGGCGCGGTCAATGGTATCAATCAATAATGCGGCATGATTTTTTATGCAAAAATTAATAATTTCAAGAAACTGTTTGCGATCGCCAATCGTGCTGGATTCAATAATCGTCGCTTCACGCACGACCGTCATTTGCCGCCGCGCGGCATATTCGTTCAGGCGTGATACCTGCGCAGGCAGCGAGTATTCTCTGTCTTGTTTGTCTGAACTGATCCGCGCCAAAATCACGCATGTTTTTATCATGTTGTTCTTTTAATTTTTGAATATCACGCAGAAATCCAACAAAATTGGCAATGCCATTTTGCATTTCCGCATCAGACACAGTGATTCCGCGTTCCAATGCCATTGCCAAAAATCTGCGTTCTATTTTTGCCATTATAGACAGGTTTTTCCAGTTATTTCAATCAAAAATCTTATATTGATTTTAATTTATCCTTCGCCTATGTTTTTGTGGGGTGCGTGTATTACACAATGTTAAGAAGCCATTTCAGGGCACCCCACCGAATTTTCGACATAAACCCTGCAAATCCCGTCGGTTCCAATTTTTGTTTCATAAGCCCCTGTCCCGGGCAAACAATGCCGCACAATCGCCTTTATATCTTGTTGCGGATATGATCCATCGACGTGGTTTTTAATGGACAGACCATAATCCATTTGTGCAATGGAATATTTGTCATCGGCACGCCACTGGTTGATAACGCCGCTTTGTGCCAGTATCAGCGCCCCGGCAAACCCCAATCTATTGTTCATTTTGCTGATTTGTTTTATTTGCATCATTTAATCCTTTTCCCCTTTCGTTTATATGCACCCTGATGACCGATGGGGGTATTACCATGATTCCATTGGGTAGCCGCCAGCAATGCGGTGCGCCCAACAAATGCATGTGGATCATGATTAGCACATGCGGCACATTTGGCATAATAAAGCCCAGCAATTTCTTTGACGTGTGGTTGTGCCCCGCAGAAAATGCACGGGCACGCATGACCGTATTCTAAACAATCCATTGTATTAATCGGACTGATCCAGCCGGCGCGCGCCTTGATATGGCGATATAATTTTTCATTGATGAAACAGCACAGGCGAATTTTTAATTTGCATGTTCGCGACAAATTTTCCAATGCCATCATAAACCGTTCAAAATGACCGTTGTGCGGCGTTGCATTACATATGTATAAAATATCAACAGAAGTAAAATTATTGCGATATAACCCGATAATCGTGCCAAATTCAAGTTGATTAAAGGTTGTGCCCACCCCCCAGGAAAAATCCACATTAAAACGTCGTGCGGCCTGGGCGGGTGTTATTGGGGTGTCAAAAAATTTTATTTTACGTTGCATATCACTTCCTGTATTGGCCAGGTGGGATTTACCCTGTCTTCGGCGTTGCCCGACGGGGCTGTTTTTATTTGCCCCCATTATCCGAACCCACCATATGGACCGACATTTGGGCGGGGTGTCGGTGCCCCGTGCAGTTATCCAGACCGACCCATGACGGTTTTACAGACACCCAGACCGTCGCCAGGCAAAGGCGGGGATGAAACGAACCCGTGTCTGTCCTTGGTGGGGGTGTCTATGTTGTCCCCCATAATCCCGAATAAGACCTATTTCTTATGTTTTATCCGGCACCCATACGGGCGATTCTTTACTTTTCCTCCGTGCCCTGGCTTACCGGGGTGCGGGGTTTGAAATGTGTGGGATGTGCGTCTTGAAATTCTGTGTTTTGTAAAATCCACAGAAAAATCAGATCGTCAAATCGCTTGTGCAGATTTTCAATTGTTTTCTGCAATTTTGTTTTTGGACGCGCCGTGCACCACCGCGTAAAATCACGCCATTGACGGACCGCCACAATAGAAATCAAACATGCAGCCCAAAGTTCCGTACACCAAATCAATGTTCCAAACCATAACGCGGCACCGCCCCAGAAAATCAACACGCGATAATTGTTTTGCACCCAATCTATGATATCGCGCCCGGATTTGCGAAAATAAAACTTACTTTTTTTGACTTTCATGACATTTTTTCCTTTTCTTTCGTGGGTTATACAGGCATTCCAATATAGGAAGGCGTTGATAAACGGGGAATAACAAATTTAATTGTTTCATTATGTGCGCCCCAACTTTCATCGCCGCCCCAGGCGCAATCCAAAAAACACCGGGGCCAATATCGGCGCGAACACCGCAACCAGTATCAGCGAAATATTGTTGATCCGCGTGACACCGATTGATGTGCCGCAATAAATCAGCGAAAATACATAATAAGCAAATGCCCAATAAATCATTTTAATAACCCCTTATTTTTGGCTTGGTTTTTTAGGTTGTACACAGTCTGGGTATTTACGCCCATGGCATCGGCAATCTTTTTTGGATCGCCCGCGTATGCATGATAAAATTCTAGGAATTGGTCGATACGCCGCTTTTCCCGATGCGCGCGACAGGCCTTTTTAATTTTCTGGGTCTGTTCTTCTATTTCCGGATCAATGTATACCGGTTGTGGTTGACGGTTATATTCGGCAATCTGGGGATCACAGAAGATTTGCAATTCCTGCAACGTTTCAAATTCCACATCACAGGTTTCAAGAATGCCGGTTTTCCGATTTACCAGGCATAATTCCGTTTGAACGCACGGGCGTTCGCAATGTCCACGGGTACATGAACATGGGTTGCTGTACCGCGAAACCAAGTATTTATCCAGATCAATGTCCCGTTCCATCCAAATCGGTTTAATTGTGACAGATTCCAATTCATCAAGATCCGGAGTTGGACCGATTGGTGTGGCAACAGGTGTTGGCTCCGGCCCCAATTCAGGGGGGCGGCGCGGTGGCACAATTATCATTTTGTGTGATAACGGCAAAGGTTCATCATCGTCATCGACAGTTTCGACCAGTGTGTCACGCATACCCACCATATTTGGCCGTGATAGTTCGGTGGCGACTGCGCCGGCGATATCGTTCGCCAATTTCCACAAATCGTCCCGATGCGCCGAATTGGCGATTGCATCCAAAACAATTCCCCGTGCAACAGTTAAAAAATCACTATTTTTCATGCCACATCCCCCAATTATTCGCCCGTACCATAACATTCAACGACCGCACCATTGATGCGGCCATAGCAATAGACAATCGCGCCGTCAATATTGGTAAAACGGGAAATCTGACCGGTTATATAGGCATAATTCATTGCCGCGACATAGTTGGTGCCGAAATCGCCGTCAAATTCATAAACGTCAATCGTATGTCCGGCCAATTGCGTACGGGGCGTGCCACGGCATAGCACAGCCATCAAAACAGCCGTCACTATGGCAACCCCCAAAATCCAGATTGTGTTTTTCATGTTTCCTTTCCTTTTTAGATATTAGTATCTTTCCAAAAAAGAAAACAAATGTCAATTAAAAATTTCCAAAAAAGAAACATTTTATAGAAACTGTTATTTCTTTTTAGAAAACAAAAATGGGTGCATGAAAGCACCCAAAAAAAAAGACACAAATTATTCAGCCCGCTTATGTACGTTTTCTTTCTGATTTCGTTTTGGCTCTCTGCTTTTTGATGTGCTTTATTAAATTTAAGTCATTATAATGTTCTTTTGCATCAAATGGCACGCCATTCAAAGAGTCAAGATAATAAATCAAATCATCACTATCGACATATTTTAATACAGAAATACGTAAAATCTTTGAACAAAAGTCCGCGAAATCGTACGACATATTGTTGTATTTCAAATTCTTGATTCTGTTTGCGACAAAATGCCGTTCTTCATTTTGGGCGTGGCAATTGGCGGCTATAATGATTGAATCCGCCGATTGATGCAGGGATATTTCATATAAATCAACAGCACGTTCACCTGTTATTGTGCCACCGTCATACTCAATGACGATTATGCATTTTTTATCGTCCCCGGCGCGCCATATAACTATATCGTCATTGTCGAATACGTGTTCTGCGGGCTTTTCGCTTTTTGCGGATTCTTTGTCCTGTGAATCGTTGGGGTCCAGCCCCAGATATTCCATAAACTGGGCCAGCGTCATGGTGCGCGGATCAGTGAATTTCGGGGCGATGTTATCAAAATGATTTGGATCGGCAAGCAATCGTTTGTAATACGCGTTTCTTTTGGCGTTTTTCTCTGATTCCTGTTTTCTCTCGATATGCTTTCCCAAGAAATACAAAAATCCAAAAACAATTCCGATTATTAAAATATAAGTCATAAAAACCCCCAATCATATAATTTACAAGTCTTGAAATACCCTCATTATCAAGCGACCGCAAACTGCGATGGTATTTTCATCTGCTTCAAATTCAGGATAAAAGGGGTTATCAGAACGGATAATGATTTTTTTTGAAATCGGGTTAATAAATAAGCGTTTAACAAACAGTTTGTCGTCAATATTGATTATATAAATTTTCCCATCAGAAATGTCTTTTGATGATGTGTCAACTAAAATAATATCACCATCATTAAGATTTGGATTCATCGAATCCCCACAAACAGTTATCGCGGAAACAGATTTTGCATTCATAATTCTATCCGCAAATCGACCAACAGAAACACGTAAGAAAGATTGCACATAGTCCTGCCCGCTATATATACCTGCCCCTGCGCTGGCAGCAACATTATAATATGGAATTTTTATTGTATCAGGGACATTTGATTCATTTGCTTCTAATATATCGTCAGGATTGGAAATTTCGCCAGAAACATAATTTGCGAATGATTCCACATTATAATTCAAAAAATCGGCCAATGGTGCAACTTCTTCACCTTTTATTCCACGTTGTCCCGTCATGATTTTATTGATTGCAGGCGCCTGCAAGTGAAGAGTTTCGGATAATTCAGTCTGCGATTTGTTCAAATCAGCCAAACGACGCCGAATAAAACCATATTTATTGTTCATTTTTACACCTTTTTAACAAAGGGTATTCTAAAATAGCAAAAAATCAATTTCTAAATCAGCAAATAATACTTGACTTGTTGTTTCTTTTTTGGAAAAATACAATTACCAAAAAGGAAAGCGAATGACTGTCAAGGAATTATCAAAGTTGTGCGGCGGTACCAGTAAAATGGCACGTGCTCTGAATATCCCAATTTCTACGATTTACAATTGGATTAATAAAAACAAATTACCAGCATGGCGAATAAATGATGTTCGCAATTTTGTTGAACGAATTGACGTGGACGTTCCAACAGATTTTTGGACATCTGTTAGCCAACAACAAAACCAAGGGGGCAAATAATGCCAAAAAAGAACGCAAAAGCAAATCATGGTGCGCTGGATTCGGCGTTATTAATCAGTTTCATTGAACGATTGGAAAATCTGCACGCACAGCATAACGACATAAATCATGATATGTCAGAAATTTATGCCGAAGCCAAATCACAGGGGTATGATCCGAAATTCATCAAGAAGATGATTAAACTGCGCGCAAAAGATCCGGACCAACTGGCCGAAGAACAAGCACTGATGGAAATGTATTGTAAAGCATGTGGGGTTCAGTTGTTGCTGGATTTATAAACAGTTTCCGCGATGCGGTCTGCAAAGTAAGAGAGAGAAAAGAATCTGAAATGACGGCGCAACGCAGAAAACCGCGGTGAAAACCGCAAAACAAAACGATGTCAGAATATCACGGTCAAGAACCGACCTGTATTCTACAAGCAAAAAAAAGGAACGGAATGGAATACGAATTTGCCATTGTACTGATCCGTGCCGGCATCATAGTCGGAACAGCCGTAACCTATGCCGCGGCGGTTGCCGCCATAAATGCCATGGATGCGCCGTTTCGTCCGTATTACCAAATCATGCCCCAAGTAAAACCAAGCGGTATTGCCAATGAAAGATAAAGACGAAATCATGCGCCAGTTGCACATCTGGCACGAAGAATACGACACGCTGCCCCCGGGGCATCCGGTACGTCCGACCATATTAAACAAAATAAATGTGTTGCGCTGGGTTTTGAATATGAAACGGGTGCAAACACATCCGGGCGGTCAATTGGTGATATGAGCCAACAGAAAGGAAGGAAAGATGGATCAATATTGGGATTTGGCCGAAAAAATCTTCGTATCCTATATCAGGGATCTTTTGCGACCGCACAATATTCATAATCCCTTTTCCAACGGCGTCTATCGCCATAAATCAAACGGCGGACGTGTTTATTATCATCCCCGCAATCAGATCAACAAAATTGACGCAAAGCGATTTTTCAGTCCCCGCAGTGAAGATTTGCAGTATTGGTGCGATGCGCTGGGGATTGATAAAGGCGAAATCCTGAAAATCGTTAATCACTGCGTGACCCACAACCATGACCGCTTGTACGGGAAAAAAGCGATGCGGGCCTATTTCAAAAAACAAAGGAATTCAAATGACCGATGCAATGTATAGCGCCGTTTTATTGCCGGCGGTTCGGTATCACCCCCAATTATCCGCCGAAGCCAAATTGATATTCTGCGAAATGTCGGCATGCGTGGATGAAAACCAATGCATGGCCGATGATGAAGAATATTTCGCGCGGAACCTTAATATATCGCTTGCGCTGGTTCATCGCGCCTTTGGCGAATTACAACAATATGGGTTTATTAAAAACACAGAAACACAGGGTCAAATATGGGTCAACCTATGAAGCGTTCGTATTACACAGTCTTGCCGTCCCAACTGCTATCTGATATCCGATTGACCGCCACATCGCGAACGGTGTACGCGGTTATTGAAAATCTGACGCATAAAACCGGCGAATGCTATGCATCAAACGAATATATTATGGACCAGATGGCCGCGGGTATGTCCGAACGAACATTGCAACGCGCCATCGAACTGTTGGAATCATGTGGATATATTAAACGGTCAATTATCACCGCGCCGGGGCAACAAAATGAACGTCGGATCATGCTGTCAAATGATTGGAAAAACTGCGGATTACGATCGGGGGGTGGTGACAAAAATGACACCCCCGTGGTGACAAAAATGTCAGCCCCCTATAATAATGATGAAAAACAAAGAAATAAAATAATCACTTTGTCGCGCACGCGCGTGGATGAAATGTTCATCAGGCTATGGGATCAATACCCAACCCAACGGCGCGGTTCAAAGCAAAAAGCCTATGACGCGTTTATCCATACCATTACCCAGGATAAAATTGACCCAGAAAGCATTATCGCGGCACTGCCGGCATATGTCGCCAGCGAAGAAGTCCAAGACAAGCGCATGGTGCAATACCTGTCAAATTGGTTGGAAAATCGGGGATACGAAGCCGAATATACCCCAGCAAAACCCAAACCCCAGCCACAAACAGAATATGCGCCACCTGTGATGCCGCCATTGGGTGTGCGGGGATTGGAATTATGGAACAGATACCGATTGGGCGCACGTTCCAAAGACAGATTGTGGGATACGGTTTTTGAACGCATTGTCAACAACGCATTCAAAGACAAACCACATGACGAAAAATTAAAAAATATTCGCATTGCGGGTCATTATGACAACCGCATGGCCGGGAAAATATATTACCTGGGGGCAAATGGCGATATTTCCCACATAGAACGAGAATTCGCCGCCGAGTGGTGGAAACGATCGGCGTATCCTGAAATTCGCCATGGTGTGGCATCTTTGGCCGCAAAACACGCCGAATGGCAATCCATTGTGGACCAAATGGGGTTGGATCAGATATTACGCTACTATGATCCGACGGATGTTTTGGACGCAACAGCAAAATTTTGGGAAAAAATGGGGTGGAAATAATGACAGACACGGTATCGTTAAACATTTCCATCAAAGGACCAGATTTATCACACTGGATTGATGATATTGCCAAATCGCAAATTCCATTTGCCATGTCCCAGGCCATGAACAAACTGGGGGGCATGATTGGTGCCCAGTTGGTTCAGATATCCGGTCAACAATTCAACATTCGCGCCGCATGGAGTCGGCGATACCGGCGTGGGTCAATAAGTGCGGGTGAAAATTTTATCACCGATGCCGCGCCATATTTCAGCACCCAGGTATCAAAAAAGATGCCGATTGCACAAATGAAGGTAAAAGTTGCAACAGCATCCTGGCAAATTGCACAACAAAGCGATGATGGACCATCGGCACGTACCCCAGAATATATTTCATTGCAGTCCGATAAAGGCAATAAAGTTGACTATATTGCCGTTCCCATTTTACAGAATGTTAAATATGGAACAAATGGGAAACTGCGCCCCAATGCCCAACATCTGCTAAATAATGCGATCAAAAACAGGGTATTTATTATCAACACCAATGGTTCAAAACTGTTATGTCAGCGCCATGGTAGTGGACCAAATGACTATCGCGCGCTATATGTCCTTATCCCTGCGGTGAACGTCAATCCGAAATTTAACTTTAATCAAACAGTATCTGACACGGTTAATCGTTTGTTTGAAAAATTATTCGATGAAGCGATGACAAAGGCGGTCGCAACAGCCAGAACGCCATAAAAGAACGATGAGAACAGCACCTATTGCCTGCATAGGTTCTGTCCAGACTATTATCCACTGCGGGTCACGCGAGGCGCGATTGATGTCTAGTTAGAACGATTTTTTTTCAAGGTGAACGAAAGTGAACGCCCAAAGAACGATTAAAAAAGATAAAAATTGACAAAAAGGATTATAAAATGGAATTACCCCCCCACATTTTGAAACGAATTCAAGACCAAATCAGCAATCTGGAAATTATTCTTGTCCCCGTTGGCGACATTAAACCAGACCCCGATAACCCAAAAGACCATTCCCCGGAACAAATTGATTTATTATGTAAATCAATGACAACCGTTTGGACAAATCCGTTGATATTGGATGAAAACAACATGGTCATTGCCGGTCATGGTCGGTTGATGGCGGCAAAACAACTGGGATTGGATCGTGTGCCATGCATTATACTGGATGGATTAACGCATGCAGAAAAAATCCAAATCCAGATTTTTGATAACAAATCTGGCGAATTGTCATTGTGGAACCTGGATAAACTGTGCATTAAAATCGACCAATTGCGTGATTTGGGTGCCGATTTAGAAATGACGGGCTTTTCGGATAAAGAAATAAGCGACATATTTGATGACGCGGCCGAAGGGAAACCTGATGAACATGCCGAACAAATGGACACCGTTCCAACCCCGCCGGCGACACCACAATGCAAACATGGCGACATATGGATCATCGGCCGGCATAAATTGCATTGCTATCACCGATTGATTTGCGGCGACAGTACATATGCGCCCGTGTTGACCGAATTAATGGATGGGGTATCGGCGAATTTAATGGTGACTGATCCGCCGTACAATGTTGACGTTCAAAATAGCGCCGGGAAGAAAATTATGAACGATAATTTATCCGATGCCGACTTTGACCGTTTTATCAATACCGCCATGAGTGCGGCCGCAAGCGTTTTGGCGCCGGGTGCTGCATTTTATGTCTGGCACGGGGAAAATGCATCGCGTGAATTTCGAAATGCATGCGATAAAAACGGATTGAAAGTTCATCAAACCTTGATATGGCGTAAGAATATTTTCACAATGGGTCGCCAAGATTATCAATGGCAACACGAACCGTGTCATTACGGTTGGAAAATCGGGGCCGCGCATTTTTGGTGCGGCGATCGCAATCAATCAACGGTATTGGATTATAATAAACCACAAGAAAGTCCGCTGCACCCGACGATGAAACCCATCGCATTGATTGAACGCCAGATATTAAATTCATCATTACGTGGGCAAATTGTTTTAGACCCATTTGGGGGCAGCGGTTCAACAATGATCGCATGCGAAAAAACGAACCGTGTTTGCCGCATGGCCGAATTGGACCCCACATATTGCGATGTCATTATCAAGCGATTTTTGGATACATTCGGTGGTGTAGCCATCAATCAAGACGGGATTGAATTTAAGAACGATTAAAGATGATAGGCAGTTATTCCGCTTTTTGCAGTTATATGGGATACAAATCAAAATCGTATGTTGCCAAGTTAAAGCAACAGAACCGATTGGTATTTGTGGGTGATAAAATCGACTTTGAAAAGTCAAAGGCAAAAATTCAGGCGACGAATGACATTGCGCGCCACAACATAACGGATCGACCGAGCCATTGCGCCAACCAAAATATAGATGAACCATCATCTGGCGCCAACAAACAGGCACGGGAACAATACGACATTGCGCGTGCTATGAAAGAAGCCTTTGCCGCCAAGCAAAAAAAATTGGAATACGAACAGTTGGTGGGCAAACTGGGCAGTTTGGATGAAATTCAAAAAATTGGATATGACATCGGCAAGATTTTCAAAACGCGATTGGCCACATTCGCCATTCGCGCGGCACCCGTAGTCACCAAGGAACAGTCTGAAAAAATAAACCGAGAATTTTTATTAAACGAAATTGACAAGGTCATCCAGGATGTTATCAGCGAATTTGAAAAAATCAGAAATTCCGCCAATTGAACTTTATACCGGATTGGCGGCGTATGAAGATTGGGAATCTTTACTGGCAGACACAGGGGGGATGGCCGATATGGATGAATATAATGATAAATTAACACAGGCCGCGCGGGAAGCGTTTTTTATGGGGATATTGGCGGGGATACGAACGCCGCCCCGCACCAGCGTGTCCCAATGGGCCGACAACAATCGTGTATTATCGACCAAATATTCGGCCGAAGCGGGACCCTGGTCCACCGCGCGCGTTGAGTATGGGCGCGAAATTATGGATTGTTGGACAAATCCCGACGTTGAAATCATAACATTGATGTCCGGGACGCAAATGGCAAAAACAGAAATTGAATTAAACTGTGTCGGTATGGTGATTGACGTTGATCCTGCGCCGATTATGTGTATGTACCCGACAGACAGTGCCACAGAGAAATTTTCCAAGCGATTTGACGACATGGTGGCCAATTGTCCCGCAATCCGGTCAAAAGTATCAGAATCAAAATCCCGGGATAGCGCCAACACAAAAACCCACAAAGAATTTCAAGGGGGGTATATCACATTCATCGGTGCCCAATCGCCCACGGATTTGGCATCGTTGCCCATCAGATACCTGATCGAAGATGAAATTGATAAGTATCCCATGTCCGCGGGGTGCGAAGGGTCGCCAGAAAAATTGGCGGAAGCACGTACATCAAATTTCCCAAATAGGAAAATAATCAAGGTGTCATCCCCGTCGGTCATGGGGAAGTCAAATATTCATAAATCATATCTGGCGGGTGACCAGCGGCGTTATTATATTCCATGCCCCAAATGTGGACACATGCAATTATTGGAATGGGAAAATGTTCGATGGATACAAGATGACCATGGAAATCATTTGCCGCAAACGGCGTATATTTTATGTACCAACCCTGACTGCGGACATCATTGGACAGATACCGAACGAAAAATTGCAATCGGTCGGGGTAAATGGCGTGCGGCAGCCCCCTTTAATGGACATGCGTCTTTTTGGATAAGTTCGCTGTATTCGCCATTTGTCCCGTTGTCAAAACATGTCAAACAATTCATTGCCGCAAATGAAGAATTCAAAGAAACGGGAAATTTGAACGATTTGATTGTATTTGTAAATACCATTTTGGCCCAGCCATGGGAAGAAAAAGGCGAACGGGCCGACGATATTGATTTATTGGCGCGGCGCGAAGATTATGGCGACATATTACCAGCCGATGTTATTTGCGTCACCGCCGCGGTCGACGTTCAGATTGACCGTTTGGAAATACAAATCGTGGGTTGGGATCAACATCGGCGTGCCTATGGCATGGGGCGTACGGTTTTGCATGGCGATCCCAATGGTACAATTATCTGGGATGAACTGGATTCTTTGTTGGAATCCCCAATTCCGCATAAATTGTGCGAAAAAATGCCCATATATGCGATGGTTATTGACACCGGTTATTTGCCGACGCGTGTAGAGATGTTTGTTGCCGCCCATATGGGGCGCCGCATATGGGGGATTAAGGGTATATTTGGCCGTCAAGATTTACCCATGTGGGAAAAACAGGCATCAACCCGTGCCAAGGGACGCGCCGTGCGGTTTATTAATATTGGGGTTGACGCGGCGCGCACCGAATATTATGGACGGTTGCGTTTGGGACTGGATCAGCCTGGGTCAATTCATATCAATATGAATTACAGTGATGTTGATTGCGAAGAAATGGTCGCCGAAGAAGTCAAAACGCGGTGGGTTAAAGGCCGTAAAAAGCGTGAGTGGTCCAAAAAACCCGGTGCCAAACGAAATGAACTGTTTGACCTGTGGACTTATAACATCGCACTGTTTTCCCATTTAATTCAAGAAGGTTTGAATCCGACAATGTTGCATCAGAAAATGCGGATGCGTTTTGCAGGTGATACTTATTCAAATCCCACACGAGTGCACCGCACCGACAAACCAGTTTATTCAATATTTCAACCCGCCACCCCCAGTACACAAACGGTGTATGGAAAAGCGGTCAAACAAAAGTGATTATTGCGCAAAAAAATGTGTCATGCGCCCCATATACTGAATCCAAAAGGCGTATGACATGAATTCGCATGAACAGAAAGAATTGGAAGACTATTTGGATTCGCTGAAAAAAATCAGAAAAACCGGCGCACGACGGGTCAGCCATGGCGGTAAGACCGTTGAATTTCATTCGTTGGCAGAATTGAATGCGGCCATTTCATCGGCAGAATCACAACTGGACAGGGTCAAAGGCAGTCGTGTCCGAACCATGAAACTGATCCGCAGGGTTTAATATGGTCAAAACGAAAACAAAATCTTTTTTTGGCATGGCCGCCACCGCGCTGGGGCGTGCCCTGTCATTGGAACCGCTGTTTAATACAGGGGGTTCAAACGGTGGTTCGCAAATGTTTTATAGTCCACGCAATGGTGGACCAAATGCCAATTTGCGCGCAGGTTTTGCCCGCATGCGTTCGTATTCACGGGATATCACACGAAAGATTCCTGAATTGGACGATGGCTACGACACGCGGGTTGCCAATATTATAGGTTGCGGCATCCGTGCCATATCGATGTGCCAGGATGATGATGTGCGCCACCAAATAAAGACGATTTGGCCCATATGGTGCAAAAATGCGGATTATGACGGATGGGACATCAGTAGCATGGACCGATTATTAATCCGCGAAGCCGATGAAGCCGGCGAAGTATTTTTACGACGAGTTTATTTGCCCCAAAATTGCGGTTTAATCGTACCCATTCAATTTCAAATCATTGAATCCGAGAATCTGGATCATACGTATACGATGCCACTGGACAATGGCAGGTACATTATTGCCGGGGTGGAGTATGATTCAAAAGACAAAGTTGTCGCATACCATTTCTGGAAAAACAACCCAGAAAATGTAAATGTTCTGGGAATGACCAAGACGCGGATTCGTGTGCCGGCCGAAGATGTGTGTCATTGGTTTGAACGTAAGCGCGCGGGCCAAGTACGCGGCACACCGCGCGCGCATTCCGGTCAAATGCAAATGCGCGATTTGATGATGTACGAAGAAAATGAATTGGAACGCAAGAAAAATTCGTCCGCAACATATGCGACCATTACATCAACTGAATCCAGCATCATGAGTGAGTTGGGAACAAGCCCCGACCCATTCATGGTCGAAGACGGTGAAGAAAAAGCGCCACAGCACCTGGGGACAGATCCAAATCAGGTCAGTAAGGGCATGTTGATTCATCTATATCCCGGTGAAAAATTAGAAGAAACAAAAGTTGCCGAAACAGATTCAAATTATGATGCCTATGTCTGCGCGAAAAATCGCAGCCATGCGAAATCACTGGGGTTGTCATATGAATCATATACCGGTGATATGCGCGGGAATTCATATTCAGGCATTCGTGTTGCCAAAAATTTGGAAGAAACAAAATTTGGTGTTGTGCAGGACGCGTTTATTCAAAAAGTCAAGGATTTTGTTTGGACCAGCTGGTTTGATTGCGCCGTGATGTGCGGTGCGATAAAAGTATGTGATTATCGCGCCCGTCGATATGAATTCATACGGGTTAACTGGCAAGCGCCCGGTTGGAAATATATCAACCCGTTGCAGGAAATCAACGCGACCGCCGCCGAAATAAATGCCGGCATTTCGACACGCACCATCGCGGCGGCCGCGCGCGGTCGAGATTTTGAAGAGATTCAAGCCCAATTAAAACGGGAAAAAGAGTTAGAAAATCGATATGGGAACATCCCCCAGGAACAGTCATCGTGAATTATTGCGTAAGAAACGCCATGGAACGAAAAATATAATGGGATTGAAATGAAAAATCATGGAAAAGTCTTATTAATGTTGCCCGGTGCGCTGGATCGTATTGAATCCCGCGCGGTTGTTGATGAAAATGCCGCCCAGTCATTATTGTCGGGCGCACCAATCAAATTTAATCGGGAAAATTATTTGCGTATGGTCAATGACACCGCAGTCATCAGCATTTCGGGCCCATTAATAAATACCCTGTCATATTTTGATGTATTGATGGGCTATAATTCGTACGCATGGATTTTGGAAGACATCAAACGGGCCGTCCAAGATAACAGTGTCAATCAAATCGTTTTGGATTTCGACAGTCCCGGTGGCGCGGCATCTGAAATGTTCGAGCTCGCGCATTATATCAAGTCCCTGGGGGCAGAAAAACCGATATACGGTTGGATTGGATCTATGGCATGCAGTGCGGCATATGGGCTGGCATCTGCATGTAAAAAGTTGTACGCCAATCCCGCGGCCGAAATTGGCAGCGTTGGAACAATGATGGTTGCCGCCCATCAAGAAAGCCCAGACGACCAAGGCAATCGATATATTCAAATTGTGGCATCGGCATCACCGTTGAAAAATGCAGACCCGACAACACCCGAAGGCATCCAGACGCACATGGCGCGCCTGGATGCATTAAACAACCAATTTATTGAACTGTTGGCGATCAATCGCGGTGTCACCGCAGATTTCGTGCGTTCGACATTTGGTCAAGGTGCCGTTTTTAGCGGACGTGAAGCCGTTGACCGCAAGATGATTGACGGCACATTTGCGACATTTGACGAATTTTTATTATCAATCAAACAACCAAAGGGAAAAAATATGCCTGAAACGAAAGCAACAGAACCGGCAGATGTGACCGCCTTGAACAATGAACCCACGTCGCCGGCACCGAAAACAGCGCCCGAAGATCCAAACGCGCCGGGGCAACCGGTCGCCGCTGTGGATTCAATTGACAGCATTCGTACACAAGTACTGCAAGATGAACGTGCACGGGTTGCCGCATTGTCTGATTTGGCCGTTGCTGGCGGTGTTTCCGCCGAAATTTTGGCCACAGCAATTGCGGATGGCATTTCGCCCGACGCATTTTCCAAAGATTTGATTGCTGCCAAAGAAACAAAGGTTGCAATCAACACAAGGTCTTTAACACCTGGCGGCGAGATGTCGTATTCCGAACGTATCAAGGCCAAACATCAAAAGCACTAAAAAAGGGGGAAAAAATGCCTGAACAGAAAAGTTCGACCATATCCGATGTTGTGAAATTCAGCATTCCGGAATTGTCCGTCGACCAGGGAATATTTTCGGCTGCCGCTGGCAAGGCGTACAGCAAGTTTATTCCGGTTGCATTGAACGCGGACGGAAAATATGTGCCAACGAATCCCAACGCAGCGGAAGGTTCGGAAACCGAAAAAGTGACGGTTGGAATTTTGATGAAAGAAATTGCGACCGATACAAATGCGCGCGATGTGCGCGTTTCGGTATTACGCCGTATGGCACGCATTTCACTGGATCATATAAACTGGTCCGCGGCGACGTGGACCGATGCCCAAAAAACCGCAGCCAAAGAAGAATTGGCAGCATTGTTCATTGTTAAAGCAACGGAGGCCTAACTATGTCTTTTTTAGAACAATATGGCGATAGATATTCCTGTACAGAATTGACGGAAGCCATCAATAACATTGATTCCGGTTTTGGAATCATAACCAAAAGCGGGTTGTTCACCGGAAAGTCGATTAAAACGACCACGGTGTCGATTGAATACAGCGAAGGTCGTTTGACCGTACTGGCCGATCGCGATCGTGACGGGGAAACGGTTTATCAAAGAAAGCGAAACCGGAAACCCATTACCTTTAACATGCCGTTTTTCCCTTACAGCAAGCCCATTAAGGCAAGCGATGTCCAGGATATCAGAAAATTCGGCACGACCGATGAACTGGAAAGCATTGATTCCGTCATCGAAGAATACCAAACAGACGCGCGATATAACCATGATGTGACGTTAGAATTCATGGAAATCGGTGCCCTGTTGGGTAAGGTCATGGATGGCGAAGGAAACGTCATCGCAGATTTGTATAAAAAATTCGATGTCGCCCAGCCCACGGCCACATTTAATTGGGGCAAATCCACCTTTGATTTACCGGCAACATGCCGCAGTATCCTGCGCATGATTAAAAAAGGCATGCGGGGCGATGTGTACACCGGCGTTGAAGCCAAGTGCAGTCCGACATTCTGGGATAACCTGATGGCTGATGAAAATTTCCAAAAGGCATATCAGTTTTATCTGCAATCAAATCCGATGCGCGACGACGTTCGCGATGGATTCTCATATATGGGTATTGTTTGGTCCGAATACAGCGTTTCGGCATCAAAACCCAACGGGGATGAATTGGAATTTATCCCAGATGGTGAAGCCGTGTTTTATCCGGTTGGTTCCAAGAACACATTCCGTTATTTCAAAGCGCCGGGTGATTTCATCGAAGCCGCAAACACCATGGGAATTGACATGTATTCAAAAATTTGGGAAAACCCCAATGGGCGTGGCATGACGTTGGAAACACAATCGTCCCGATTGCCAATTAATATGCGTCCGCTGGCCGTGGTGAAAGGTGTTAAAGGGGCGAACTCATAATGTTCAGTTTGGTTGATTCTGCGATTGATGCCGCAATGGGAACATTAACGGAAACACATGGTGTTGTCGTTGCGGTCCATTTCGCAGAATTGGCCCGGGAAATAATGATCCGTGGCATATACAACGCCAATGCCATTATAACAACAATGTCGGCCGGTGGTATTCCGATAGAATCTGCCGAAATACAAATTGGGTTTCAAAAGTCGGCATTTATAAAAGCAGGCGTGCGCGAACCGGCGCATGGTGACATTGTTAATGTGCCCAATATCGGTATGTTTATTATTTCGCGCATCGCATCGGATGATGGCATTGAATTGGTGTGCGGATTAAAAAAGGATGTCGGTGATGCTTAAACGTCAAGAAATGGTTGATGTGACCGTTGAAATTCTGAAAAACGCATTGCATACTGACGCGGGTGTTTTCGGCATGTGTGACGAAAATTTCGACGCATTAAGCCCCATGAAACATGATTCCCGTACTAAAAGCATAAAGGCCATCAATGTCAAATGTTTGCAACAGCGCGGCACAAATGATGCCACGGCCAGCAATGACGGACACATGATTGACACCGTCACATTGCAAATCATTATTTTTTATGCATCAAATCATGCAGATTGGTCAAAAACATTGAATGAAATGTGCGCCGCCGTTCAATGGACATTGGAATTTGGACAAGATGATCGGTTTCGTAAATTTGGACAGATTATGGCGCGCAATACGCAAATTGACGATGGAACCGGCAATAAATCAATGATCCGTGAAGGTGGTGCATTGATTGAATATGAAATTGATGTCGAAGAAACACCCGATGCGGCATGGAAGCCCGCATTCGATAAGTTCAAAAAATTATCCAATGAAATTCAGGTTTCTGATTCTGAAAAGGTTCAACAAACCACCACTTTACCAGGAAACAATAAAAATAAAGGGGAATAAATATGCCGACATATATCAAGCCGAACCCGGACAATCAGGTAGAAGGGAAAACTGCAAAAGTTTTTGATCCGGTTCATAACGATTTTTTACCTGATAACGGCCGCATGGTGAATTTATCGCCGTATTGGATTAACCGTTTGCGCAATAACGAAGTTATTCGTGCAAACCCCGATGACGCGCCTGACACGATGACGCAAGAAAAATCAGAATTGGAAAAACAGTTGGACACCATGACCAAGGCACAAATCGTTGAATTCGCCAAAGAAAAGTTCAATTTGGATTTGGACAAAGGCAACAACAAAAACACATTGATTCAACTGGTTATGTCGGAAAGCGAATTGCATGATGACAACGACGATAATCACAATTCAGAATCCAATCCTGATAAAAATAATGACGATAAATAATCCAAGGGGGAAAAAATGAATTATGAAAATATTCCAAGCGATACGCTGTTGCCGTTGTTTCATGCCGAAGTGTCGAACCGTGCGGCCAACATTTTCCAAAATACAGGGCGCGCGTTGTTGATTGGTATTTCCAATAGTGACGTAGATGAAACACCATTTCTGGCAACAAACGAACAAACGGTCACTGATCGCACAGGCATCGGTTCACAGTGTCACCGTATGTTTTTGTTCTTTCGCAAAAATAATCCGTCCACAGAACTGTGGTTATTGCCCGTCAAAGAAAATTCCGCCGGCGTTGCTGCGTCCGGTTCGCTGACCTTGGCTGGAACGGCAACAGCCGACGGAATGCTTAATCTATACATCAATGCAACACGCATCCAAGTTCCCGTTGCAGCGGGCGATACCGCCGCCACACTGGCATCGGCGACCGCGGACTTGGTTAATGCTAATAAACGTTTGCCGGCGACCGCAACCGCGGAAAACGCAGAATTAACATTGACCGCAAATGCCAAAGGTGCATGGGGCAACGGTATTTGCATTGAATTAAATATGAATGGCGTGGATGCCGGTGAAGAAATGCCTGCGGGCATCAAAGTAGAATTCACGAATTTTGCCAATGGGGCTGGCGATCCTGATTTGACGGAAAAATTGGCGGTTTTGGGTGATAAAGAATACGATTTTATCGCCAATCCATTCTGCGACACGGTAAATTTGAACGTATTTCGTGATTGGATGAATGATGTGACCGGGCGCTGGTCTGATGGTCAGCAGATTTATGGGCATGTCTTTTCTATGTTTGCAGGCATGGCATCCGCGGCCCAGACATTCGGAAACGCCCGCAACGACCAGCATATGACAATTTGGGGAATCCAAGGACCGCGCCAGTTGACCGACGAATGGTTGGCGGCAGGGGTTGGCAATGCGGCGTTGCGTCTGATTAACGATCCAGCACGACCGATGACATTCATGACAATGAACGGTATTATTGCCCCGCGTGAATCAGATTTGTGGGACAAAACAACCCGCAATACACTGTTGAAAAACGGCATTTCAACATTTGTCGCCGATAACGGGGTCGTCAAGATTGAACGTGTCGTCACAACATACCAACGCAATAAAAGCGGCGAAGCGGATGTGTCATATCGTGGGGTCAACACGCCGTTCACATTACAGTATATCATTCGCCGTTTGCGCAGTGTCATAACGTCGAAATTCCCGGATTACAAATTGGCGGACGACGGTTATGTCGGTTTTGACAACGCGGTCGTGACACCGGGCATCATCAAAGCGGCAATTGTGGCCGAATACCACGATATGTGCGTCAATGCACCGGTTGTCGTTGAAAATGAAACCGCATTCAACGACGCGTTGGTGGTTGAACGCGATAAAAATGATCCGGACCGCGTAAACACATACATCGGTCCAGATTTGGTGAATCAATTCCTGGTATTTGCCGCATTGGTTGAATTCAGATTGAATTATTAAAAGGGGGAATATATGTCTAAAATTGCAGCGCGCGCCACAATTTACATTGATGGTCAGAAAAAATTCATTGGCAACAGTTATTCATACACCGATGACAACACCACCCGCAGTGACAGCGTCGGTAAATCCGGCGTTGCGGGATATGTCGAAGATCCGATCGCATCCAAGGTGGTGTGCGAATTAATTAACACGCCCGAAGCGCCGACAGATGGCATCAGTAAAATTACCGACGCGACAATCGTTTTGGATTTATTGGATGGCACCAAGCAGTTGACGTATTTCGGATGTTGGTATTCCGGGGACCCGGCCGAAACCAATGAAGAAGGCCGCGTGTCCGTGGAATTCCATTCGAAATTTCCGCCAAAGCGCACAAAATAACCCCATAAACAAAGGTCAAAGAAATGAAAAGTTATAAATTAAAAGAAAAAATCACGGTTGCCGGTGTTGAAACCAGTGAAATTGAATTGCGTGACCCCACAACGCGGGATGTGCGTGCACTGGGGATGCCGTATAAAATTGGTGTTGATGGTACGGTTCAGATGAATATGGATGTCTGCGCCAAATATATCGCGCAACTGTCCAATTTGACCGATGGGGATGTCGATAAATTGCCAGTAGAAGAATTTACCGAATTATCAATGGAAATCATCGCTTTTTTAGGGGGACAGACGGCGCGCACGCCGTCGATCGGGTAAGCGGCTTGGTTTTTTATTTACACCTGTCCCCAACTGAATTGTTGTGCATGCCGATTCCAGAATTGAATTGGCTGTACGACAATATGTGCAAGTTGTCGGAAAAACAAGCAAAAGAGATGCGCCGTGGCTAAAAGCGTAAAAAAAGAAGTTGTCATTACCGCAACAGATCGTGCAACAAAAACATTGCAGATGGTCGCGGCGCGTTTTTCCAAATTTTCGGCACAGATTCAGTCCGTACAGCGGCAAACACAAGCAATTGGTAAATCCATCGGCCAGGTTTCGGCCATTGTTGGCGGCGTTGCCACCGCCGTAGGGGCCGGAATAAAAAAGATATCCGATTATGGGGATGAAATGCTAACCCTGGCCGGGATTGTCGGAATTCCTGTGGAAGCATTGCAAAAATTACGATATGCGGCCATCCAAAACGATGTTTCTGCCGCGGGCTTTGACAAATCCCTGCAAATGTTATCCAAAACAATGGGTGAATTCAATACGGGCCAAGGAACACTGTATACCCGTTTATCAAAGTCAAATCCCGCATTGTTGCGACAATTAAAGGCGGCCAAGGGCAATGAAGACGCGTTTCGTATCATGATGAACGCGATCAATAATACCACGGATGCCCAGGAAAAGGCATTTTTGGCCACATCTGCATTTGGCCGCGCGGGTCAGGAATTAATTTCATTGGCCAATATTGGCGCGGAAGAAATGGCGCGGTGGGAAAAAGAAGCCGAAAAGTTCGGTGTCATCAGTGAAAAAGATGCCGCCGCCATGGATACCATGAACAAGGCCATTGATCGTGTTAAATTTGCGGGCCAGGGATTGGCGGCAACCATTGCATCCAAAGTTGTTCCATCCCTGACACCGCTGATAAATCAGTTGGCCGATTGGGTGGCAGAAAATCGTGAATTAATTGCGACCAAAGTTTCAAATTTTATCAGTCAATTGACATCAATGTTTAAGACACTTTTGGCGATATTGACACCGGTTGCCAAGGTTGCAACCCATTTTTCATGGGTGTTGACGGTGTTATTTTACGCAAAATTGGGTAAAATTGCTTTGCAGGTTGCGACACTGGGGAAAACGGTTGTCGGGTTGGCCCCGGCATTTATGGGCGGAATTAAGTCATTGGGGTTATTTACAAATGGCATATCTTCGATGTCCCGCGCGATGGTGATTGTGCGTGGGTTGTTGGGCAAAAGTCTGTTCAATGCCATTTTAACGGCGGCAACGACCATTTGGACCGCGGTCAAGGCCGTTTGGGCGTTTAATGCCGCACTGTGGGCAAATCCGATTACATGGATTGTTGCGGCGATTATCGCGCTGTGCGGTGTGATTTATCTGGCATGGAAAAATTGGGACAAAATCACAGCCGCGGTCCAGAAATTTGCAGACAAGTATCCGATTGTAAAGAAAGTATTTGCAGGATTGAAAACATGGTTTAATGCAATCATTGCGCCGTTCAAAATACTGTACAAAGCCATTATGGCCATCATTGACGGTATCAAATGGCTGGATGAGCATTTATTTGGTAAAAAACGCAAATTAACCGTTGAACAGCAAATTGCAACAAACGATTGGATGGGACAAAACGGACTGATCCAAGCATCAGAATCACCCGGCATGTCGCCCCTATACAATGCACAATCCAATTCATTAATGTCGCCGGTACCGGAATATGATGCTGCGCGTCTTAATCAATCACAAATCAGCATGGCCACAATGGGCGGCGGCAAACAAAGCGCCGCCATCAATGTCCGATTTGATAATTTGCCCGCCGGCGCGCGCGTGGATACCAAATCCACAGATGCAGATTTGGATGTTGAGATTTATCGCGGTATCAATGGGGGTGTTATATGACAGATTTTGCAAAATATAACCGTTCGCCGTCATTTCGTGGTGTGCCATTCCATGTTCGTGTAAACGAAGCAACCGGTGGTCGACGCAATGAAACCCACGAATACCCCGGCGGCGAACGCCCCATGACCGAAGATTTGGGACGAAAGGCCCGCCAGATTCAAATAAATGCTTTCGTAAATGGACAAGACTGGCGCAAGCAATCTGATGCATTGGTGGATGCGCTGGAAAAGAAAGGCCCCGGGGAACTGGTTCATCCAAACGGCAAGACATACAATGTATGTGTTCAAACATATAACATGCATGAACGGCATGCCCTGTTTGAAGCAGAATTTACCATAAACTTTATTGAATCAGGGGAACAACCTTCGCCGATGGTGTCCATATCATTGACGGACCGGCTGTTATCTGCCGCCGCCACACTGGATATTGCAAATGCGGCCGAATTTTTGAAAATCGGTGCTGATTATGTTGCGTCAAATGCAGCGGCAGTGTCCGGATTGGCGCGTTCGGTCGTTGATAATTTTTCCGCGATCATAGATGGGGTTCAATCCGCGGCAGATAGCATAACGGGTGCCATTGATGGAATCGCCGCCGTTGCGATGTCTTTGTCGGATTTATCAGATAATGCCCAAAATTTATTGGAAACGCCGGGTGTTTGGACCGCGCGCGTCAAAGCCGCAACCGATACAGTTATCGGGTTATTGCCCGCAAACAAAAAAAATACAAAATCTGTTCTATTGACAGCGTCATCTGGATTTGATGCATCGAAAATTGATCAGTCCAACACCAAGGGCGCCCAGGAATACAGTGCAATGATCCGTACCAATAATTTTAACCTGGCCAAGGCGGCAACATCCGCCGCCCAGTTGATTGCCGTGATGGAAACGGACCGTCGCGGGGATGTCCGTGAAATATTGGACGCATTTAATGACACGATTGATACCATATTGGGTGCCGATATTGCCATGTCCCCGGAATTTACAACCGCATTGTCCGATTTATCTGCCGCCGCATCTGCGGTCTGCAATGATGTTATTGCCCAGTTGCCAGAAGAGCAGGAAATAACAATTCCGTCCCCGGTCCCGGCGCGCGTGTTGGCCCATAAATTATACGGCGATCAATCGCGGTATGAAGAAATTGCCAATGAAAATGAAATTCCCAACCCGACGTTTGTCCCCAGCGGTACGATATTAAAGGTGTTGAAGAAATGATACGCGAAAACCTGGCCAGTTTTGACACCACGAATATTATTGTTAAAATTGGGGCGACCAAATATTCGTTTTGGAAATCGGCATCAATTCATATCGGGATGGGGGAATTTTGCCGCGAAGCCACATTTGACGTATCCGACGGCAACGAATCCAATGCGGCACAAATTTTAATGGATTCCCCGTGCACAGTCATATGCGATGGGTTGACAGTCGTGACCGGGTACATTGATGATGTCGGCGTTAATTATGATTCAAAATCGCATAGCATCACCATTAAAGCCCGCAGTAAGACATGCGATTTGGTGGACTGTTCATACATTGGCGATACCCAATTTAACCAGGAATCCGCCCGTGGGATCATCAATCGGATTTGTGCACCCTTTGGGATTAGGGTGATTTGGAAATGTACCGATTGGCAAATAGGTGAATTGAACACAAATGTTGGCGACACGTGCGCCGCCATCATCAGTGAAATTTGCAAACGGGGCGGCGTTTTTTATACCGATGATGAATATGGAAATTTGATTATAACCGATTTAACCAGCACCCCATCACAGGCAACACTGTTTAATCCGCCCAAAGACACGGGTTCAAACATTCTGGTTGGGTCGGTCCATTATTCATCGCGCGATCGTTTTTCCGAATATCGCGTCGTATCCCAGGCCACCGCGCAAATGGGGGATGAAACTGCGGATAATGCATATACCCACGATGGGGTGGTTCGCGATCACGGGGTGCGGCGCTATCGTCCAAAATTGGTTATTGCGGAAACATCGCAGGACAGCGCGGCCGACACCAACACTGCCGAACAAGAATATATGGCATCAACCGCCGCGGCCGCGGATTTTGGATATACAACAAATGGATGGAAGACACAATATGGGCGCATTTGGTATGCCGGTGCATTCGTCAATGTCGAAGACAGCATGGCACACTGTATGACGAAATTGGTGGTGAAATCGTGTGATTTAACAATTTCGGGAACAGGCGGCCGAATAACAACGTTCAAATTGGCGTACCCAAATGCCATGATCAAAAATTATGTTCCCCGGACGCGTGTCCGCGACCCGTGGTATTATTCAGGAAAGGAAATATGAGCAATATTCGCGCATTTCAAAGACTTTTGACACCGATTACCGCACGAATTCGACGAATTATTGTCGGCGCAATTATCAAAGCAGTCAATGATGAAACAGATCTGCAAAACATGCAGATTAAAACAATTGGTCAGGCCGTGTATAACAATGTCGAAGTTTTTGGTCAATATGGCATTGCATGCAATCCACCATTGGATTTGGATGCCATTGCGGTTGAACGAAATGGGAAATACATTGTTATTGCCGTGGGCGATCGTAAATATCGCATAAAGTGTTTGGAATCGGGCGATGTTTGTGTATACGACATGCGCAATCAAATGGTAAAATTATCCAAAGATGGGATTACCATGGATGATGTCAATGACAACCATATATCAATGTCCAAAGATGGGGTCATTATCAACGGTGTAAAAATTACCCAAAAGGGTGTCGTCACCACCCCGGGAACAATTACCAGCGGCGGTGACATTACATCTGGGGGTGACGTGATATCATCCACGGGTAAGACAATGGATACCCATAGCCACGAAATTGCCCAAACAACATCCATTTCCGGGGCGTCGACCGCGGGCGCGCCCGCCATCGTTGCCACGACAACACCCCCAACAAAATGATTTATTGCGCAAAAAATCACGCAGGGTTCAACCTATACTGACAATATGGAACGTGATATTGAATTATCATTGAATGATTGTCAGTTCGATATAAAGGTCGAAAATGGCGATTTGGCGCTGGATAATGCGCTGGTTAACCGAATAATCATTTCACTGTTCACATGGTCTGCACCGCGCGCCGATGACATTATCCCGGATGGAATCGAACCGGGGGGATATTGGGGGGATGGTGTGGAATCGCATCCCGACGATGTACCGTCAACCATGGGGTCGCGGTTATGGTTATTGGATGGGAAATTGACCGATGACACCACAAAGCAAGCCATCGCGTACGCAACCGAAGCCCTGGGGTGGTTAAAAGATGCAGATGGTATAGCGGATTTTGCCGTATCCGCCGCCCGTCGCGGAACAGAACAATTGGATTTATTAATTGAAATAACCATGGTCAACAAGACATCAATGCGTCTGTTATTGGCCGACATTTTGAATTGGGGGAAATAATATGCCGTTTGTCCGTCCGACATTACCAAATTTGGTTAATCGCATCATAACCGCCATTAATGACAAGGTTAAAGGGGCGAATGCCTATATAAAGCAGTCTTTTTTTAATGTTCTGGCCAAGACTGTCGCGGCATTGCACCTGGACCTGTATGCGTATCAGGATCAACTGGCGCGAAACTTTTTTATCACAACCGCCGATTTGGACGGATTGATTAAACGTGGGGGTGATATTGGGGTTAATCGTAAATTGGCATCATTCGCCCAGGGCAATATTATTATCCGCGGCGATACAGGGACACAAATTCCCAAAGGCACATACTTCACGACGCAGTCAAAGCAACAATATCAAACACAGGTTGATGCCATTGTTGGTGCCAGCGGCAGTGTGTTGGTCCCCATAATTGCGACCGGTGTAGGCCCAAACGGGAATCAGACGGCACTTGCCGAATTTACGCTTGTCAATCCCATTATCGGTATTTTATCTCTGGCCACAGCAGATGCCAATGGCATTACAGGTGGCGCAGATATCGAAGGGGTCGAAGAATATCGTGCGCGGATTCTGAAATTCTTAAAAGACCCGCCCGGTTCCGGGGATCAGGCATTTTATGAAAATGCGGCATTGGCACGCCCAGGGATCACGCGTGCAAAATGCTTTCGCACATACAGCGGCGCGGGAACGGTTGGGTTAACATTCATGATGGATAACACATATCCGGACGGTATTCCCGCCGATGGTGATGTTGCCGCGATGCAGGCATACCTGGAATCAATTATGCCGGCAGATGTCAATCAGATGGTGGTATTTGCCCCCACACCAACCGTTATTAATATTCAAATTAATAACATGAATCCAGACACCCCGAAAATGCGCGCCAATATCGCCAATGATTTATCGTCACTGTTCAAATCATACGAATTCGGGGAAACAGTTTATAAATCACAAATTGAAGAAGCGATCACATCAATTCCCGAAGAAATTTCGCACAGCCTGGTTTTGCCAGAAAACGACGTACAGATTCCGACAACGGGTATTGCGGTCTTGGGGACAATAACATACGGGGTATAGAATGGCGCACACATCCGAACAGTATCGTGACGCTGCGCTGGCCATGTTGCCGCGCGGTCCGGCATGGAATCACGCCCCAAAATCCGTGATGTGGCAGTTTTGGTATGCCATTGGTGTCATTTTTGCAATTTTAGAATCAGATTTGGCCAAACTGGATACGGAAACCCGCGCCCGCGAAACAAATGAATTATTGCCGGAATGGGAACAAGATTACGGATTACCATCCATTTATAATGCCGACACATTTGATGCGCGCAAACAAGCCCTGATTGCAAAAACTGCAAAGAAACAGGTCCCAACCCCGGCATACCTGAAACAATTTTCGGCCGACATGGGATATACCATTGATGTCATTCAACATAAACCCTTTTGCTGTGGCGACCCGACATCCCAATGTGGTGATGGTGTATCAGAAATCGGACTGACACGTTCCATGCTGGGGATCAAGGTCACAAATGTCACAGGGAACATCCCACTGTCGTATTTTGTCCAAGAAATAAACCGCATCGTCCCCGCCCATGTTTATGTTGGTGTGGATAATTAAAATATAAAAGGATTGAACATGAAATATACGCCGCCATTCGGTTCCACAGATCCACATGCACGATATGTTGATGCCACGCCAACCACGCCCGGTTCAAATCCACCGGCGCAGGTATTCAACGACATTCAAAATGAATTGCTGAATTTAATCCGCCAAGCCGAAATTGAACCCGCCGATAACACGGATCAAGTGTACAAAGCCGTGGTTTCGATTATTTCGCGAATGGCAATTGGCGGCCCATTGACGGCGCATGATTTTGAAACGGATGATTTGACCCAGGAAATGCTGACCGAATATGCCGTGGCAGATGTTTGGGGCGCCGGGGGTACATTCACATGGGATTCAGAAAACCCGCGTGAATCAACATACCTGATCAACGGGGTTGAACATCATGCGTCTGATTTATACGACAATACATGGGTGCGAAACACCCACAATGCCCATCGATGGACATTATCCAACAAACCAGCACCGAATTTGATTTTCAGTTGGCAAGATGTCGGTATTGACACGGTCACAGATGCCACAGATGAAGCCGCCGGCATTATGAAGTTATACCAAGTGTCAGGACAACAAACAGACGGGGCGATGTCGCAAAAAGCAGTCACTGATTTAATTGCCCCTGTCGCCTTGTATGATATCAAGGCGTGGTATAAACGATATGCCATTTTTGATACCACAGACCCCAATCATAAATCAATTCATATCCGACCGCGCACCGCCATTCGATTGAATGTAGACGGGGTGGACCGTTTCTGGAACAGTGGCAGTGACGGGGTTATATTAAACGCCGAAAGTTCCCTTGACAAGGACCAATATGCACTGGATAGTCGTTTGGACACGGGCGCGCCGCGCATTTACCTGGATGCGTGCCTGCTGAATGATGTGGTATACAGTGTCGTTTCCGGGTCATCTGATAAATTATACTGGACCAAGAAAAATCCACATGGCACCACGGAAAATGGTACCCATACGATTGCCGCCGGTACACACAGCAGTTTGTGCGCCATTGGCAATAAACTATATATCGCACGCGGCACGACATCGAATATCATTGATGTCCACGATTTGACAACACATGCCAACAGCACCATAACGCTGTCCGCGTCGATATATCAAATCGTGATCCGTGCACGGGGAACGCGTTTGTTTGTGACGGACAGAAATAACGCGGCAAATGTTTTGTGGTACGAAACCACCGATAATACCAAGGGCGCGCTGGTCCTGGGGGCGGCGGTGGGTCATAACAGTATCACATTTATCGGTGATATTTTGTTCGCATCCCGTATGGGAAATTCAACAACAATTGACACATACAATCTGACAACCGGTACCACGGGCGCGATAACGACATTGCCAAATAAACCATGGCAGGGGTTGGCTGCAATGGGTGATAAATTAATTGCGACAAACAATTCGGAAAATGTAGGTTATGTCATATCACCAGATACAGGCACATATAATGTTCTGAATCTGTCAACAAAACAAAGATTTGGATTCAATCACATATCATATGCCGACGGCACATTGATCATGACATCTGAACCTGTAAGTTCCGTTGGCGATCGATATTTATGGACATTTAAGCATAATTTGGGTCGAAAATTAAGAAACGGTATCCAATATTATGTTTATTTGGTTCCCGATGGTCAAGGATGCAAACTGGTTGTTTCGGCCAACAACACATATCCGAATGGATATACGGCGCAAAATAGCCGAAAAATAGCGTCTTTTCATACAGAGTGTGCGGATATTCCAATCACGCAAACAGGAATGATAAACGGTGTCACAATGACCCATCGATTGGCAGGATGGGATGCGGGGGATATATTACCCCAATCAATCACTTGTCTTACATTTGCCCCGGAATGCGATATAGGCGGCATGGTTAATCTGTCTGGTTTGCCCGACAGTTGGGTATCCATTTATTTTTTGGCCGGCACGCCCAATGCGCCCACATGGGGGTATGGATTGGCCCCAATTCGCAACGTCCAGTATCATAACCTGATGTTTGCGCCCACACGTGTTAAATGTCGTGCGCTGGGGGATGCAGAATTTTATCAGGCCGCGGAACAATCCCCGCAAAAAACCAATGTTTTCGGTGGTGCTGAATTGCCAAATTTTGTTGCCGGCGGCCATTATGATACCGCCTATAACCGCATGGTGTCCAAGGATGGTGTCGAAGAAACAAACGGCCTGCTGTGGCAAGTGATGAATGAATATTCGTCCGCCGGCGGCACAGAGTGGATAGCATTGGATGGCAATGAAGGGAATATATACGGAAATTGCATGGCGCGGCTGGCGGGGGCTAGATGGGACGCCGGTTCGGTTTGTGGCGGGCGCAGTCGATTTGCGAATGATCTTATTTCACATTCGTATTCCGCTGACGGCGGTCGGGCGGCGAGCCACACCAAGGTCACAGATTAAAATCGGGGAAATATGGAACAAGCAGAAAAAATTTTTATTAAACCCGACATTCGAATTCGTCCGCGCGGCGCTATGCGGCGCGCGGCGGATATGGGGGCCCTTATAAGGCTTATCGCCAGGCGCGCGCGAAAAATCGGTGATTTTATCACGACGCGGTTGGATTTGAATTTTTCAAAATGTGATGTGTTTCCGGTCAGTCGCGGGGGTGATTTTCTGGGCTATCGGCATTTCAAGAAATACATTTTGGTGCGCAAACGTACATCAAAACGTATAAAGCGGCGCGTGATGGCGATGTCGTGCTTGGTTGACACCAAGAAAATATCGCCGTCGCGCGCATTATCAATCATCGGATCCGCATTTGGCTATAATTTTCGCCAAAAAAATCGGACTGGATGATATTCATAATAAAATAAAGGTCAGAAATAATGTTTCAAAGTTTTGCTGATTTCCCCGCCGAAGGCTATCTCGAAGGGGAAAAGAAACAAATTGAAGAAATCAAAGGAAAACGGATTTTGTTCACAAATTTTATCGTCATGAACGGTAAATTGCGTACAGATTTCTGTTTGAAAGTTCAGTTTAAATATGAAGAAAATGGCCAACTTTTCTATTTTTACACCGGGTCCGGGGTGGTTCGCGAACAACTGGAACGATTAAAAGGCCATTTGCCCCTATGGGGTACATTAAACGCCCATCGAAATACCAATGGGCGCGGCAATTATCTGTGTATAGAATAACAAAAAAGGATAAAAAATGCAAGGCTTTCCCAAACATATTGCAACCCGTCAAGACGTTGATAATTTAATTAAATTGTATCCAAACGAAACCCGTACCTGGTTAAAGAATCAATGGGATAATAGATATGTTTTACAAATAAATCCCGCGGCGAAATATGCCGTAAAAATCGCAAAATCCGAATTGTCGGTCCCGACGGGTGCCATATTGCTTGCGCGAAATCAAGAAACAGGTGAATACGCATATGTTGTCGATTGTCCCTATGATCGGCACCATTTGGTTGGTGCCATTGATGACGGTGTTGTATATGGCGCAGACGTTGTTGAATCACCAACTGCGCCCATATTTCTGTTGGGGTTTAATGCGGATATTCTACGCGCGTCGCCATATAAAGTTCAGATATAATGCCCACGGTGCATTATTGCGCAGATAATGCACCATAAAACGGGCAAAAATATCTGTAAGAAAGGATATCATTATGCCAGAATACCAAATACTTCGTGATTTAATTGCCATAATTGTGATACCGGTTGTTGTTCATTTATGGACCAGAACCCAAAAGAATTCTGATCAGATTGCAGAATTAAGAAATGAAACCACGGATAAATTTGGCGTGTTGCGCACAACATTGGCCGCCAATTACGTTGAAAACCGTGATTTCAAAAAATTTGAAGAGAAATTTGATAATTTTTCGTCAGTTATAAATTCGTCAATCATGGAAATTAAAGTCGCAGTTGGTATTCGCGAAAAAACGGAAAAAAAACATGGCAAAAATAAGTGAATATTTGCGAACGCGCCAAGATCGTCCGTCATCTGCCCGATTGATGATGTATTCCGGGCTCTGGATGTCGTTTGCATGCTGTTTGGCGACCGTGATATGCTGGATATGGTCAAAGGATGCGCCCAACAAATGGATTGCATGCATAGATGCAATACCGGGCTTTGTGGGTATTATTCCATATTGTATTTTGACGTGGCGTGAAAATTCAGAAAAAATTGAATCTTTGGTCAAAGCGTTCAAAAAAGGCGATAAAGGTGACGCATAGTTTTCGGCATCTCTTAACAATTATCTTGTGTGGCACGATCGTTGTGGGGGGGCTGGGTCTGTATCGTTTTGGAAAAAATGCCGGCACGACAAAGTGCCAGGCACAAATTATGCAAATGTCGGCCGAAATGCAACATCGTTCTGTGGCTGCGGAACAACTTGCGCGCCGCGAAACCGTGATGCGAAACACAGATGAAAAAAGAATGTGGTTAAAAGCCAACAGAAAATATCAATGAAAAAAATATTATTGTTATTCATTTTTGCAATTTTTGGGGGATGCACCACCCGACCGCCAATCATTCAATATCAATATGTTTGTCGTGATATTTATTTATCCGATCAGTTGTATGATGCCGCCACAGATAAAGATATCGACACATTATATGAATACGCCGTATGGTGCAATTCTATTAAAAATGAATAAAAAAGGGGGGCTAAATGTACAAAATAACTGCAACCGAATTATTGGATAAATCGGACGTTAAACAAATCCCCGCCATATTTCACGATAACTTTTTGGAATTTTTGGTCAAAGTGAATCAATTCCGTATGTTGTTCGGCAAACCCATGTCGCCGACCAGTTTTTTTCGTTCACAGTCCAAACAGATTGCCATTTATAAAAACAAAGCAAAAAAGAAAGAATTCCCATTTACAGATGGTGTTTTTGATGCCAGCAAAGTACCCATGGGCTCTGTCCATATGAAAGCCGCGGCCTGCGATTTTGCCGATCCGCATGGTGAAATTGGTAAATGGATTATGGCACATAAAAACATCCTGCCAAAATTAGGTCTTTACGTTGAAAACCCGACAAAAACAAAGGGGTGGTTTCATATTCAGTCAATTGCGCCAGCATCAGGAAATCATATTTTTAATCCGTAGTCCGACCGCCGACAGCCGAAGCCGAAGGCGAAAGCGCAGCAGACGCATTCCTGGCACGGCCGCCACAATTCGAGCCATCGTCCCAGCGCGCCCCCGCCAGCCGCGCCATCGATACCGTTGCACGACCGGTCTATAATTATTAAAAAACATTCGCCGCCCGACCGCCGACACCGGGTGTGCCCATCGATATCGAACGTGTCGCCCCCAGGCAACGGCCGCCACAATTCGAACCATCGTCCCATGCAGCCCCCGCCAGCCGCGCCATGCAATCCGTTATACGACCGTCGTTTATTGCGCTGGTAAATATTCAATCCGACCGCCGACACTTGGTCCCGTAGTCGCAAGTGCGGAATACGAAAATCTGGCACGGCCGCCACAATTCGAGCCATCGACCCAACCCGCACCCGCCCGCCGCGCCATCGATGTCGTTGCACGACCGGTAAATAGATATTTATAAAATACAGAAATATTTCAGTATTTTTTGCTTGCAATACAGAAATATTTCAGTATAATATAATCATACAGAAACAAAAAGAGTGATTATGAAAACCTATACAAGTAAAGAATTGATAAAAATAATCACAGCAGACGGGTGGTTTGAAGTGGCGGTTCGGGGGTCGCATCATCAATTCAAGCACCCAACAAAATCGGGGCGTGTGACAATTCCACATCCCAAAAAGGATATGGACATACGTACGGCGAACAGCATACTGAAACAGGCGGGATTAAAATAATCCCGCCCCAGGGAATAAAGACAAGGTGAACAACATGAAAAACAATAAACAATATTTTGCATTAGTAACATTGGGCAATGACACTTTTGATGTCGTATTCCCTGATTTTGATGGCCTGGTCACCCAGGGGGACACTTATGAAGATGCCATTCGTAAAGCTCACGAAGCCTTGGCATTTCATATCGAAGGCATGCGTGAAGATGGGTTAGATATTCCCACACCCAGCAGTTTGGCTGATATAAAAAACAACTGGTGGGGATGGGGGGACTGGAAAGATACGGAATACGCAATTACCGTTATTTCGTTGATTCCGTCATCATTTCCACGTAAATACACCCTGGTTATGGACTCGCAGTTAATGGCACGTATTGATCGCGTCACCAAAAACCGCAGTTCATTTATCAACCGCGCGGTGATTCAATATTTGGATAAGGATTCACAATCTAACAAATTATTGCAGGCATAATCCAACCAAAGACGATATGTCGCCGCCCGACCGCCGACACTTGGTACCGATAACCGGATTGATTGATCGGCCTGTCGTGCCCGACCGCCACAATTCGAACCATCGGCCCATGCAGAACCCGCCAGCCGCGCCATGCTGTTCGTTCCACGACCGCCATTTTATGCGCCAATGCGCTTTTGTGCAATCAATATTGGTGGGCCCGATACCCACCAATCTGTTTTATTAATTAAATAATATGCCGCCCGACCGCCGACAGTGAAAGCCGAAGTCGAAAGTAAGTCAAACGAATTACGTGCACGCCCGCCACAAACCGAACTGCCCCAACAGGCCCCCGCCAGCCGCGCCATGCTGTCCGTTATACGACCGTCGTTTATTGCGCTGGTACATGTTTAAGCCCGGCCGTGACAATGTGAACCAATGCCAAGTTGTCATCCATAGTCCGCGTCACCAATATCATTGCCCGACTGATAATAATTTTATAAATTTAATAATGCGCCGCCCGACCGCCGTCAGCGGAATACGAATGTGAAATAAGATCATTCGCAAATCGACTGCGCCCGCCACAAACCGAACCGGCGTCCCATCTAGCCCCCGCCAGCCGCGCCATGCAATCCGTTATACGACCGTCGTTTATTGCGCTGGTAAATGTTCGCCATGATTACCAACGGCTATGTGCGCATAAGACAATAAATTATATGTTGATCTAAAATGCATTTGACACATTCCGAAGCATTTACCCAATACCCCCGTCAGCAGTATCATTAATAGCACTGTCCAAACGGTAGTATTTTATAAATTAAATAATTCGCCGCCCGACCGCCGACAGTCGAAAACGAAAGCAAAAGCGCATTATCCGCAAGCCGGGCGCGCCCGCCGCAATGCGAACCGCATCCCCAGAAAGCACCGGCCAGCCGCGCCATGCTGTTCGTTATACGACCGTGACATGCGTATTTGCGCTGATATATTACGCGGCCAAAGGCAAGCACCAATCCCAATTTGCCGCTTGCATTTTTTGTATTTCGAGTGCATACTTGGTTCGGAAATCGTCCACTAGGGTGCGCCATAAATTTAAACCGGCCTTGTGCCGGTTTTAATTTATATTGCAAGCCCCAGGATTTGAACCCGACCAGAGGGTTCGACTGCGCCGTCGGCAAGAACGAGCAAAGCGATGTTCGCGCCGTACAAGTGCCCCGCAGGCATCATTGATGCCAAGGGAATCTCTGGGCGCGCCAGTTATTAGCTTCCTCCTAATTGTCATTAAAAACCGCGAAAATCGGCGACAATTTGGGGCTTCTAAATTTTCCCACCCGATCATATGAAATTTTTTCCGAAAAACACAAATTTAGAACACCCTGCTTTTGGCGATAGTCCCCAGCCCGCCAAATTTCCAAGGGATGCCTCACAATTTCGCAATGCTGGGCTCTGGTGTTATGCGGGTCAACAGGTTTTCCATGCCGGCATGCATCCATCTTTGGATATCCAGAAACGAATCAGATACGCTCGGATTAAAAAAATAACATTTACACATTGGGTAAATAATGATATCCTGATACTTATGGCAACAAGCATCGATTTTATCAACTTTATCCATGATCAATTGGACACCCAATGTGACATCACACACAAAAAGATGTTTGGCGATTACATGATTTATTGTAATGGCAAACCGGTTCTGTTGGTGTGTGACGACACCGTGTATGTAAAACAAATCCCCGAAACATTGGCCATGTATTCACACCATAACGTTACCCCAGATATTGGTATTCCATACAACGGGGCGCGGCCACATTATGTCTTGGATATCGAAAATACGGATTTGGCCACAGACATGGTGAACATGTTGGCAATTGTGTTACCAGCCCCACGGCCCAAGAAAACAGCCGCCAAACAAAAATAATTTATCATTGATTATTTAACACACGCATCGATTGCGTGGGAACGCAAATGGTGTCACCGTTATCATTTTCCATGACATGATAACAACATTCCCAACGATTAAATGTCGAATTAAAAACACATGTGTCGGATGCCACGACGCGGGGCCAGGCTAGAACAACGACACATCCCAGTATCGCCAACAACCATGAAATGACCACAAAATAGAAATATTTCCGATAATTTGTATCCGTGTTGGGGGCGGTATAGCACATGAAATCTTTCCTATCTCTCGCCCATTAATATACATCATATGTATATTTTAATCAAGTAAATTTTTATATTAACCCACGGATTTTAGCCACATTTACGCGAACCAAGTTTAAATATCGCGCGATAGTAGGCATAGTGATTCATATCAAGATAAGATTTATAATTAACTTCTTTTTTCATTTCATTGTGGATTTTATGGGAACTAACCCCTTCACACTGGGCGACGGCGGCAACCTTGGCGGCATATATTTTGGCCGTCCCACTATCGATCGGGGTACGCATAAATGCATCGACGGCAAAAATAAGAACACCCACGATTACCCATGCGGGATGAATATGCTTGACCGTTTTAATGGTCGATCCCCGTGTGGCAACAACATTATTGTTTCCTTTGACGGCCACATGGTCCACATCGGCATCAGAATTCTGTTTTTTGTCCGGGGCCGGCGGCGTGGCGGGATCGGGTGCAACCGCATCGGGATCATCATCATTGGCCGGGATACGATCCGGTGCCGGCGTCGGCGATGGTGCCGGCATGGGACGCAATCCATTGATGAATGGTTTTATTTCTTCCAGATTTTGTGGTATGATATCCTCTCTCATGCGGAATATTTTCCCACATAAAAAAGAATTATGCAACCATATTATATAAAGATCTTATTTGATCCATTATTTCATTATCATTGGCACCACTGTTCAATGATGCCCCGCATCCATGCCGATACAAAAATATGATAAATTGTAATTTCTCACGCGCGGGCGATTCAAGCCGCAATTCCGCCAAGGCCCGATTTACCGCATCATAAATCCGCATAAATCGATCCCCATCAAACATATGAACCCATTGGGTCGGCAAAATATCCCCCGGACAACAATCTAATGCATCTGCAATATCCACAACACGTTCCAATGTCAACGGCTGGGTCCCATTTTCAATACGCGTCAATGACGGTTGGGTCATGCCCAATCGGGCGGCCAATTGTGCCAACGTCATCGATTTGGCATGGCGAATCTTGCGTATGTTATTATCAATCATGATTAAAATCATAACACATGATCAGATAACAAATCAATCGTTTACATTGGTATTCATCCCCATTATACTGTGATCATGATATCAAATATTGATTTTGACACATTACCCGGAACACCATTTCAACATGACGTCTGGCGTGCCCTGTGCACGGTGCCACACGGCACAACCGTAACATATCAACAATTGGCCAAAATGGCGGGCCATCCATCGGCTGTACGGGCGGTCGCCAATGCGGTGGGCAAAAACCCCATCCCACCCATAATTCCATGCCATCGCGTTATTCGATCTAATGGCCGAATCGGGGGATATTCTGGGCCGGGCGGAATTGCACAAAAACGCGCCTTGTTACACACCGAAGGAATTGATATTTAATTCTGAACCGTTGTTATCCATCACGTATTTCAAAGATAATTTATTTAAAAATATAAAAAAATCCCGCCAAAACAAAATTTAAATCGGGCGGTTGGGGATAAAAAGCTATCCAGGATAGTGTATCTTATTGGTGACATCTACGGTTTTCTGTCACATATATTCAGATACGCCCCAACCATTTACATGGCGGGTACCACTATCATTTTACATTGCACATCGGGGTACGCCAAACATGCGCGAATAACCTGGGGGCCTTTTTAAACCCCGTGATAAAAATCACAATCCCAAGTTTATAATCTTGGACAATTTTTTGCAAGATCTTTATTTATTAAACTTTTATCGTATTAAGAAACAAAAAGGTCGCCAAAGCAACCGCCCCGCGACCCTAAAATTGTAATTCACGTACCAATCTGATACGATATTATTCGTATTCCTGCTGCGCGGCAGAAAAGTTTTCAATATCCTGCTGCGTCAAGCCGTGACGACGAAACTCGCTAAGCAGACCAACCGCACGAAACATTTTATTTCTGTACCCATTGGCCACATTATCGCCGCCCCCTACTGTCGCTGTACCTGCCTTGAACGAATTAACCTTTGTCATTTTCAATGCCTCTTTCAAAAACATCTCTCTGACTCAAAGCGTACTTTATACACGCAAACACTTTTTGTCAAGAACTTTTTTACATTCCTTTGCACAAATCCTGTGCATTATGGGATGCGCCCTACTCTTGGCACCCATACATACCACAATCGGCCGATGAATATTCTTCGACGGCGATTGCCGCAACGGGAACGGTTCCCGCCGGTTCTGTATAGTGCACCTCTTTGACGACGCGAACGCGGCGATTTTCCGCATTTGCAACGCCATCCGGGGTTGGTACCTTTAACCCCTCTTCGCCGGCGGAAACCGCGACGATCTGACTGGCCGGGATGCCGTATTTAACCAGCATATTTTGGACCGCCTCTGCCCGACGCCCCCCCAGCGCATAATTATAATTTTTCGACCCCATGGTATCCGTGTGCCCGACAACAGACACCTTGATATTCTTGTTGTTTTGGGTGGCCGTGGCCAATTTATAAATCAATTCTTCATATTCCGGCTTTATCGTTGCCTTGTTGAAATCAAAACGTATTTCAAAAATTTCTTCCATGACATGCTGTTTTGGTTCCAGGGGTATTTGCTGAACCTTGATCATGGTTTTTTCACCGGCACTGGCCTGAATCTTGTCCAGACGGGCATTAATGGCCGCCAATTCGGAACGCATCGCCATCATCATGTTGATAAATTCGTCACGCGACACCACTTCTTCGCCCAATGTGGGGATCTGTTCATCGGGAACGAGTTCCACACATTCATCATCAACACATTGGCTGTTGCCAACACTATTGTTACTGTTGCTGACGGTCTTGTCACCACCATAAATATTTTGGTTAAACACAATCGGTTGTGCCGCCTGTGATGCGACGGGCACCGGAACCGTTGTAATTAAATTTTCTGGAATATTAACGTTGTTTACAATAATAATCCCTTCGCGGGCCGGGGTCGCCGTGGCGGCCGTCATCGCATTCATATCCCGGGTTTCCGGATAATATGCCGTTTCACGACGCTTTTCCGTTGATTTCGTGGTCGCGGCATCATGACGGGCGGCGTTTTGGGCCATGGACGATACCACTTTGCCCCCCTTACAGTCACGCAACGCCGTCAATGCCCGATTAAAACGCGCACGACATTCATTGGCGGTTGCATCCTGGCCACTGGCGGCCGCAGATAACCAACAATCAAACTTGGCCTGGGCCTCTGCCGCTAATTCTGGGTTATTATCACTGGCATCGTTTTTCAATTGATCCATTAATGCGGTATACGCATTTTGTAATTCAAACAGCGCATTCGTATCATTAATCGGCCAATTATTTAATGTTTCTGGGAACGGCAATTCACCCGAAAATGCGGCAACCGCCTTTTGCGCGAATTGTTCACCGATATCGGGGTATCCACTGGTCCGGGCATTATAAATTGCATATGAACGATAATTCATTGCCAATTGATTCAAAAAAGAATCTTTGTGCGGTGCCGTGTACACATCCAACGATTCGATATAATCAACCGTCGGCGTTGCAATGGGGGCATAATAATTATTATCATTATCCGATCCCGCACACGCCCCCAACGCCATAACAGACATTATGGCCAAGACGCGTGACATTGCCGATATAGATGTGCAAGATTTCATCGTCATGCAAAATTCCTTTCTTCTCTTTTCGTACATTATACGAATTTCGCAAGTTTGAGTAAAGCGAAAAATATCGCCCCATTGGGTCCCAACCCCTACATCACAAAATCTTCCCCCAGATAGACTTTTTTGACCATTTCATCTTCGACAATTTCGCGCGTGGTGCCATGCTTTAAAATCATTCCATCATGTAAAACATAACTGCGATCGGTAATCCCCAATGTTTCGCGAACATTATGGTCGGTAATAATTACCCCCAATCCCCGATTTTTCAATTGGGATACCAAACTGCGGATTTCATTAACCGCAATGGGGTCAATACCCGCAAAGGGTTCATCCAAAAGAATAAATTTCGGATCATTGGCCAATGCGCGCGCAATTTCCACACGTCGCCGTTCCCCACCCGACAACGCGGTGGCCGGACTGCGCCGCAGGTGCGAAATTGAAAATTCATCTAATAAGGCATCTAATTTCTTACGCCGCTTTTTTTTGTCGCCTTCTACCACTTCTAAAATGGCCATAATATTTTGTTCCACTGTCAATCCGCGAAATACACTGTTTTCTTGGGGTAAATACCCAATATGTAACCGCGCCCGTTGATAAAACGGCAAATGGGTTATATCTTGGGAATTTAAAAAGATTTGCCCACCGGTTGCCCCCAACTGTCCGGTAATGCAATAAAATGCCGTCGTTTTACCGGCACCATTTGGCCCCAATAATCCCACCGATTCGCCTTGGCGTGCATAAAGGGAAATATCCCGGATCACCATGCGCCGACCATATGATTTTGACAAATGTTCAACACGCAATTCTGATTGTTTCATAGCCGTATCACCAATTCTTGTGTTCTGATTTTATCACCTGTGCTGGAATCGACACGCACATCCCCGCGCAGAATAATCGTCTTGGCCGCACTGTTGTATTCGCCGGTGCGCCCCGCGATATCATCTGTAATTTTTTTACCATCGGCCACACGCCGCAACCGACCCGAAACGTCATCCATAAAGATAATATCCGGATTTCCATATTCTTGGCGTGCGGTTTTGGCCCGCATGCGAAACGGTTCGCCATTCTTGTCAACACCTGCAAAAACCGCGTCAGTCATTTTAAATTGATTGCTAACAATATCTTGCATATTAACCGCGGTGATGGGCGTCCAAAGTAATTGTCGCGTTGACAATGCCCCGGCAACCAATGCCGCCACCATCACCAGCCCCCAACCGGTAAAGAAAAATTGCCATACCCGTTGCCAGCGGCGATGTTTGGTAAAAATAATAAAGTTACGTTTGCTCTTTTGCACAAGGGACAGTTTAGAATACTCTTTACAAAAAAGCAATTTTTATATTTTTTTAGATTGATTTTATGGTATAATAGATCCCAGAGAGAATGAGAAAACCTTTTCGCATCTTGATGGGCATCTTATGTTGCACGGCAATTGCGCCGGCGGGTGCGGTTACCATTAAAAAGGCCGCCCCTGTGTCCAGTAACACCGTCGCGACATCGTCATCAGATGCCAGTTCCAGTTTGATTACATCTGTTATTGGCCTGGCCAGCAGTATTAGCACATTGAACCAACAAACACGCGCCCTAACTGCGGAATGCCAACCCACCAGTCAAGAAATTAACTTTGTCGATACAATGGTCAAAGAATGGGCCAAAACAGGCGCCGCCACCGCAGAAGAAGTGCAAAAGGCCCTGCGCCGGCCCCGTTGTACGGCATCTAATGGATATGAAATGTCGGTTCGGTTAAATGCGGGATCGGACGGCACGATATGCTATAACTGGTATGGGGACGATGCCACCGATGCCGTATGGTATCAATTCCCGCGCGTTGGGCGGACAACCTATTGCGATGATGGCACCACAACATGCAGTACCAAGGAACGAAAAACCGCATCCGATATTTACGAAATCTTTAACTTGGTCGATTTCGGAACCAGTGATTATACCCCGGCCGAGGCAACAATGGCCGCCAAATTAATGGACAAGATTGAAAAGTGTTCATCGGCCAAGTTAAGTGCCAAGAAACGTGCCATGTGGGGCGAATTCTTGACCAACACGGTCAGCAATATGGGACAAAAAACAAATACCGGTGCCATCATGCAACAGGTCCAGGGTCTAACCGGTGGTGGCGGCGGGTTGCAATCACTGGGCGGGTTGGCGCAACAGTTCTTGGATCGTTAAAAAAATCTTGAAAATTTTCCGCATTAATTATAAAATAATGATGTGATTAAATCACAATGGCTTTAGAAGGGCCATCAGGGTTGTGCGCCCATCGCGACCATAGGCGCCACGTAAAAGATAGTTTGGTCCCAACCACCGATGGTTGGGGCGTGTTTGAATAGATACAACATGCCACCATGTTGTCAATAAAACGCACTATCCCCTGGATAGCTTCTAATCCCCAACCGCCAAATTTATGGCGGATTTTTATTTTCCCCCGGTGACAATCAAGAAAAAAATCCCGGATGATCCGGGATATGGTTTTATTTAATCTTTTCAATATAATCAATATCAATTTCTGTTTTGGTCAATCCCTTGTCCACTTCGCCATAAAGTTTAATGGTATCATCTGGGGTGACGGTTACACCATTCCAATCATCGTCATCAATTTCTACGACGATGGTGCCACTGGGATCTTGGAACAGGTATTTATCCCCTTCGACACGACGAATAATATTTCCCTGAACTATAACATACGCATCATCGCGCAGATTACCAATTTGGTCGATGGTGATGATCGATTCACTGTCACCGACAAATCCCCCACGTGCGGAATTGGGTTTAAATTCTGCATGGGCGGCCCCCATACCTGTCACCGCCGCCAACATCATCATGGTTATCTTTTTCATGTCTTTATTCTCCCTGTTTAGTTATACATGATTTATTATATCATACGGGATGCCAAAAAGATCTAGGAATCAAAATGTACATCCATTTGCGGAAATGGAAAGCGTAATTTCTTTTTCGGAAATGTTGTATAAATCTGTTCCATGACATCGGCCGTAACGATCGCCATATCGGCATACGGCACCCAGAATCGCACGGTCAATTGAATCGCACTGTCCCCAAGGGAATTGATAAATACCATCGGCGCCGGATCGGCGGCCACACGCTGATCACGGCCCAAGATATCCAGTATCACCCGACGGGCCACATCTATCTTGTCGCCGTACGCAATACTTAATGTCATATCTGATCGCCGCATTTTCCCACGCGATAAATTGGTAATAACCCCATTGGACAACGCCCCGTTTGGCAAATAAATTGTCTGATTATCAAACGTCCGCAATTCGGTGGTAAAGATCATGATCCGTTGCACAACACCGGATTTTCCACTGGCGGTTTCAATGGTATCACCAACGCGAAATGGCTTGAATAACAAAATAACAATACCCCCGGCCAAATTTTGCAGTGTTCCCGACAACGCCATCCCCACGGCCAAAGATGCGGCCCCCAACACGGCAATAATCGATGTCATTTGAACCCCAACCGTCGCCAACACAATAACCACAACAAATATTTTTATAACAATATTAATAAATGACACCATAAATGTGCGTAAAGATGCATCAACATGACGCCGTTCCATCACGCGCCGCAACGCATCGGTCAATCGATTGGCAATCCATATACCGGCGACAAATATCCCGATTGCCGCAACCAGCTTTAATCCAAATCGCGCCATCAATCGCCCCACCGATGTAATGATTGATTCCAAACTGGTGGTTTCTATATTCAATTGTGATAATGCATCCATGATTTAATTCCTTTGCTTGGTAAAAATTCAGGCACCCTGTGGTGCCTGATGTGTTACATGGGAATATCCTCGCATATGGGTTCAGCGGTCGTCGACGAACAGCTATGCTTGCTGCGATGGAACAAACTGCTGCCATTTTTCTTGCAATTGGTGGTCGTGACCGTCGTGCACACGTGGCAATTGCGGGTTTCACGGTTAAAGACACTGGTAATATCTTTGGTGATACCACTGCCGTTACCTTCGACCTGGGTGGTGAAATGCCCTTTGCCGCCCGTGGTCAAATCTGCCGTGCCCAACCCCGTGCCAATATCGTACACAATTGAATACGGCGGAACCAACGGGGTTGACATTTTGGCACCCGCCCCCATATTTTCGCCGGTTTCCGCAATCTTTTGGCACATATATTGCGCCACATCAATCTCTGCATCCTTGGTGGCCCCCGGGATCAATTCTTTGTCCAATTTTCTATTATAGTTCTGTTGGGCCTTGGCCAACGCCGCACCTGCAATAACCATTTTGGCGTCATTTAATATATTCGGATACCGACCCACGGTTGTACGGGCCTCTGACTGAATATTGCTTAGATCACGTCCATAGGCACAGAATTGCACCTTGGGATCTTGTTCGATCATGGCGATCGTCCGGTTGATTGTCCCCGCAATATTATTCAATTCTTCTTCGATCGTGGCAATAATACCTTCGGAATCTGGGACCGTTTGGCCCTTTTCACGTACGCGTTCGATATATTCATCGACGCCGATTTCGCCGGGCTTTAATGTATAAACTTCGTCTTTGGTCTCGTCCTTGACAGAACCATCCGGTTGCCCCATTTTAATACTGCCGAACGAAATCATGCCCGATATGCGATAGACATCACCCCGTTTTTGCAACCGCAATGATCCAGTTCCCAAAGTATCATCCGCCGCGAACCGATTGCAATCCGTTGTTGATTCACATAATTCCTTCATGCGTTCGTCAATGATTTTTTGACATTGGGTCAACATCGTCAAATCTAATTCGTTATACAATCCACGCACGATAAATTCAATATCCGACTGTTTGAAATCTGGCTTGCCCTTGCTGCATACAACCAAACGTTCAACCGGACACATCGTTTGGACATATTCCAAATCTAAACCGATACAATTTTCAAAGTTCGGCCCGCACCGGTTTTCGTCGGTTAGGCAATCCTTGACCTCTTGTTCACATGCCTCGCTGCCCAGGGACGCCAATTCTAATTTAACAAAATCCCAAATACCTGAATCCATCTTTTCACACCGATCCAGTTCAATTTTACAAAATGAACGCACCATTTCCGGTTTGGCCAGACATGCATCCATTGTGGCGACACCTTTGTGGGCAATATCACTTATACATGCAATTTGAATACATTCGGTAATATCGCCCAAACATGATTGACGCATTTTAGATTCTGCCTTTTGTTCGGCGATTTTGATGGTGGGTGCCGCCTCGCGCAGGAATTTTTCCCATACCTGATCACGCACGGCCATACATTTATCCAATACGCGTTCGCAAATGTCACGCTTGGCCGAAATGATTTCCAGCGTTGATGTTGTAATATCGTATTCTTTGGACCATTTACTTACATTTTCGCGATATTGTTTATTATCTGTGGATGTGTCGTTTTGCATATTCTGGGACGCAATACCAAACACACAATTTTCCCAGTTATCGCCACATGCGTCCTCGCCGACCATACACTTTTTAAATGCAACCATACATTCGCCCAGACCGTATTCATTAACCGATTTATACATCTTTTTACGGGCTTCAACGACTGCACTTTCGGCCTTGGCCATGGCCTTCATCGCATTCGCTTTGGCGGTTTTATTTTCATTTTCAAATGCCTTGCAATCGGCCAAGATCTGACGCGAATACAATTGCCGTAAAAATGGGATGTCTTTGCTACAGCTTTCTGGGGCACGACCCACACAGATTTTTTCCGCCACATCAAATAATTCTGAACCCGATTTTTCCGCAATCAAATCCAATGAAATAAATTCATCGTCGTCATCATCGTCGTAAATTGTTTTATTGAAAATGTCGTCAATTTCTTTTTTTCTTTGTTCTTTTTCTTCTTCTTCGGTTAATTGCACGACATCATTGACACCAACAACATTTCCATCTTTGTCATAACGCCGCGTGCCATTAAATATGATATCGGCCTGGGCCCCGGCCATGATCTTTTCCACTTCGACCTTTTCAATACGATCTGCTTCGTTCAATGTATTTTTAATCAGATTGTATTCACGTTCCAAATCGGCATTTTGATCACTGCACGCACATGTGCCGCCATTGGTATTATCCAAAATACAAAACTGATCCATACATCCATAATAGGCATCATAGCATGTCTGATCATACAAACCCTGCGCCGTGACCCGTTCGCGAACATTGGTGCCGGATTGAATCACAGATTGTCCTTTGTCCCGGGTGGTGGCGGCAAACGCATTACTCATCGATGCCGTGAACACTGTTAAAATCATTAATGAAAAAATCAGTTTTTCTCTCATTCTCTCTACCCCTTTGGGGACCGACCCATGATTACATATTAATGTCTTCGCACGATTCCACTTCCTGACAGAATTCTTCTTTGCCACCGGCCGATCTGCCGCCAAAGAATCCACCAACCGCACCAACCACAGTGCCAATGGCGGTCCCCCAACCCGGGGCAACCATCGTGCCGGCCGATGCCCCCGCGGCCATACCGCCCGCCGCCGCTTTTAATCCGGCGGCAGACTTGCTCATCCCACCGGTTTCACATACCTGTTGCATGCGGCAAACGTGACAATTACGCAAAGACGGTTCGAACGATACACTGCGGATATAGCTATAGTTCTTCTTTTTCTTTTCGTCCAAATCTTTGGGGTTTTCAACCTTGTATGTTTTTTTACAAAGTTTTTCTGCCGCGGCAACATCCAATTTACGCGATATTTCGGCAATTTTTGTCTCCAATTCCCGCATGGCCCGGTTTTCCGCGCTTATTTCTGCGATCATCTTGGCACTGTTGAATACGTTTTGTCCTAAACTTTTGCTATTCTTTTTGCCTTTGCCGGCCGATACCGTATCGGCACAGGCACTGACCGTGATGTCTTTTTCAAATTGTTTAAAGAAATCATCAACCGCCTGTTTTGATTGTTCCCGCACATCCACACGCAATTGGGCAAAGTCTTCGGCATCGTCGGGAATTTCTTTTAACGCCATCACCGTATCATTGGCCGGCAAACATGACATATCTGTCCCACAAACACGATTTAACTGTTCCCCGAAATAATTCAAGCATCCCTGTAACATTTGATAATCCATCTGTAATAATGCCGCAGAAACGATAATGTCAAATTGGGGTTCATCCTTACATGATGGGAACCGACTCTGGGGGCATAATGCAACAATTTCCGACGTTGACTTCCCCAGACATTCTGGGCCATCGTAATTTTGTCCACATTTATCCTGAAGACATTTATCCACATCATTTTCACAGAACTTTGACCGCAAATAGGCCAATTTATCGTTGATAACCGATTGTATCCCCGGAATCATTTCATTACATTCAGTAATAACCGGGCAAATACCCGCCGCCACATTGACATCCGTTAAACATGCCGTATTTGTACCGGTGGAACAACTTTCTTCAAGACAATCTTGGATCCGCGCCAAACATGTTGCGCGCTGATTTTTATCGGCGTATTTCGCCGCATCTGCCAAAATCATTTCGGCTTCGTCCGCCCATTGGGTTAACACATAATCGCGCGTGGCCATACATTGATCCAAAATATTTTCACATGCGTCGGCACGCCGGCTAAGCAGTTTTGCATCCAAACAGTTTTCAAAATGCGATCCACAGCCACCCTTGTCCGCGATACAAGACCGGTATGCCAATAAACATTCCCCACTGTTATATTTATTTGTGGTATCCAAATTGGCGGCACGCGCGGTGCGAACCGCGGCCTCGGCCGTGCGTTTATACGCCAATGCATTTGTTTTTTGATCACCCAAATATGAACTAAACGTTTTACAATTATTTACAATCTGACGCGCATAGAGCATTTCTACCATATCTGCATCATCACCACATGCATCCAATCGGTTTTCACAATATTCTGCCGCCATTTGGTACAAGGCATCACCAATATTTTCGTCGGCATCCAAACTGTCACTGTCTGATTTCAACCATGCCCTTAAATCTGGTCTGTGGCTGATGGTGGTTGCCGCGGCATCGGCATTGGTTTCACCAAAGACCAAGCGCGCCTTAGCCCCCAGCTTTTCACGTTCAACCCCTTCGTTATACAGCTCATCTGCCTGGGTCTGAATGGCTAAAATTTCATTAATTAAATCTTTGGATTGGTTAAAATTATCACTGCACACGCAACGATACCCTTCGGATTCATCCATCAAACAAAACTGATCCATGCAATCCCAATAGGCATCACGACATGTGCCCGAACCCGTTGTGGATTCCGATGTCACGGGCGTTGATTCATCCCCCGATGTTTTTGGGGCCGCCACGGTATTATCGGTTAACGTTAAACCTGTTGATGTTTTTGTTGTTCCATCTGTCGATGTCAAATTCCCGGGCGCCATGGTTGGCATACGTGATGCCGCGGCGGTGTTACCACGTGCCATTCCCACACGGGCATTTCCCGCACCACGGGTGGCCGCATCCGCCAATCCCGGCATGAAACACAGACAAATCAACAGATATTTTAATTTCATATCCCCCACCTAACCCTTTTTTCCTATACAGATAATTTTATCAAATCCCACCCCATGATGCAAGCCCTTTAAAATTATTCTTGCATTTTGTTGCCCACAAACGTATGATTTATGCCAACACAACGGCACAAGGAATAATCATGGCAAAAGATGATGTAATTGTTTTTAATGGCACGGTCGAGGATAAGTTACCCAACACCATGTTTCGGGTTAAATTGGAAAATGGTCACGAAATTTTGGCCACCGTATGCGGCAAAATGCGTAAGGCGCGCATCTGGGTCAACGTTGGTGAAAAAGTACGGGTGGAAATGACACCCTATGACCTGAACAAGGGGCGGATCACATTTGTTGAACGCAATCGCCCGGCACCCACAGATACCAACCAAAGCAATCAATAAAAAATCCCGCAAAACGCGGGATTTTTTAGTATTGCATCGATTTTTTATTTTGAAACCACAAGAAATATTGAACCTGTTGCTTATCTTCATTAACCGTTTTCTTGGGTTGTGTTGTTTTCTGGGGTTGTTTTTGCACGACACGAACCTGTTCTTTTTCCGGCTTTGAAACCATGCTTTGTTTCACAGGCGTTTGTTTTTTTACCCGTTTTGGTGCCGGGGATGAATTTTCCACCCTGCCCTTTTTAACCACCTTGGCGGCGCGAAAACCACGACACACATCCAACAGATGCATAATCGAATCCGTCCGGGCCATCTGATCGTTTAGTTCGATTTGCAATTGCCCAACCCGTTCATCACATTGGGCGTCAATTTCATATATAACCTGCTGTAATGAATCAGCCCGCGCGGCAATAATTTCTTGATTTTTCAATGACAGTTCCAATTCCCGTTTACATGATGAATTCCCACGAACCGATGAATTGATTCCATCTGTTTTACGATAATAACACGTCATGAAACAATAAACCGCCATGGCAACAATTATCGCCTGGGCCAGACGACTGGTCAAAATCGCCCCACCGAAATCCCGAATATCACGCCAAAACACCGCCATCCCGCCTTTGCGATCGTCGGACAATTCTGGGACCGGATCTGATGTCAAATTAACCCGCTTTTTTTGTACCATAACAAAATCCTTTGTTCTTTTTTATTATTTTAGACAAAATTTATTACTTTGTCAACAATTGATTTAACATTTTTCCTTTGCGTTGATGGCTGCGTTTTGATATACTAAACAATATTAGAAGAGAATGAAGGCACAAACCCTATTTTTACTTGTTCCCATGTTTTTGGGTTCGGTTGCGGCAAATGCGGCGACATGTTCACGCATGAATTTGACCAAGTGTCTGGATTCTGTCTGTGCGATTAATATTGGGGCCAATCCCGGCGCACGGTGTCAATATTGCGGTGCCGGCGACAGCGTTCCCGAAACCCCCAAGAATATGCCTATGGTATCGGTCGGCAAATCTTCGTCAACATCCCTTTCGGACAAGGAATTAAAGAATGCCCCCAAGGTTCCTGGGGAACGGTATGTTTGGGCCCAGACCCAGTGTTTAAAAAAAATCGCCGGTTGTACCCCCGATGATATAGAGGATACATACGATAAATTAATTGATCAATCATGTACCGCCGCCGGAATTAGTATACAACGCGACAATGCCGTGGCCAAATTAAACAATTTACAAAATAAAACCATGGCCCAATGTCAAACCGCGGTTCAGGCGTGTCTTGTCAAACCCAATCGGTGTGGTCCGGATTATAAAAAATGTGCCACCGACGCGGATTTCGATCAATCTTTTGCCGCGTGCAGCGTCGAAGAAGCCGCCGGATGCGATAACGAATTCTTTGCCGACATTCGAACCCAAATGATTGCCGATCGTGATGAAATGTTTGCGGCGGCGGATGCTGTTTTTGAATCTATTATTGCGGCCTATCAAACCGCCCGTCAATCCAAATTAGAATCTGTAACCAAGGCATGCGCCGATAATACAAATCGGGATAAATGCGTGGATCATGTTTGTGCAACCAATATGCCAAATAAATGCGCGACGGATTTCCCCGGGGAAAAAGCATCGGCCATTTTATGGTGCAAATATTATATATTGGCATGCGAACGGTTGTAACAATAATAAGAAATGAAGAAAAACAAAAAAAATCTTACGCACACAATGATGACATGGATTACCATGGCGGCGGTGATGGCCATGTGCGTTTTGTGTGACACGCATGCGGCGGTAACCACCCGGGGCGGCGGATCGGGGCGTGTCGCGGTTTCCCGCGCATCGGCGGGCCGGACACCTGTGGCCACCACGGCCACAACGGCGAACACAACAACCCAAACATCCGACGCATCTGCATCGAATTCTGAACCCGAAACGTCTAATGACCCCGAATTTGTTATTGCGGATCGATCGTCCCAGTTTGCAGAAACCATGGCGGCAACGGGTTCATCGGATACAGGCACCGATGATTTGGCCGCGCGAATGCGGGCCCAGATGGCGGCGTTGGATGCGGCCGATGCAATTTCGGCGGCCGGGGCGGCCACCGGTGCGGGTAAAAACACATGTCACATGGATATCCACAAATGTATGACCGAAAAATGCGGCGATGATTTTCAAAAATGCGCCGGTGACGGGGATACCGATTGGGGGGACAAGATTGCGGCATGTCAACGCAACACCACATGCACCGGTGCCCAGGTATCCGCCCTTAGCCGGGAATTAAAGGCCGATCGTGATCTTAATGCAAAAGTGGCGGCATATGAAAATGTGATCAATTGTGGAACGGATTATATGAATTGCCTGACCACGGAATGCGGAATAAACATGCAAAAATGTTTGGCGAAATCGGCCGCAGACGCCGCGATGGCCACATGTTCCAAGAAATACAATCAATGCACGACGCGGGTTGACAATGGATTGGCATCACGTGCGGGGGAAATATTTGGCAATTTGCGTACAAATGCCGAAAAACAGGTCAAACGTGACGAAGAACGCCTTTACGCATTACGCGACAGTATGCGTTCCCAATGCGACCGTTTGGGGGCCATGTTTGACGAACGCAGTTTGGATTGCGTCTTTACCGTAAACCTGATGTCGAACAACACCATATATGCATCGAAAAAACTTTACGCCGGTGGCACCTTTAATTGTGACCAGAATTGGTTTGGCATCGACATGACAACATTCAAAGAAAACGCCTATCGTTTGACACGATCCCAGGAATCTGCGACATCGGCCTTTATGGGTGCGGGCCTGGGGACGGCGGCGGGCGCCATAACATCCGGCGCCATGGATCGCGCAATTGACCGGTCCAAGGCCAATCGTGCCGTTAAAAAGGCAGAAAAAGCAGAAAAGAAAGCCGAGAAAGAAGAAAAGAAAGCCGAGAAAGAAGAAAAGAAAGCCGAAAAGGAAGATAGACAGAACGAAAATACCAAGGATCAAGTCATGGGAACGGAAAAGGACGGAAAAGATAAGGGCAAAGACACGAACAAAGACAAAGATTCAACCTCTGACACCCCCAGCGCGAAGAAAAAGGCGGGAGAAGTCAAGATGGAGTCGACAGCAAAGACAGACTCGGAAAAGAAAGCGGCAGAACGGAAAAATGAATTCTTTAACGGGGAAAGCGGGGCCAAAGCCGATACATCGGTTCGGGCGGTTGCCAGGGTAGAAACCAAAGGAAACACAAATGGGACGCCGGACAAACTGGACCTGAAACGGTAATTGTCCCGCAATAACACGAAATAATGTTGATATGAAACTATATAAAAATATCTTTATCAAATTATTTATCGCCGTGATGATGGTCATGCCGGGCGTCATGCCGACATGGGCCAATCAATCCATCACGGGGACAATCAAAGATGAAAACGGCGTTGGCCTGCCCCTGGCTAATATAAGTTGGAAGAAAAGCGATGGCGGTGTTGATGGCAGGGCCGCCGATAATAATGGCAATGTTAATATTGACAACATTCCCAACGATGTGAAAGAAGTAACGGTTTCTATGATGGGTTATGATAGTGTAACAATCCCGGTCCCGAATGGAAATCTTGATCTGCGGCTGATGCCTTCGAATAATCAGTTAGACGAGGTCACCGTAGAAGCAAAAGACCTGTCCGGTCAGAAAGAATGCAAAGATCAGGTATCATTACTCGATGGTGTTGTCGAAATGGTCTATAATAAACAATGGGATTTATGTATTCCAACCAAGTGTGATGAACCGCGTTATAAACTTGATGCGTCCAAATCACCGGCAGAATGCGTTTATATGGTGGGTAAAAAATGCGATTTTGATACAAATAATGATTCCAACGCCAAAGACAAAGGTACGTATGCGGTTGATGGCAACAAATTGATCTGTGTGTCGGAATGCAAAAATGCCAATTTTGCCAAGGGTGATGATGGTAAATGCGCCCAGAAATCGGGACCGTGTTCCGCGGATGACGCGGCCAAGGTGGCCAATGCCACCGCAACCAACATGGTGGGGCGCAAATGTGTTGCCACCGAATGCGCCAAGGGATTTGAACTCGACAACGGCAAATGCAAAGAAGAAAAGACCCAAAAAAACCAAGACACCAAAGACAAGACCGAAAACAAAACACCGGCGCGCACCGATGCCGAGAAAAAGTTGGCCCAAGATCGTATTAACGAATTAAAAGACAACGCCCAAAAAATGAAGGAAAAAGAAAATTCCACCGAAAATAAATTGCTGGGGGCGGCGGGCATGGCAACGGTCGGTCTCGGGTCCAAGGATTGGGCGTCGGGTGCCGCCGAACAACGTGTTGATGACAAATCGGAACGGGATATGCGTGCCTATATTGAAACATTCCGGTGTCAATATGGTGATGGGACAAATATAGACTATAATGAAAAAAATGTCATGTTGCCGGGGGGAAATGCACTTTATGATTTATATCAAGAATACATAACGTTGGCCAATAATGTAAAATCCACCAAAACCGCCCTGGGGTTGCAACCAGGAATTGAATCCGAAATGCCGATTGACAAGGCGACATCCGGACTTTATGACGATGTTGGTATTGGTAAAACCGGGGGCGCATTTGCATCGGTGTATGCGGCAATAACCAATCCCACCGGTGAAGATGCCAAACGATGGAACACCCAACGCGAAGAAAGTAAAAAACGTGAAAATACCGGAAAAACCATGGCCATCGCCGGTGCGGCGGTTTCGGGTGTGGCGAATGTTTTGATTAATAAAAACGCCCCCAAAGAAAACAGCGAAAAGATCAATAATAAATACGACAAAATGTTGACCGATCTTAAATTTAATGTGTCAAAGATCCCTGTTCCCACGATCCAATGTCCGTCGGACGCAACCGGTACGTATCCTACATGTAAATGCAATGTGAAAACGCACGTCTATAATAAAAATACCAATCTTTGCGAAAAATGCGGCACAAATGAACGTGTTTTCGATGATACAACATGTATCTGTATGGCGGGTTATGCACCCACGTCCCCCAATGGGGCATGCACCCCACTCAAAACCGGTATTAGTGCAAAATGCAGTCTAACCGATCCCAATATTGTGGTTAATCCCCAGACGGGCAATTGTACGTGCCAGAATGGATACACATTTGTGGAAAAACCATCCAACCTGGGGGTATGTACATGTCCCGCCGACACGCATGAGGTTCGGGGTAAATTATGTACAGAAAAACAAGCGCAGAAAAAGCCAGATATTGTATCTACCGTTTCTACACAGGCGTCTTTACGGACATCCCTTACATCGGCCGGATTGCCAACCGCATTGGCAACGCCGACACAATCGACGCAACCATCGATCGCCCTGCCATCGGATAGTTTGTTTGAAAAAGTGGGTTCCAAGCAGCTAAGCAATGGGGCCACCACAGAATTAAAGAAATTTGCCGAACAACTTAAATCAACCGGCGATACCAATTATTGCATTACGGTAACGGGCCATACCGATCCCACCGGGAAACGGGGATTTGATAACGTTGGTTTGTCACGTGATCGCGCGAATGCCGTCGCAGCGGTTTTGACCGCAAATGGGATCCCCAATGCAAACATCACCACCAATGGCGTTGGTGCCAACGACTGCACGGATATTCCCACCGACCAATATGAACAATGCCGCAAGGTTGTCATAGATTTCAACGCGGGATCTTGTTCTGTCAATTCGGCGCAATAAATTTTTGGCATATACCCATAATTATTCATCCATAAATACGTCCAAACCCATGATGGTCACCCGTGAAAATCATTGAACAAAGACCTTGCCCTGGGATTAAAAATTTTGCTAAAATATAATCCAAGATATATAAAAGGGAATGAGAAAAATCTCGCTGGGACTCTTGGGCGCAATCATCTGGATGACATCGGTCATGGCGGCCGCGCGTGTTGAAACCACCACCGCCCGCAGTGCCCAGACCACATCCCGCACATCCGCGGCGGTTGGCGCATCACGTACATCCGCGACCCCATCGGTGGCCACACGCGAAACACGAACGTCCGGCACCACCACCCGAACATCGGGCACATCCGTATCATCACGCAGTGCCACCACCCCCACCGTTACGTCACGCACACCCCGTGTATCACGGGCGGCCACGGTATCGACAACCGCCCGTTCGGCACGGACCGGTGGAACCGTTTCAACATCCCCATCAACCGCACGATCGGCATTGGCGCGTGTGACGGGGGCAACAAATGCGGTTCGTTCTGCACGTGGGACAACAACGGCAACAACATCACGGGCGGCATTGGCGCGGGCGGCGGTTGCAACGTCGGCGACGGGAAATGGGTACAATACATGCCGGGATGCCTATTTTACATGTATGGATCAATTCTGTGCCAAGCAAAATGATACCTATCGCCGGTGTGTGTGTTCGGCACGCCTGGACGAAATCAAGGAACATGAACGCGTTCTGGCCCAGACGGGGGAACGTCTGCAAACCTTTAAAGATTTAAATATAGAGGTGATAACCAAAACCCCGGCCGAAGTGAACGCCATGTTAAACCCATCCCAAGGCGAATCGGTTGCCACCGGTGCCACCGATAAATCCGGCAGTGCATCTGTCTTGGCCGGCATCAGTGATGTGTTAAACAAAACGCGAACAAAATCTTTATCGACCCAGGGGCAACTTGACATTGCTGGTGATATTAATGCCATATGGTCGACAACCGATCTGGCCGCCGGGACCAGTTTGGCCGACCTGACGGGCGAAGCACTCTATAACGCTGTCCATACCCAATGTGCCGAAATGATTGCACCGATATGTGGATCAACGGCCACATTTAATATGGTGGTATCGGCATATGGTATGTATATTGAAAACGATTGCACCACATTGGCCGGCGCACTGGGGCAAAAGACAAACGTGGCATCGGGGGAAATCCGCGCCACCGAACGTGAAATGAATTTGGCACGATTGGAAAATTATAACGTACACAATTCCGCGGCAATTAATGATTGTATTGCAAATGTTCGTAACGCCATCACCAACGACATGGCATGCGGGACCGATTATGTGCATTGTATCGATATTACGGGATTATACCTGAACCGCGACACCGGCGAACCCATTTATTCGGCGGATTTTTATCAATTGGAAACGCAACTTTCGTTATCTGGGGACATTTTAACCAACGATATGAATATGGCATTAATTGCCGAATTAAATCGAAAAAAATCTTTTGCAGAATCCAGCCTGGATCAATGCCGCGACGTCGCCAAAGATGTATGGGATGAATTCATGCGCCAAGCGATTACGGAAATCTATCAATCCCAACAAGATCGTGTCCGCACGGTAAAAAATGAATGTTTGAATGTGGTGAACCAATGCTATGATGATCAGAGTAAGTCTTTGAAAGATTTTAGTAATATCAAAGAACAATTATTATTGGGTCAACGTCTTGAATTATCCGAAGAATTATGCCGTGTTAAATTAGACGCATGCAGCAATTTGTACGGTGGTGGCCCGGGGGGAATGGCATTATTGGGAACATTAATGCATGGTATTACCGATCAAAAAATTGCCAAAGAATGCAAAGCCACATTAACAGAATTTGCACGTGATATTTGTGCCGTCCCGACCAGTGATTCAATCCATACATATCCCTATGGCTGTCGAACATACGCGCCGGGATCAATGCGCGGTGCCCAAAGTCCGGGTTGCACCAATGCCCAAGACTTGTCCTATAACGAAGGCAATCCTAAGCCCGCGGAGATCGAAAATCCATATATGTGCCTGCCCGAACGGCACTATAAGTCATGCAACAGGGGTTATTATCTGTGCATGGCAAGTACGGAAGGTAAGGCCAAGGATAACCTGACTACTGCTGATCCTACCTATAATATAAATGGCGGGGATTGTTGCGCTTGTGATGAGTTCCAGGGGAATGGCAATTATATGTGTAATGGTGGAACCGAGGGGCCACAATCAATCGAAGACAAAAACTCTGCGCTTTTGTGTCCGGACGATTATATCGGCAGTGTGTATCAAAAACTGGCGCGGTATGCGTTACAGGTATGCGTTCGTCCATCATGGAATGAAACAGGAACCGACGTTGCACCAAACGTTATTCTGCAAGATATTAATACCGTGATGGACACCATTCGTGTTGATATGACAACCCAATTGAACGCGGAATGCGAACGCTTGGGGGGGATATGGACCACCACCCCCAAAAACAAGGAAAACCCAACTGATAAATTCGAGGATCAGCATGTTAATTTCTATAACTTGACCGGGACAAATCTGCGGTGGGGATATTGCCAAATAAAAGATGACACCACCACCATCAAAAATAACACCGATCCGTCCAATCCATCACCTGGGGATGAAGAGAAAGAACAAACCCAAGAATAGATGTCTTGCACGCGAACTAAAAATTTGATAAAATTAAAAATATAATTCAGAGATCAAGACATGACACGCATACATCATTTTTTCATTTTAATCGCCATGGGGGCATGGGCAAACATGGCAAACGGCGCCGGTTTAATGCAATGGTGGACCCAGGCAGACATCTGTCGCCCGAATCCAACCAAATGTTATATTGGCATGGGAATGGGTTTTGAACCCGAAATGTGGGATAACATGGGCAATTGTTGGGGGATGAAATTGATCTGTCCTGATGCATTGACAACCCCGGCATCGGCCCCCACCCCTATGACCCGATCGGATATTGAACAACGACGCGGGATCAAGGCTGATTTTGACACAACCATTTTGAATGGTGATTGCTATGGCATGCGCCGCAGCAGTGCCGACGGCGCCCAGGTTATGGTTGATGGTAAATTGGTCAACGTTTGGTGTAATGGAATTCTTGATCGCGTTGACGAAGTGGTCCCCAGCGGGGAAATCACGTTGGGTGAACAACCCAAATGTCGTGATTTGGCCCCCAATGGTTGGGTGGCCATCGCCAATCAACGATGCTATGGCAAATATTATGACCCGTCCCAATATTATATTGAATGTAATGATGATTCCCCATTACCATCACGGATTATTGTTTTGAATGGCGCAAATTACAGCACGGGTACCGACGGTTCAACCAGTGGTGCCGATGCGGCCGCCACCAATAAGTTGTTTGATAAAATGATCACTGTATCCAGTGAACAACGCGATAAATATTATAACAAAAAATAACGGGCCCATCCCGATTTTGCACCCGTCAATCCCCCCACCCTAACACCGTGTGGGGGGGATTTTTCACCCCGCCATATTGGCAATATCAGGGTTCAGAGTTCAGGTAAAAGAGATTAAGTTCGGATCTAAGTTCCCCCGCCAGAATCCACCCACGGAAATTTAACAATTTCCGCGGGGCCCGGTGTCGGGGGTGGCCGCAATCGGGCCCCGCAAAAATTGAAAATTTTTGTGGGTGATAACAACGGGGTGGTCTTTTTTAAAAGACCTCGCGCGGGTGCCCGAGGTGTGGAATTTAAGAACAAAGAAAAGTTCCCCCGCCAGAACCCACCCACGGAAATTTAACAATTTCCGCGGGGCCCGGGGTCGGGGTGGGCGAAATCGGGCCCCGCAAAAATTGAAAATTTTTGTGGGTGATACCGACGGGGTGGTCTTGCCATACCACTGTTCATGGTTCAGAGTGCAGAGTTCAGGTAAAGACCACCTCCCACAGGGGGAGAACTTGCACCGTGCCACGTTGTAGCAAAGTTCCCCTCTGCGAATGGGTGGACGCGTAGCGGCCGGGGTGGTCTTTCTTTTAGATTCACACACAAGCCCAAGGTCGGCAATACAGTGTCCAGGGTTCAGGTAAAGCCCCCCTCCCCTTCGGGGGTACTCATCTAGAGGGGAGAACTTGCACCGTGCCACGCTGTCGCAAAGTTCCCCTCCGGTGGATGGGTGGACGAAATCGGGCCCCGCAAAAATTGAAAATTTTTGTGGGTGATACCGACGGGGTGGTCTTTTGTAGCTACTACATGTGGGCCCGGGGTTGGGATGCCCCCCCCAGACTCAAAATTTTGGGGGCATATGACAACGAACAAGATATCAGATAGAACAAAAATTATTTGACAAATATAAATATTTGTTTAAAAATCATTATCATGATGAAAAAACAAAAACCAATATGCTTTTCCTATGTTGTCGATTTATACATCGGCCTGGGTAATTATGGATATTTAACCGCACAAAAAATTCAATGCGCGATGGGCGACACCTATGCGACATCATTGGTCTATAATTTTGACAAGAGCAAATGGAACCGAAATGAATATTTCGGAAATAAATTAACATTTAACTATAAAAGCTATGCGTTAATCGAAAACATGCGCCATCATTTAGAAAAAGAACCATGGGCACAGAAACTGGAAATGGCGGCGATGGCGGTTATGCTGATTGATTTCGAAGATAAGGATCATTTTTTTGATGTGGTATATGACCCTCTGGCGTCACAGATCGGAACGACGATTATTGCTAATTTTATTTGGCGTGACCGAAAAACACGTGAAATTTATCCGATTAATCCCCATTGGATCACATGTGAAACATATCTAACAACCAAAGATGCCATTGGTCATGGTGCCGTCGATTTTGCCACCCTTGTATCCGAAGTCGAGATGTGCAAAACACTAATTGGGGAAATTCAACAGAAAAATCTTAAATGTTATTTGAAATAATATTTGGACCACACGAATAAATAAAATCCCGTCATAATGACGGGATTTTATTTTACTGGCATACACCGGCCGATACAGATGCAGAACGATTTTCCACACAAAGGGTACTGCCCTCGTACATGGTACAGGCATTATTGATAATTTCAATATTCCCGTTTTCATTCTTTAATCCAAAGCCAACCGAACGGCACTGATTACGATCCGTGTACTTGGCACACGCGTTGCGCCACGCGTCACAGTTCTTGTCAATCGTAACCGTTGGTGCGGCGGTATCGGGCAATTGCAGATTCCATTTCACATAGAAATCTTTCAACGTATCAATTTTCCCAGATTTACCATAGGCAACTTTATCCAGTCCATCACCCACATGACAGCTGATGTTGTTCTTTTCGGTAAATGCGGTAATCGCCGTCGCCAATCCACCGGCCCCGGCACCCGCCAAGGCACCAAACCCGATTGATTTGCCCATATTGGAATCTTCCCCTTCCAAAATTTCTGCGGAATCAAACACCGTTTTTAGATCTGCCAACTGACGATTTATTGCCGCTGTTGATAAACATTGTGCATTGGGATCATTGCTGGGGGCATCGCCCGCCGTGCAATAAATGTCCCCATCCATAAACGAAGATGATTTTTTCAATGTCTTGAATGCACACCCTGATGCATCGGCTGTCGCAGATGTTTGCGATGTTAGTTGCGTCATCTGATCCTTGGTAAAGGTTTGTGTTCTTTGTTCTGTATTGCCATCGGACTTTGTCACCGTAAAGGATACAATTACACTGCCATCTGCATTGTTCGTTGGCTGAACATTGCTGATAACTTCACCCATGTTAACCGTCAATGGAAATTGCGTAACCATGCTGGACATTGTTGTGGTTGACCCATTACATGAAGACACGGCCGGCAACAACTGTTGATATTTATTATACAAATTTACAACGCCTTCGCACGCACTCTTGTCCAGATCTTTGACCGTTGACACCGGCATCGCCAAATAGGTGTTTAAGATTTGGATACGGCCACTGCCACGCAAACCATCACTTAGTTCTTTTAAATGTGATTTGTTTTCGCAATCAAAGTTACGTTTGCCATGACCAATAATGGCCCCAACACCGGCCCCGGCCAATGTACCGCCCCCAACACCAACAACGGCGACCGTACTGGTGTTATTCATTAATGAAAATCCAAACAGATCTTTGTTACATTTAAACGTGTCACCCGCCGCTTTCCATGCTTCGGCCGGTTTATCATCACCCAATGCCCCAAATAACCATGTATTGGAAATGGCCTTGCCTTTGTTATATGCCGCCACACGTACCAGGCATGTTGCCGTTACCGCATCCCAACGGGCATAATGACCACGAACACCATCCACCGTATCAGAATCTCTGTTTACTGTTACCCCCATTGTATTGTTTTTGGTAACATTCTGACCGTTATAGGCCCCAATCCGTTTATCGTATTCCATGGTAACGTTACCATCTTTTGACACAGCGGCAAAGGATGATCCGAATGTATTACGATCCAGCAACAGACATGTATTTTCCGCCTGGTTCGGGGTCAGACCCGTTTTACGCAAAACAAAGTTATAATATTCGGGTTGTATCCGACGGGAATTAAAGTCCGCCCAAACATCCGCAGCATTGGTATACAGATCACGACAATTTTTACGTACATCTGAAATGCAACGTTCCACCTGAACCGAACATAATCCCATTCCATTCATGATGGCATTACGCATATCTTCACTAAACAAATCATTGATTCCACCCGGCAACGCGCCACCATTGACACATGCCGCCACATCATTCATACAATTTTCAACTGTATATTCAGAATCCACAACCCCACCATCGTCACATTTAGATGGTTGCGTTACTGGATTTTTATTCACATCCGGGGAAATTGTACCAACCGATCCACCTGGTAAAATCGGCATAGTCGGCATACGCGCCGCCGTCGTCCCCAGTGTTCCCACACGTCCCGCATTGCGCCCCATGGTGGATGTCCCCCCACGTGCCGGATCCGCCGCGTTGGCCGTTGTTATCACCGCCACCGCCCCCAGACCATATACCGATGCCCCAATTAATTTTAGCAATTTGTGCATAAATTACTCCCTTTACTATCTTTTGTATTATATCATATCAAACATAAATAAAAAAATGTTTTTTACAGATTCATGGTTGACAAATAATATTAATTTGTCTATTATATAAACATGGCTCAGAAAATTATTAAATTTTTCACGCGGCATAAATACGCCCTGATATGGACGGCGTGTTATTTTGCCATGATGTGGATTATTTTGGCGGGCCTGTTTCAATTCAACATGTTTTCGGCCGCCCACTGGTCACATCTGATGCGGGCCCAATTGCGTGGATTTCCCGGGTTTGTATTTGGGATTTTAATTTTGGCCGCCGCGCCGATGTATGTGGCGACAACGATGTTGATTGTGCGAACCGGCAAACCATTGTTTACGATCCCTGTGCCCAAAGTACCGCAAAGATTGGCCAAACTGATTCATTGTAAATCCCAATCATCATCCACCACCGATACGGCCGATGCGGCGGATTCCACCCCAGCACCGATCGATACCCCCCCACCCCCATTACCAGCCGAATTACCCAATGAATTGCGGGCGGCATTTATGCGTATGCGCGAAAATCCGCATCCCACCCCCGATCCAGTTGACGCCCCGATGGGACCGTTACCGGCAACGCCCACCCCGGCAACCGACGACCAAATGGTTCCCGATGGCCTGCCATTACCCACTAATTTTGATTTTGCCGCGCCCACAACCCCGGCACCAACCGACACACCGGTATTCAAAGAAATCAGCTTTGGCACCACCCCACCCCAGACACCCGGGTCAGCGGATACCCCATCCACCCAACCAACCGATCAATCCCCAACGACCGATCCGGAATTGATAGGGGTTATCGACTATCTTAAGGCCCAGGGACATGATGCAACCATCTGTGACCATGTGATCATTTGTGGGGACATGGCCATTGGCGTCCATGATGATCCCGATTTTTGGATTGCCGATGCCACCGATTGGTTCGCCAGTGGCAAGCAAAAGCCATCCCCCATTGCCGCGGCCCAACGCATTGCCGAATCGCATCAATTAAAACCGGTCATCTATCTGGGGACCAAAAACATTATGGATATCGACGCATGTATCACCCAATGGACCGACCAAGGAATACGTGTTGTCACGGATTTAAATAATCTATAAAAATCCCGCCGTTGGCGGGATTGTTTTTACATCTTGATTGATTGCGATGTGGTCTGGGGTTCGGCAAATTTTTTACATGCCTGGCCACGGAACTGCTTGGTTTCAATCGACAAATCTTTGACCTTTTTCGTATTTAATTTAATATTATTAGAAGAGCTAGAGTCATAAGAACCTGTTGATGAATTGCTATTGCTACCCGCGGTCGAAGATGAAGAACCAGCATAGTTATTACCCGAATCACTATCAAAACTTAATGATACCCCACGTTTTGCCTTACGAATATTCAAAGACGTTTCGTCATAGACAAATTCCATTTCATCGCACATTTCAACGGTGGTCGTCAGGGTACATGTATTTTTCGACGCGGCATAAACCGCACTTTTCACAATGCGCCCAATCATGTTGCCCGCTTCGTTACCGGTATCGGTTAACACCCATTCACCCTTGCCCGATGCCGCCACCTTTAACAAATTACTTTTATCCACGCCGGCAATCGTCATGGTTCCGTTGTCCCCAACCTTAGAATCACCTGTGATAATGTCACCAAACGCATTCAGATCGGTTTCACCCGGATTCATGGCCATTGCGGCACATAATGCGGTTTTGATATCATCACTCTGGTTTTCAACCGCGGCCCCAATCATTTCATTTAATTTGTTTGAATAATTCACACCGGCGCGATCCATACCCGAACTGATGATGGCCATAATATGGGAATCCAACAAATGCGGGAACCGGGCTTTGGTGGTCGTTCCATCCGACTTAATCTGACTAATATCGCGGCCAAAAACGCACATCGAAATTTTTGGATCCGACGTCAAGATCGCAATCTTTTGATTGATCTTGTTTGCGGTCGATTTCATGGCATTTTCAATACGATCCTTGGTCGATTGTGAATATGTGGATTTTTCTCCTGATATACCATCTATATACTTATCAACATTTAATTCATAGACACCCAATTTAATCGTTTGTCCATCCGTTCCTGTTGTTGAATTAACATCCAATCCATTGCCAATTTTCTGTAATTTAACATTGGCATACGACATCATCCCGTCGATCACGTAATTTTTACCGTCGGTATAACTGATCAGACTTTCGGTTCCGATCACATTGTCTTCGGCAAATCCATCATCACATGTTTCGGTATTGCCGCATAATTCCGACATCTTGACATCCGCCAATTTCTGGCATTCGGCGACCAAATTGTTATCAATGTTTAAAAAGATTCCATATAACAACTTTTTATAATCTTCATTAACTTGCAGCCCATTTGAACCCTTTTCGTGGCAACCAACCAACTTTTCTTTTGGACACAGGGATTGAATTGTGGCCATATCCAATCCAATACACTGGGTGTAATCTTTGCCACAAACATCTTCTGCCTGCAGGCATTTTTTAACATCCGTGGTGCACGAATCGATACGCATCGCCTCTAGCCGGGCCCCAACATAATCCATGATACCCGGGATTGAATTTTCGCATGGTTCCACCTGAATCTTACATAAACTGGCAACCATATCTGGGTTCGTCAAGCACAGGTTGTATGACCCATCAGGATCTTTGGGATCCATTTTATCCTTACACGCCTTGTGAAAACAATCCGAAATATTTGAAATGCACGATGTCCGCATATCCGATTCAGCAATCATTTCTGCCGACTTTAATTGCGGGGCCACTTCGCGTAAAAATGCATCCCATACCTTGTCACGAACACGCACACACTGATTCGTTACCGACATACATAATGGCTGTTTTCCCAACAATGTGTCATATGTTAATGCCGCAATTTCAATTGTTGTTACATCACCTTTGATTTGATGTTTATTGGTGTTTTTATTGTTCATACGATCCATTGCAACCAAACCCGCACATTTTGAAAAATCATCCCCACAACCGGCGGTTGTTTGCATGCATTCCTTGAATTTAATGGTGCATTGGCCCAAATCATATTTATTCGAATTACGATATTGGTCCAATGCCGCATCACGCAATGCCCGTTCGGCCGTTTGTAATTTTTGTGCACTCGCATTTTTTTGCTGTTTCAGGCTGTTTTCATACGCGCTGCAATCGCTTTTGATCTTTTGCCCGTACATCAATTGCAACATCTGCATTTGATTGGCACATTCTGGCATTTGCGGCACACATAATTTAACTGCTTCGGCATGTAATGCATCACCCGTGCTGGTATCAATGGCACTGCGTGTTTGATCCTGATCATCCCAGATATTAGCATCGCTAAAATTGTCCGCAAGATTCCACGTTTCCAGATTTAATTCCCTGGTTTTTCGTGTTTCCTCTCCTTTTGTATCCATAAAATTTTGTGCGATCGCATTGGCCTGCTGAATCACTTCGTCCGCACTTTCTCCCATTTCCAGACGTTCAACCCCCACGGTGGCCATTTGATAACTCTGTTGATCTAATTTTTCAATTTCCGCCAAAATATTATTTAATTCGGCGTTTCGATCACTGCACAAACACCGACCGCCATTGGCGTTGTCCATCATACAAAAGGCATCCATACAACCTTCGTATTTTTTACGACACGCCTCGCTAACCACGGTATTTTCGGTTGCCGCGGCCACCTTGGTACCGGTATTAATAACCTTTTGCATTGATGCGGCACGGGCCGAAACCGTTGTATTTGGCGCAGATGATGTCGATGTGGCGCGCGGGACCGCACGGGGGGCCGTCGCACTGCGCGCAGAAACCGCGGCCGACCCCGATGTCGTGGGTGTTGCCCCACGTACCGCCCGATTCGTTGCCGCACGGGCCGCCACCGTGGGTGCCCCACCCGATGCCGATGATCCCGATGACGGTGACATGGCGGCCCCACGGCGTTGTTGCGGCACAGCCCCATGAACACCCGTGATAAAACCGGCTAAAAACAACGAAAAAACGACCAATCTTTTCATAATAACTCTCTTTAATCCCTTATATTCTATCATAAAAGTCATTCTATGAAAAGCGTCTTTTTCATAAAACGCGTTATCTGCGCGCGGTCAATTCCACGAAAAATAATAATCCGCACCATGTGCCGATGGCGCGCGTTAAAATATTGCGCCCCATTATTAAACATCAATAAAAAATCCCCCGTGGGGGGGGATTTTTTTATTTGCCGGTCGCGCGGCGTTTTACCGCCACTTCTTTTTTGGCTGTGGCCGCCTTGGCCGTACGGGTTTCCGTTTTGGCGGCACGGGCCGTCGCTTTGGGGGCCGCTTTGGCCTTGGACGCTTTTTCCGTCACCGGCGCGACATCTTCGGCCGATTTATCTTCTGTCTTGGCGGCGGGTTTTACACCTTTTTTCGCACTTTCGTCACGATCAACCAATTCAATGATCGCCATCGGCGCGGCATCACCATAACGGAATCCGGCCTTTAATACGCGGGTATAACCACCGGGCCGCTTGGCATAACGGGGACCCAAAACGCCAAATAATTTTTTAACCGTGGCATCGGACCCGTTGCCCAATTCAGATGCGGTTAAACGACGATTGGCCACCGTATCTACCTTGGCGCGGGTAATCAATTTTTCAACCACACCACGCAGATCTTTTGCCTTGGGCAGTGTTGTTTTAATTTGTTCTTTTTCGATCAAGTTTTTTGCCAGGCCGATAAACAGTGCCTTGCGTGCATTGGTATCGCGATTAAATGTGCGACCTGCTTTTGCGTGTCTCATGATTACTCCTTTTATGGTTTCTGCCCCGAATTCCGGGGATTTTCAGACACATCACAACCTGAAACCAGTTTCAGAATTGCGGGTTAATTTGCATGCATCTTAACAAATTTTTTATTAAGTGCAAGTGGTTTAAACTTCACTTTTATCGAGAAATTAAAATTTATGAGGTTATTGGAAGCGATTGACGGTTCGCAGTGTAGTCGACCTACATAAGAACCGGCAATCGCGACAAGAACCCAAAAATTTTAATTTATTTATAGGGATCTTCGTATTTCTTGGCCAATTCCGCAATATTTTCTGGCGGCCAACCTGGAACCTCCATCCCCAGACCCAATCCCATGGCTTCTAATTGAACCTTGATTTCATTCAAAGATTTATGGCCAAAGTTCGGTGTTTTTAACATATCGGCTTCGGTCTTTTGGACCAATTCACCCAACCAATTGATTTTATCGTTTTTCAAGCAATTATTTGCGCGCACCGATAATTCCAATTCATCGACATGCTTTAACAATTTGGGATCAAACGGCAATGCATCTTTGGCTTTTTCTTCTTCGGCGGGGGCATTCACCTGGGCCGGATCTTCAAAGTTGATAAACACAACCAATTGATCTGTCAAAATACGTGCGGCATACGCAATCGCATCTTCGGGCGATACAGAACCGTTTGTTTTTACCGTCAATTCCAATTTATCGTAATCCGTTGATTGACCCACACGGGTGGCGGTCACATCACTGGCCACGTTTAAAATGGGCGAGAAAATAGAATCCATCGGAATGACACCCAACGGCAATCCATCCGCATGTGCCGATGCCGGAACATACCCACGGCCTGTCGACAATGTGATTTCCATATCCAAATTGGCACCCTTGTCCAGGGTACAAATTTCGACGTCTTTGTTCATAACTTCGACACCGCCGGCGGTTTCAATCATGCCGGCTGTAACAACCGCCGGCCCTTTGACTTTTAAATAGGCCTTGTGTTGTCCTTCGGTCAGGGCTTTGAAATAAACACCCTTTAAATTCAAAATAATATCCGTGACATCTTCGCGAATACCCGCCAGGGATGAAAATTCATGTTGCACCCCATCAATCTTGATGTAAATTGGGGCACATCCCTGAAGCGACGACAACAACACACGCCGCAACGCCGTCCCCAGTGTCAAACCAAACCCCTTTTCCAATGGGTCTGCAATTAGTGTGGCAATATTCGGATTATGTTCATCGACCTTGATCGTCAATTTTTTTGGCTTGATCAACGTCATCCAGTTTTTTTCAATCATCAAAGTTTCCTTTTTTGGCTTAGTTTATTATTTTCACCATTTAGGCGTGCGTATTTTATATCACACAATGATCAAAGTCAAATAAAGATTTGATTATAAATAAAATTGGTGGTTGGGCGTTAGTGGTCGTTAAAGGTAAAATAACGCGCTGAAAAAAACATCAGCCGCCCAACCCTTTTCTGGTTGGCTTTACCTTTTATCGGGCCACTACACCCGGCGCAAATTCGCCTTTGCACTCAACCAGTGTGATATATTAGCCGAATTTTTTCCAGTGTTTTTTTATATATTGATAAAAATTTTTCTTGATGATACTTTATTGGGCATGTTGACCCGTGAACGAATCGAACAATATCTAAATACAAAATTCCCCCATACGGCCATTAAATTTCTGGGATCGGGATGGACAACATGGGCCTTTGGGGTGGGGAATGATGTATTCCGCTTTTCCCGACAATCTGTTAATCCCTATATACGCGAATCCGCCATTTTGGACATTGTTCGGGAATATACGCGCGTTCCGGTGCCACGTCTGGAAATTATCCAGGATGGGGAATTTAATTATGCGCGTCATCATATGTTGATAGGCCATTATATTGATCCCGCAACCTATGATAAATGGCCCGTGACGCGGCGTAAAAAATTTGCATCGGATTGTGCGGCCTTTCTTTATGACATCCATCAAATTCCCCGGAATCGATTGACGCATATCGGCCCACCGACGTCCAACTCGCCCAAACCACATCATCGATCCAAGGACGATGTTTACCCCCTGCTCTTGCGTCATATTCCGATGGAAACACTGGATAAAATTTATCAGAAATATTTAATCGCATGTGATACGTTTGTACCCGATCCGGTTTTTCTGCACAAAGATTTCGAAGGGAAAAATTTTGTCGTCACGGATGATTTCCGCCTTGGGGGTGTATTTGATTTCGGCAACAGTGCAATTGGCGACCGCACCCGCGAATTTGCATTTTTGTATAATCCCATTTATCCGAAATTTTTAAATGATTTATTGGATGCCTATGAAACGATTTCTGGCATTCGGATTCAAATGGATTATATTCGGGCATATATGTTACGATCAATTATTAATTCTATGCCGGAATTATATTCCCCAGAATTGGCCGACATTCAGGCATCTGTGGTTGAATCCCGCTGTAAAAAAATTCTGTTTTTTCAATAAAATTTATCACTTTATTATCCCCAAAAATTTAATATTTGGCATTTATCTGTTTTCGCGCCACTAATGCCGCGCGCCCGGTTCAATCCGTGTCCCCCCCCCCGCCGCCGGAACGGGGGAAATTGCTAAATTTCTATGCGTGGATTCTGGGCGGGCAAAAATTAGATCGATGTGTGTTTTCTCCTCCATAGAGGAGTATCCGAGGGGGAGAAGTGGTCTTTATTTTCACTCGAATCTCGGCGAAGCCAAGCACAGATGGACGAACTCTGATCACAAAAAAATCCCGCCGATCGGCGGGATTTTTTATTAAACGCGACGTACCTTTTTCGGACGGCACCCATTATGGGGTACACGCGTCGTATCGGTAATGGATTGCACAATCAAACCCGCATTCGACAAACCACGAACCGCCGATTCGCGTCCCTGGCCAATACCCCGCATCAGGACGTCCACCGTTTTCATACCCATTTCGGCAACTTTTTTACCAACCGCATCTGCCACGACGGTCGCCGCATACGGCGTTGATTTCTTGGCGCCTTTGAAATTGTTGGCACCGGCGGTCGCCCATGTCAAGACCGCACCGGATTGATCCGTGATGGTGATACGTGTGTTATTGTTTGTCGCAACCACATGGGCAATCCCATGTGAAACTTTTTTAACGACTTTCTTTTTTGCTTTTGCAACTGCCATTATAATATACCTTTGTTTTCGATGTCTTCAATTAACTATGGTGTTAATCTCTACCTTATTAAAAAATCAAGAGAATGCCCTAGATACGGATTGGTGGACAACAGGAGTGTACAAATCCTACACGACCAAAGTCCAACGGCCGCAGATATGGCGTTATATTGATTTTTACTTACCTTTGGTCGCGGATCCAGCAACCACCACACGTTTACCCTTGCGTGTACGGGCGTTGGTTTGGGTCCGTTGACCGCGCACCGGCAAGCGGTTGCGGTGGCGAATCCCGCGATATGTCTTCAAATCTTGCAGACGTTTAATATTCATCGCAACTTCGCGACGGACGTCCCCTTCGACCTTAAAGTTTTGTTCGATGTAATTTGAAATTTTAACCACATCTTCATCCGTCAGATCCTTGGCGCGCAGACCATCTTTTAATTTCAAGTCCTTGCAAATTTTGGCGGATCTGGCCGGGCCGATTCCGTGAATATATTGCAACGCAATTTCAATGCGTTTTTCTGTCGGAATGTTCACACCTGCTATACGTGCCATCTTTTATTTTCCTTTTTTTATTAATCTTGCCGGTTTATTTTATATAAAACACGACAAAAGTCAATTTTTTGTTTTCTTTTCTGCACCATATGGTGCCGTGGATACGGTTTTACCCGCGAAAACGTCCCTTTTTATGCGCCGATTTAATGACGCCACTGTATTGTTTTGCCACCAGATAAGATTGAACCTGATTCATGGTGTCCAGTACAACCCCCGCGACAATCAATACACTGGTTCCGCCGATAACCAACGGCATCCCCATGTGCGTGTTCAGGATGATTGGCAACACACACACAACGATCAAGTACACCACCCCAATCGCCGTTGTGCGTGATACCACCGCGTCCAGAAAATGAACCGTCTGTTCACCCGGACGAACACCCGGAATATATCCCCCAGCATTTTTAAGATTATTGCTGGTTTCTTCGGAATTAAAAATCACCGCCGTCTGAAAATACGCAAAAAACGCAATCAGTAACGTGTACAACGCCAAATATGTCCATGTGCCATAGGTAAAGAACGCCATAATATTTTGTACAACCAAACTTTCACTCTGGACAAAACGTTGAACAAAGGCCGGCAACATCATAATACTGGCTGCGAACACAGGACCCATAACGCCGGACATATTCACCTTGATCGGCAAATAAGACGCATTGGTGTTCATAACGCCATTGGCCATGACTTGACGCGGATACAGAATTTGAATACGCCGCTGCGCCTGTTCGAAAAACGCAATCAACGCCACAATGCCAACCACAAACGCCCCAATCAATGCGATCATGGCCGGTGACATTTGGCCCACCGACCCAAGCGACACCACCTTGGCCAGTCCGCCCGGAATTTCGGCCACAATACCCGCGAAAATCAACAAGGACGCACCCTGGCCAATACCACGTGCGGTAATTTGTTCGGCCAACCACATCACAAACACCGTCCCACCAACCAAGGCCACGATTGCCGACAATTCAAACGCAAAACCGGGGTTAACCACCGCGGGAATCCCGTTAACTGGTGCCATCATTTCCAGACCGCGCACCACGGCCCATCCCTGGACAATCGCCAAGAATACCGCCAGATATCGCGTATATTGATTAATCTTGATTCGGCCCGATTCCCCTTCTTTGCGTAATTCACCCAACGACTTGCTCGTTGCGGTCAACAATTGCAAAACAATGGACGCCGAAATGTATGGGAAAATATTCAACGCCAATACCGACATACGTGACAACGATCCGCCCGAAAACATGTTGAACATGTCCATCATGCCACTGCCTTCGCCGGTAAACAAATGTAAAACCGCCGATGCATTCACACCAGGCAATGGAATAAATGACCCAATACGATAGACAATCAATGCCCCCAGCGTGAACATAATGCGCCGTTGCAAATCACTCATCCCTGTAAAGATTTTCTTAATGAAATTCATTTCCCTTATCTCTCCACAAAAAGATCTTTTAGCACCCGTTGCAGAACCACGTGCTTTTGTTTAAGCGAGATTTCGCGCGTCGCTCTTTCGAACAATTCCTGCAAACATTGCATGACTAAAATCCGGTTGATATGTCGTCCATAACGCCCTGATACAAAATCAACGTACCTGGGATAAAAAGGCCATAAATTAACGAAATCTTGATCACCCTGGATAAACGGTCTGATACGTTCTACCACCGTTTCAGGCTTTTGCGACACCACGTCATCTGCGACATTCTGTGTTATTCCGCGAAACAACACAGGCTGTATACGTACAACAAATTCACGTGGTGTCATATTCATTATTATTTCGCTTTGATCGACCCACCCGCCTTGACAATCGCGGCTTCGGCTGCTTTGGACCACTTGTCGGCTACAATTTCAACTTTGGATTTAATTTCACCCTTGGCCAAAACTTTCAATCCTGACATCCGACGGTTAATAACTTTGGCATCCAATAACGTGTCAATGGTGATCGGCGCCTTGGCATCAATTTTACCGGCGGCAATGAATTTTTCAATATCGCCCAGGTTGATGGTCGCATATTCCTTGGCAAAAGGATTGTTGAAACCGAATTTCGGGAAACGACGCAAAATCGGCATCTGGCCCCCTTGGAACGTCGCCTGTTTGCGCGATCCACTGCGTGCCTTTTGCCCCTTGTTTCCACGGCCAGATGTTTTTCCCATGCCTGACCCAATACCACGACCCACGCGTTTAACGTTGCTGCGTGCGCCCAAATTATCCATTAATGCATTCAGTTTCATTTTACTATCCTTTTTATTCCTCTATAGGATTTCCAGAAATTCAATGAACCCTTGCTTATGCGCGTGGTTTCATCTTTCTATTCTTTTATCCTATGAACCCTAAGGGCTCTTAAATCGCATGGGGCATGCGCCCCATACTCGGTTTAACTCAAATTATTCCGCAACTTCGATCAGATGCGAAACCTTTTCAATCATGCCGCGCACCGCCGGTGTATCAACCAATTCTTTGGATTGACCAATCCGACCCAATCCCATAGCCTTTAAGACCTTACGCTGGGATTCTGGGCGGCCAATGATGCTTTTAATTTGTTTTACAATTACTTTTGCCATAATTCAAACACTCCGTCTTTGTGTCACCGGAATACCCGGATAACACCATTATTTGTTGTCACCATTGTCCGCGCTATCGGCCTTTTTGCCATCGCGCCCTGCAATGATTTCTGCAACTGTTTTGCCGCGACGCGCCGCAACCGTTTTGGGTGAATTCATTTTCGCAAACGCTAAAAACGCCGCACGAATCATATTGTTTGGATTATTTGATCCTTGGGATTTAACCACAACGTCTTGAACCCCCAGACATTCAAAAACCGCACGCAATGCCCCACCCGCGATAATTCCGGTACCGGGAACCGCACTGCGAACGACCAATTTGCTGGCGCCATATTTGGCGGCGACATCATGATGCAATGTACGTCCTTCTTTTAAGGGTACACGAACCATTTTTGCCTTGGCGGCTTTGGTTGCCTTTTGAACGGCTGATTGCACTTCCAGTGCTTTCCCTTTGCCAAAACCAACTTTACCCGCCTTGTCGCCAACCACGACCAAGGCCGAAAAAGACATGTTACGACCGCCCTTAACCGTTTTGGAAACGCGATTGATAGAAACTAACTTATCTACCAGATTGCTTTCCGCCTGTAAATTTTTATCATCAAAACGTGCCATTTGTAAACTCCGTAATTCCATTTAGATTCTAACGCCACCGGCGCGAATTGCTTCGCACAATGCTTTCACCCGGCCATGATAACGATAACCACCGCGATCAAAATAGCAATTGTCTGCAATTTTCGCCTTTACCACGCGTTGGGCAAATGTCGCACCAACCATTTCGGCACCGGCCACATTCCATCCTTTGCCCTTAAAGTCTTTTTCTTTGGACGATGCCGCACAAATCGTGTGACCACGCGTGTCATCAATCGCCTGAATTTCAATATGACGATCCGAACGATGAACCGACAAACGGATTTTGTCCGGGTTCTTGCGCTTTAACGCACCACGATTGGCCAGTGTGCGTCTTTCTTCACTTGACAAATGTTTTAACATTTCGTTTCCTTTTTTCATATTCCCGTAACAGCGGGAATGACCTTGTTAAATCTTACTTCTGACGGCCTTGGTAATTATTCTTACGATCCTTATCTATTTCCTTCAAAGTCTTTTTGAACTTTGAATTCCACAGGGATCCAACACCCCATGCCAGCATCGTCCCAAGATATATTCCACCAAGAACGGTCGGCATAATTTTAACAAAAATATTGCTTTCCAAGACCATCAGATCTGCCTAATTATTTCTTTTTACCTTCTTTGCGGCGTACTTTTTCATTCTTATAGAAAATGCCTTTGCCCTTGTACGGATCAGCCTTACGCACTTTGTGGATTTTGTCTGCAAACTGCCCCACCAGGCATTTGTCCGCACCTTTTACCGTGAATTCTGTTGGCGTTGCCCCCATTTCAACGGTCAAACCGTCGGGAATCTGCATAATGACGTCATGGGAATAACCCGCGACCAAGATTAATTCTTTGCCCTTAACCGAGGCCTTGTACCCAACGCCCTTCATGTACATTTCTTTGGCAAAGCCATCCGTAACCCCAATAACCGCCGATTTTACATTGCGATTCATGGTGCCCCACATGGCACGTGATGCCTTGTCCTGATCATCTTTTGGGGTAATCACAACAGCATTGTCTTCAACCTTGACATCCACTAAACCGGCATGTTTTGAATCCAACGCAATTTTCAATTCGCCCTTGGGGCCCTTGACCACCAAGGCATTATCAACAACCGTGACGGTGACGCCGTCTTTCAGTTGAACTGGATATTTTCCTGCACGAGACATATTAATTCCTTATTTCTTCTGATTGCCGAATCGCAATTAAATTACCTTGCACAAAATTTCGCCGCCAACATTCATCAGGCGCGCCTTGTGATCCGTCATAACACCGTTTGGCGTCGACACAATCGCCACGCCCAAACCGTTCAAAACTTTTGGCATTTTGGCACTGCCGGAATAAACACGACGCCCCGGTTTAGATACCACAGAAATTTCTTGAATGGCACCGTTACCGCCAACATACTTTAAATCAACCACCAGGTTGGAACGGTGATCATCAATTTTTTCCTGATGAAAATCAGTAATAAACCCTTCTTCTTTTAAGACCGCCAACACTGCCGCACGCAGTTTGCTGTTCGGCATCGTGACAGATTCTTTGCCTGCATTTTGACCATTGCGAATGCGGGTCAACATATCTCCGATCGGATGTGATAATGACATATTTTACTCCTTATACAGTTTTTTCTGTATCAGCTGCATTGTCCACAGCTTGTGTTTTTGTTAAACGATTACCAACTGGATTTGCGAACACCCGGCAATTTACCTTCGCTGGCCATGGTCCGCAATTGTTGACGGCACAGCCCGAACATACGTGAATAACTGCGAGCACGACCGGTCACACTGCACCGGTTACGCAAACGTGTTTTATTGGCATTTTTCGGCAATTTTGCCATTTTTAACATGACTTCCTTGCGTTCTTCTGGGGTGGAATTGATGGACATCTTTGCCTTTAACGCATCATGCTTAGACGCATATTGGGCGACCATCTTTTCCCGTTTTTTCTGTTTGTTAATCAATGCTAATTTAGCCATTTTTTTTCCTTACGCTTAAAACTTATTTCAAGACCAACGGTAACCCAATTTTTGTTAACAGGGCGCGCGCTTCGTCATCGGTTTTGGCTGTTGTTGCAATAACAATGTCCATTCCACGGATTGAATCAATCTTATCAACTGAAATTTCCGGAAAAATCAAATGTTCTTTGATCCCAAAGGCATAGTTACCACGACCATCAAATTTCGATTTCGACAAACCACGAAAGTCCTTAACACGGGGTAACGCAATCGTGATTAAACGATCCAAGAAATCATACATTCTTTTACCACGCAACGTCACCTTGGTCCCGATGGGCTGACCTTCGCGCAGACGATACGTCGCAATAGACTTTTTCGCACGTGTAATCACAGACTTTTGACCCGCAATCATCGTCAAATCAGTCGCCGCCGCATCCAGTTTCTTTTTATCCGAAACCGCTTCGCCAACACCCATATTCAAGACAATCTTGGTCAATTTTGGCACGGCGAATTTGTTGGTGTATCCGAATTCTTTAATCAATTCAGGTACAATTTCTTTTTCATAAATTTCACGCAATCTGCTTTGCATTTCTTAATCCTTAACGTTTTGAACCCGTAACAGCGGATTCCGATATTCTTATATTTCCGCCCCAGATTTTTTTGCGATACGTACCTTTTTACCTTGATCCATTTTGAATCCGGCACGGGTCGCTTTTTTGGTTTTGGGATCGACCAAGGCCACATTGGAAACGTGCAACGGCGCTTCGCGGTCAATAATATGACCCGGCTGATCCTGGGTGGGTTTAACATGCCATTTGCGACGATTAACACCTTCGACAACAACACGTGATTCGGTCGGACGGGCTTCTAATACTTTACCCTTGACCCCTTTGTATTTTCCCGAAATAACTACGACTTCGTCGCCTTTTTTGATTTTCATTTTCTTATCCTCTTATTCCGGTAATGATTAAATAACTTCTGGTGCCAAAGACACAATTTTCTGAACATCGTATTTACGACGAACTTCACGCGCAATTGGCCCAAAAATACGTGTACCAATGGGTTCAAAGTTGTTTTTGTTGATTAAAACAACCGCATTATCGTCAAACCGAATAATCGATCCATCCGCACGTTTCACCGGAAATTTTGTCCGTACAATAATCGCACGTTGAACCGTTCCCTTGGCCACTTTACCACGCGGAATCGCTTCCTTGATCGCCACCACAATCTTATCACCAACCGTGGCATAACGACGATGAGAGCCGCCCAACACCTTGATGCACATCGCTTTGCGGGCACCAGAATTGTCTGCGACCGTCATAACTGTTTCATTCTGAATCATAACTACAATCCTTGTTCCTGCACACAGGGCAATCCCCCGCGGCTTTGTTATGGGTTCCGACTGCCCTGCCCCGATTATATCTGGGACCGAACCTCAAAGAACCCGACCTTTGCTTATTCCGTCACTTCGACGGCACCGTCTTTGGACACGCCAACGCGGCCCTTGACCACCCAAGACTTGGTCTTGGAAATCGGACGATGTTCTTCAATCGCAACAATGTCACCAACTTTGTATTCGTTGTTTTCATCGTGCGCCTTGTACTTTTTATTCTGCTTCACGAACTTGCCATACAGCGGATGACGGAAACGACGTTCCACTTCGACAACAACAGTTTTGTCGTTTGCTGTACTTTTAACGGTTCCTTGCAGTATACGTTTTGGCATAACCTTTGTCCTTACTCTTGCTGATTTTTCCCAGAAAACCCGAAAAAAATCGTCCTGTTAGTGTTTCTACGCCTGATTTCCGTCTTAAAACACCGGGTACAAATGTACCAGTCATTTAGAAAAAATCAAGCGTTTTCTTTATTTAGCGGCGTTCAATTTGGTCTTGACGCGCGCGATTTCACGACGGGTCTGGCGAATGACATGCGTTTTGGGCAACTGGCCCGCGACATGGGCAAACCGTTGGTTCATCTGTTCTTTCTTCAGATCCACCAATTTGCTCTGCAACGCTTCGGTTGTCAAGGCTTCTTTTTCCGCTGTGTTTTTAACTTTCTTTTCTGCCATTTGTGTTACCTTTTTTGCGCGAATGCCATACGGCACCGATATTAATTCATTTTACGTTCAACAACCTTGGTCTTGACCGGCAATTTGGCCGCCGCCAAGGCAAACGCTTCGTACGCAACTTCGGGTTTCACACCGTCGAGTTCGAACATAATGCGTCCCGGCTTAACGCGACAGATCCAATATTCTACCGCCCCCTTACCTTTACCCATACGGACTTCGGCAGGTTTTTTCGTCACCGGCACATCGGGAAATACGCGAATCCACAATTTACCCATACGCTTCATGTGACGGGTAATGGCGCGACGCGCGGCTTCGATCTGACGCGCCGTGATACGTTCCGGCGACATGGCTTTTAACCCAAACGACCCAAACGCCAATTCACTGCCACCTTTGGCGACGCCGTGAATACGGCCCTTGTGCTGTTTGCGAAATTTTGTTTTCTTTGGCATTAACATGATACAAATCCTTAAATTCTAAATTTTAGACTTATTTGCTTTTTCTTTCGCTGCTGCCGGCGTATTCAGACGGTCTTGCCATTTCAGACGCCAGTTTTTCTTTGTTCACAACATCACCCGTGTAAATCCAAACTTTTACACCAATAACACCGTATGTGGTCTTGGCCTGGATCGACGCATAATCAATGTCCGCACGCAGTGTGTGCAACGGAATGCGTCCTTCGCGGATTTGTTCGCTGCGGGCGATTTCTGCCCCATTTAAACGACCAGAACACATGACCTTGATCCCTTGGGCACCGGCCTTTTGTGCATTCTGCACCGCTTTTTTCATCGCACGTTTGAACGAAACACGACCTTCGATCTGTTGGGCGATGTTTTGCGCCACTAATTGCGCGTTTAAGTCCGGACGCCGCACTTCATAAATATTGACAACAACCTGATCATTCTTGACCAGTTTTTTGATGTCATTACGCAGCGTTTCAATATCGGCCCCATTTTTACCGATAATCATCCCCGGACGGGATGTGTGGATCGTCACCACCACTTTTTTGGCAAAGCGTTCAATAACCACCTTGGCCAAACCTGCTTTTTTCAGTTTCTTTTCAACAAATTTGCGGATTTTCACGTCTTCCGCCAACAACGCCGCATAATCTTTCTTGCCCGCGATCCAACGAGAATCAGTGATCTTGTTGATAAATTCGCGTAATGAAATCGGCGATACTTTCTGTCCCATTTTACTTTTCCTTGTTTATTGGCCGGTGTTCTTGAAGTGTTTCCACTTTATTCAGGAATTTTCATTCCATACCACCGTACCGTTGCCTTACTTGCTTTTGTTTTCCTGTTTTGCCGCTTTTTTGGTCGGCGCCACACCTGATTCCAAGACAATTGTCAAATTGGAATACGGTTTCAGGATTGGCCGCGCACTGCCACGTGGACCGGGCATAATACGCTTATACGTCATTGCCTTGCCACACCAAATTTCTTTGACATACAGGCTTTCGACCGGCAAGTTTTTGTTGTGTTCCGCGTTTGCAACCGCAGACAACAGCGTCTTTAAAACTTCACCCGCCACGCGTTTTTTCGAAAATTTCAAGACATCAACCGCACGATCAACCGGTAACCCACGCACCAGGTCACATACCAGGTTTAATTTCTGGTGACTGACGCGGATATATTTATTGAACGCACGAACCTGATTATCTTTGATTCCATATCTTGTCGTTGTCATAACTATCTACCCTATCTATATATTATTTCTTTGCGGCCGCGGCCTTTTTATTCGCGGCATGACCCTTGAACGTACGCGTCGGGGCAAATTCACCCAACTTGTGACCAATCATATCTTCAACGATAGACACCGGGATAAATTTGTTTCCGTTGTGAACTTCGAACGTTAAACCCACCATGGGGGGCACAATCGTGCTGCCACGTGACCAAGTCTTAATAGGCTTGTGGTCATTTTTTTCGTTCGCCGCCGCTGTCTTTTTCAAAACTGACGGATGAACATAAGGACCTTTCCAAACTGAACGAGACATAAAAAACTCCGTTTTTTCTGGGGTGCCGGCGCGTCAAACGCCGGCGCCTTTGTTATTTCTTCTTTGCCAAATGTCTGCTGCGGATAATCATCTTTGCAGTACGTTTATTGCTACGTGTGCGATAACCCTTGGCCGGGATGCCGGTACGTGATACCGGTTCATGCCCCTTAGAGTGACCGTTACCACCACCCATCGGGTGATCGTTCGGATTCATCGCCATACCGCGTACGGATGGGCGAATTCCCAACCAACGCGCACGCCCAGCCTTACCCAGGTTGACATTGCGTTGATCCGGATTGGAAACGCTGCCCACTGTGGCGCGACAATCAGAATGAACCTTACGCAGTTCGCCGCTGTTCATTTTAATCTGGGCATAAACGCCGTCTTTACCCATTAATTGGGCATAGCAACCTGCACTGCGGGCCAACTGGCCACCGGCACCCGGCTTCAATTCAACATTGTGAACAATGGTCCCGATCGGCATGTTTTTCAAGGGCATTGCATTACCCGGTTTAATATCTTCGCGTTCACCCGAAATAACAACATCACCGGCACGTAAATCACGCGGCGCCAAGATATAAGAACGTGTTCCATCCGTATATTCAATCAATGCAATAAATGCGGTGCGATTCGGATCGTATTCCAAACGAACCACTGTGGCCGCCATATCTGTTTTTTTACGTCCAAAATCAATCAAACGATACTTACGCTTGTGACCACCACCCTGGTGCATGACCGTAACATGTCCAAAATTATTACGTCCACCCTTGGATTTTAACCCAACGGTCAAGGACTTTTCCGGGGCACCACGATGCAATTCGCTGCGGTCAATTTGAACCAAACCGCGCGTTCCCGGTGTCATTGGCTTGTAATGCTTTAATGCCATTTTTTCTTACCTTTTGTTTATCATGACACTAACATCCCCAAAAATGGATTCTCTGTCATGACTGTTCTTTGTTATACGTTTGCGGACAAATCCAATTTTGCATCTGCCGGCAAAGATACGTATGCCTTTTTCACAGTGCGCTGTGTGCCACTGCTCCGTCCACGGAAAGATTTAATCTTTCCTTTGGCGACGACAATGTTGACCTTGGTCGGTTTTACATTATACAACGCCTGAACCGCACGTGCAACGTCTTCTTTGGTGGCATCCATCGCCACTTCGAACGCAATCCCGTTGGATTCAGACAGTTTTGCCGCCTTTTCCGAGATAATCGGCCGACGCAGTATATCATACATACCCGCAGTCGCCACGATTTTCTTTTCTGTATTCACTTTTTTTTCTGCCATTTTATTGACCCTTATGTATTACGCCAAACGTGCTTCGACCGCCTTGACTGCATCTGCTGTCAAGACCAATTTGTCGTGTTTCAAGATATCCAAAACATTCAACCCCATTGTCGGCAATGCATCGATATTAGGTATATTTGCCGCAGATTTCTTGAAATTTTCATCCAGTTCAGTCGCACCCACAAATAATGCAGATGTCAACCCCAGATTCTTTAATTGTTTCGCAAACACATTTGTTTTTGCCGCAGACAATTTTTCAGAATCAATAATCACCAGACTGCCTTCCTTGGCCTTGGACGATAATGCCATTTTCAGCCCCAGTGCACGGATCTTTTTCGGCAAATCAATCGCATGATCACGCACAACCGGTCCATGCACAACACCACCGCCGCGCATGTGAACATTGTATCTTTCCCCTTCACGGGCGTTCCCGGTCTTTTTCTGTTTAAAGGCCTTTTTACCACTACCCGCGACATCGGATACCGTCTTTACCGCATGCGTGCCGGCACGTGCATTCGCACGTTGCCATGTCACAACGCGATGCAGAATATCCGCACGCGGTTCAATCCCAAAGATGCCGTCCTGCAAATCTGCTTTGCCAACCGACTTGCCATCAAAATTTATAATGTCTAATTGCATTTTAATCACCTTAGCTTGCTGTCACTTGTTCATCAATTATTCCGCAACAGCATCTGTTTCGGTATTCGTTTCTTCTGATGCCACTTCTGCCTGGGGTGCTGTTGCCACCATGGTCGGAACCGGCAAATCTTTGTGTTCTTTCTTGATCGCATCGGTTACCAAGACAAATGTACCGTTTGCCCCCGGAACCGCGCCTTCGACAAAAATCAAATTTTCTGCCGCATCGATGCCAAAAACTTTCAGATTTTGAACTGTCACAGTTTCATTACCCATCTGACCGGCCATCTTTTTCCCTTTTAGAACACGCCCAGGCCATTCACGCATCCCGGTACCACCGATGGAACGGTGCGCCTTCAGAACGCCGTGGGTGGCTTCTTTACCGCCAAAGTTATGGCGTTTCATTGCCCCTTGGAATCCCTTACCTTTGCTTGTCGCTTGGACATCAACCAATTGGCCGGCGACAAAATGGCCAGACGACAATTGTGTTCCCACCGGAATCACACAGTCGTCGGAAACGCGGAATTCTACAACCTTGCGATAAGGTTTGACACCGGCTTTTTCGGCCGCAACCAATTGTGGTTTTGCGACATGCTTTGCCTTGGCTTCACGCATTCCCAATACATTTGCAACATAACCGTGCTTTTCGACACTGCGATTTCCAATGACCGCGCAATCGCCAACAGACAAAACCGTTACACCATGTGCAACGCCATTATCGTCATAAAGACGCGTCATACCTATTTTCGTTGTAATTAATCCGCTACGTTTCATTTTATAATGCCTTTGTCGTTATCTGATCCCGTCGACAAATCGACGGGAATCAACCTTACAATTTAATTTTCACATCCACACCGCTGGCCAAGTCCAACTTCATCAAGGCATCAACTGTCTGAGGGGTTGGATTAACAATATCGACGACCGCTTTGTGATTGCGGATTTCGAATTGTTCGCGAGATTTTTTATCCACGTGAGGCGAACGATTGACTGTAAATTTCTGAATCAATGTCGGCAAGCGAACGGGTCCAACGACATCCGCGCCAGTGCGCTTTGCAGTTTTAACTATTTCTTCGACAGATTCCATCAGAACACGATGATCAAACGCTGTTAATTTGATGCGAATCTTAGATGCAGGTACCATTGTTCGTTTTCCTTATTTTTATCCGGGCCGGTAATCATTGACACTTTTAAGCCAATTACACCGACCCGTGACATGTTAGTTATTTAATGATTTTGGACACAACACCGGCGCCAACCGTGCGACCGCCTTCGCGGATAGCAAAGCGACGACCTTCGTCCATAGCAATCGGGGCAATCAATTGCACCGTGATACGAACGTTGTCCCCCGGCAGAACCATTTCTTTGTCCGCCGGCAATGTGATTGTACCCGTCACGTCCGTCGTGCTAAAGAAGAACTGCGGACGATAGTTCGAGAAGAATGCCGTGTGACGACCGCCTTCTTCCTTGGTCAAAATATAGACTTCGGCTTCGAATTCGGTGTGCGGTGTGATAGAACCCGGTTTGCAGATAATCTGACCACGTTCCACATCTTCTTTTTTGGTTCCACGCAACAACAGACCAACGTTGTCCCCGGCTTCGCCTTGATCCAGCAATTTGCGGAACATTTCGACACCCGTAACCGTTGTCTTTTGCGTCGGACGCAGACCCACAATTTCACATTCATCACCAACCTTGATCACACCGGCTTCGACACGACCCGTTACCACGGTACCACGACCAGTGATCGAGAACACGTCTTCGATCGGCATCAAGAACGGTTTGTCAACCGGACGTTCCGGCATCGGGATGAATTCATCACATGCCTTTAACAGGGCTTCGATAGATTCTTTACCCAGACCGTCGGCCTTTTCTTCTAATGCAGAAATCGCAGACCCGTGAATAATCGGGGTGTTGTCGCCATCAAAATCGTTCGCAGACAACAATTCGCGGATTTCCATTTCAACCAATTCCTGTAATTCCGGATCATTGGCCAAATCGCATTTATTCAGGTAAACAACAATTTTCGGAATACCCACCTGGCGCGCCAACAGAATGTGTTCGCGGGTCTGGGGCATCGGGCCGTCTGTGGCCGCCACAACCAAGATCGCACCATCCATCTGGGCCGCACCGGTAATCATATTTTTAACATAGTCCGCGTGTCCCGGGCAGTCAACGTGAGCATAGTGACGTGTGTCGGTTTCATATTCCACGTGGGATGTGTTAATTGTAATACCACGGCTCTTTTCTTCGGGCGCATTGTCGATCTGATCAACCGCCTTGCCCTTGTCCGAACCGATACCGTTGTAATGAACGATCGCGGCCGTCAATGTGGTTTTACCATGGTCAACGTGACCAATCGTACCGATATTGACATGCGGCTTGGTTCTTACATACTTTTCTTTTGCCATAGTCTTCTCCTTAGGCTTGTGTTTTGTTAATTTTATATTTCTGACCCGTATTTCCAGATTTGTTCGGTTAAAGATAACCGAAAAATCTAAAAATACAAGTCATAAATTCTTACTTGGTCAATTTTTTAATGACTTCGTCTGCAACATTAGACGGCACTTCCGCATAGTGCGACAATTCCATGTACGGATTGGCACGCCCTTGGGATAGCGAACGCAATGTCTTGACATATCCAAACAAGTTGGCCAGCGGGACAAACGCAGAAATCTGTTGATTTCCGAACTGGGATTCAATGCCATTAATTTGTCCGCGGCGACTGTTCAGGTCCCCGATGATGTCCCCGACGTATTCTTCCGGCGTTGTGACCGAAAGCTTCATAATCGGTTCCAGCAATTTCGGCGAGGCCTTCTTCATCGCTTCGCGGAAGCAAGCACGCGCCGCAATTTCAAAGCACAACACGTTAGAGTCAACTTCGTGGAACTTACCATCGACCAACGTTGCTTTGAAATCCACCGTCGGATAGCCAATCAGAACACCTGTCTGTTGCGCTATCTTCAAACCCTTTTCCACACCGGGGATATATTCTTTGGGAATCGCCCCGCCAACAATCTTGTTTTCAAATTCATAACCAGCGCCCGGTTCCAGCGGTTCAAATTCAATTTTCACCTGGGCGTATTGACCAGAACCACCAGATTGCTTTTTGTGCGTATATTCTTCGGTAATCGATTTGCGGAATGTTTCACGATATGCAATACGCGGTTCGCCCACGGCCACATCCACTTTGAATTCACGGAGCAGTCGATCCACCAAAATTTCCAGGTGCAATTCACCGACACCCGCCAAAATCGTTTGACCAGATTCTTCGTCAACCGACACGCGAAATGACGGATCTTCCTTGGCCAGTGCCTGTAACCCCAGCGACATTTTTTCAATATCCGCCTTTGTTTTCGGTTCAACAGCAATACTGATCACGGGTTCTGGAACATGGATGTTTTCCAACAAAATCGGTTTGGATTCATCACACAGGGTATCCCCAGTAACTGTTTCTTTCATACCAACCAATGTGACAATGTCACCGGCCGACGCTTCTTTGATTTCTTCACGATTATTCGAATGCATCAGCAACATGCGACCCACGCGTTCACGTTTATCACGGTTCGCATTATAGATGTATGACCCTGATTGCAATTTACCCGAATAAATACGAATAAACATCAAATTTCCAACAAACGGATCATTGGCCACTTTAAACGCCAACGCACTAAACGGTTCATCCGGGGACGCATGACGTTCTTCGGCTGTTTCGCCATCCATCTTGGTCCCTTTGATGGCCGGAATATCCAGCGGCGACGGCAGGTAATCAACAATCGCATCCAACAACGGTTGCACACCCTTGTTCTTGAACGAAGAACCACACATAACCGGGTTAAAGTTTTGATTGATCGTTCCCTTGCGGATTAATTTTTTAATGGTCGCAACATCCGGTTTTTTACCTTCCATGTATGCTTCCATAATTTCATCATCCAATGTCACCACTTCTTCAATCAAGTGATTATGTAATTCTTCGGCCTTGGCACGCAAATCTTCGGGAATATCAATAATATGTGGTTCTTTACCCATGTCGTCTTCCCAAACAATCCCGCGCATTTCAACAACGTCAACAACACCACGGAAATCGTTTTCTGCGCCAATCGGGAAATTGATCACCAAGGGATTAGTCCCCAAACGTTCACGAATCATATCCACACAGCGGAAGAAATTACCCCCAATACGGTCCATTTTATTGATAAAGCAGATACGCGGCACACCGTACCGATCGGCCTGACGCCAAACGGTTTCCGTTTGGGATTGAACCCCAGACACCGATTCAAATACCGCAACCGCCCCGTCCAAAACACGCAAGGAACGTTCCACTTCCATGGTAAAGTCCACGTGCCCCGGGGTATCAATCAAATTGATCCGATGATCACGCCAGAAACATGTGGTTGCCGCAGACGTAATTGTGATCCCGCGTTCCTGTTCCTGTTCCATCCAGTCCATTGTTGCACCACCATCGTGCACTTCGCCAATTTTATACGTTTTGCCGGTATAAAACAAAATGCGTTCCGATGTGGTCGTTTTACCTGCGTCAATATGGGCCATAATCCCAATATTGCGATACATATGCAAAGGTGCGGTTTTTCCAACAGACATGTGTGTTCCTTACTCTTAATTTGTCTTTTTATTATACAATGATTACCAACGGAAATGGGCAAAAGCCTTGTTCGCTTCGGCCATTTTATGGGTATCAATCTTTTTCTTGAATGCCCCACCCTGACCTGATAACGCATCACGCAATTCACCAAACAAACGGGCCGCCATACTGCGTTCGCCACGTTTACGCGCGAATCCAACCAACCAACGCAATGCCAAGGTTTGTTTGCGCGCATCGCGCACTTCGACCGGAACCTGATAGGTCGCCCCGCCAACACGACGCCCTTTGACTTCAACTTCCGGCTTTAAGGCATCAACTGCTTCTAAGAATGCAGCCAGTTCATCCCCATCTTTCGCGATTTTTTTCAACATATCCAACGCGTCATAAACAATGTTTTCGGCAACTTCTTTCTTGCCGTCCCACATGACCATATTAATACATTTTGCAACCACCAGATTATTATACTTGGAATCTGGTAAAATTTCGCGTTTTGTTGCGCTCTTACGTCTTGACATTTTTCTTTTTCCTTTTGTTCTTCACCTGCGGCGAACCGCAAATTACTCACCCCAACGCACGGCTGGGCATGCAATTATTATTTCTTTACTTTTGCCCCATAGAGTGAACGACCCTGCTTTCTGCTGTCAACACCCTTGGTATCTAAAACACCACGAATAATGTGATATTTAACCCCCGGCAAGTCCTTTACACGGCCGCCACGGATCATCACAACACTGTGTTCCTGCAAATTGTGGCCTTCGCCTGGGATATATGCGGTAACTTCACGACCATTGGCCAATTTAACACGGGCCACTTTACGTTGCGCCGAATTAGGCTTTTTCGGGGTCGTTGTGTAAACACGCGTGCATACGCCGCGCTTTTGCGGACATTCCACCATATCAGGCGCCGTGGATTTCACAACAACCTTTTTGCGTGGTTTCCGAATCAGTTGGTTTACTGTTGGCATTCAAAAATCTCTTTGTTTTTCCTTAATATTTTTGCCTATACGAAACCGGGCCACCAGACTTATCTCAAACGGCACGCCGTGATTATAAATCTGTCAAATGTCCCAGATTTCTGTGTTTTTTTCTTTCCTTGTTTACACGGAAAGCGAACATACTATAACCACACGCCCCAGAAATGTCAAGAAAAATCTAGGAAAAAATAATAAAGGATTCTTTTGAAAACCCGACAATTTGGCCAATTTTTGGGGCACGCCACCTATACAAATTTTATTATTGTGTTGCCACCTATTTTTTCTCTGTCCAGATGAGCGTTGTGGTCTTAGAATTCGACCGAAAATGCAACGGCAAATTTCCAATAATCATCATGGGCGCCCACGGTATTATCGCCCCCATGGGATGTAAAATGGTATTTAACATACGGATGCACCGCCGCGGTGGGTGACATATTATATATCAGACCAATGGTGGCCGTGGGTTTATAAATTGTTTTTGGGCGTGCAATTTGAACCATATCGTATGAAAACGCCCCTTTGACCGCCCAACGATCATGAATATATTGCATTAATTCGCCATTTAAATTTATATTCCAGAAATTTCCTGTATCGATCCAGACGTATTGGCCGGTTATCTTGGCCGCCCATTGAAATCCATGACCAATAATACCATGGATTCGTGTCGCCATATCAACATTATTGTGGCCAAAACGGTCATGGGTGCGTGCATCTTTGGTCCATGCAAACCCATAATCGGCATAAATATCCCATTTAAATGCGCGATCACGTAATATTTTATACTTCATCCCCACTTGGGCGTCGGCATAATCGTTATCGGTACTAAAAGACACACCAAACCGATCCGTGATCGTATACCCCAAACCCAACGCCAATTCATGAATTCGCCCGGCCCCGAAATCAGTTCTGTGGGTGTGTTCCCGATTTTCACCCGTCACAAATGCCACACCAAAACTTGCCGAAAATTCATCGCGGACGGACACACGACTGACGTCAAGTCGATTGGCCCGGGCCGCCCCCATAGAGATAAAGCAAAGTAAAGCAACAATTCCTTTTCGCATCATGGCGTTATTGTGACATTGTCAATCCATCCCAACAACAGGAACATATCCCAAAATAAATTCCGGGGCGGATGCCCCGGAATATGCTCAAATAGATTTATAAAAATAATTGGATTTAGAAATCAATCCCGAATTTCATGCCAAAGCCAAATCCGTCTTTGAATTTCCAATCCCCTGTGGAATGTGCCAATTCACTGGTCGCATATACGCCCACGAACTTGGTCGCATCCAGGTTATAATTGACACCAACAATACTGGTCCAACGACCGGCATCATCAACATCAACCCCGCCAATTTTATCGTCCAAGACACCGGTATATTCAACCCCGGCCGTCAGATTCCATGACGGATTCAGAACCAATTGACCATCGACGCCGGCACGCAGTGTATGAATGCCGTCATCATCCCAGTTAAATGATTCAGAATTGAAATAATCAAATGCCACATGCCCCGCCAAGGTCCAGTTGCCTGCCACATAACCGGCACGCACACCCGCGGTCCATTTGTATGACGTATCATCTTCATCCAAGAACGAACGATGATCCCCCCATACCGGTGACAATGCATAGGCGCCAAATACGTCGGCCTTCCACGCGCCCATATCTAATACACGGTAATTTAATCCCAATGCAAAATCATTCCATGACATTCCCGAAAACCCATCGCGTTCGGCAACATCTGTGGCAACTGTGATCATTAAACGATCCGATACGCTATATCCCAATTCAGATTGCAATTTCCATGAATCAATATCTTCGGAATGCGATACAATGTCTGTCACATTATAAAACCGGCCGGCATCGGGACGATACAACGGATTGTTATTAATTATGTTCGCCGCGTTCGCCGCACCTGCGGTTAAAATCGCCATTAATGATGTTAATGCAATTTTCTTCATTTCCTGTCCTTTTGTTATGATCAACTTGACCAGTTTTGATCTGGTTATATTCCTATTTTGACATGCATAATTACCCCCGTACAAGATCAAAGATTTTTGCACAAATCACGATTCCATGATAAAATAACGCGCGTGCGCGATTCGGATATATTCCTATTACATGCGTCAAACATCCCGGAATTCCGGTTTTTTTTATTAACTTGGAAATAAAATATTAATTATATAAATTATTAAATAATTTAATGAATGACGGTTTTTTATTTTTTATTTTTAAATTTTTTTATCGCGCGCCAGTCGGCATGATTTTTTTGATGAATTTCGTATGAATCGGCAAATCGATGTCCGCCATTACCATCGGCGACAAAATACAGGTAATTTGTATCCGCCGGATTTAATACCGCCGCAATGGCATTTCGCCCCACATTGGCAATTGGCGCGGGGGGTAACCCATAATGGACATAGGTGTTATAGGGGCTGTCTACTTTGAGATGGCCCCGCAATAACGCCCGCCCCTGCATATCGCCCAATCCCCCGGTGACGGCATAAACAACGGTCGGATCTGCCTGAAGACGCATTTTTTTATGTAATCGGTTTAAATAAACACTGGCCACGACGGGCATTTCGGACGCGCGCGGCGTTTCTTTTTGAACAATGGATGCCAAGGTCACAACATCATTCCAATTTTTTAATCCCGCCGGCGCCCGACGTCCGGTCGCAACCCAGTTATCTTGGATCCGTTGCATTTTTTTTCGCATTAATTCCAACACCGCCAAACGCCGCGTACCACGTGCCACGCGGTACGTGTCCGGGAACAGATCCCCATCACGCAAATCACATACCGGATTTTTGACATCTGTGCAATCAACCGGCCCGGTTAAGACCGATGATCCCAATAATTGATTTTTAATCTGTTGAACGGTCAATCCTTCGGGGATAACAATGGTGACCGATGCCACATCACCGCGGGCCATCATCCGTGCGATTCGTAATGCCGACGCGCGCGCCGGGATGTCGTACATGCCCCGCTGAATCCGGCCCCCGTACAGGCGCACCGCCATCTTAAACACATCAGTGGAATTGATTAAATTCGTTTTTTGCAACCGCGACGCCACACGTGACACAGACGCCCCATCTTCAATAACAACAGTTGTTGCCCGACGTACCGGCGATGTCCAACAAACGGTATACACAGGAACCAGCACCGCCAACGCCAAAACGCCGATCCCCATATACAACGCCACACGTATGAAAATACTCTTTCTCTTCCCTGTCATAGTGGGGATATTATAGGGCAATCTTTCGTATCATGCAACCGCGATGTTTGATGCTTATTTCCATGCCGTCGGGATTGAGGCATAGTCTGATAACCCGATCGCACCAGAATAACAACGCCAAAAATTAGCGCCTGAGTCATTTGGCCAGATTTCATACAAATATTTACCGGTTGTGGTACGCGCCGACGGCCCGGTCAGGGACGTGCACCCGACAAAGGTTTCTGTGAACATGCTGTCCTGGGCCGTCCCCGATAAATCCCCAAACAGACCATCGCCGATAGAGGTTAATCCGCTGCATCCCGAAAAAGTACAATAAAACATTTTTTCTTTCGGCACGCCAGATATGCCAGCGAACAAACCCGATGGGATTTCACCCGTCAATCCGGTACAGCCATTAAATGTGTCCCAAAACATACTCGACGCCGGGGAACCGGAAATTCCTGCGAATAACCCTGATGGAATTTCACCGGTCAGACCGGTGCACCCGCTAAATGTCCCATTGAACATAGAGGAAGCCGGCTGGCCATTAATCCCTGCAAATAATTCCGATGGGATTTCACCCGTCAATCCGGTACAGCCATTAAATGTGTCCCAAAACATACTCGACGCCGGGGAACCGGAAATTCCTGCGAATAACCCTGACGGAATTTCACCCGTCAATCCGGTACAGCCATTAAATGTGCCCCAAAACATACTCGACGCCGGGGAACCGGAAATTCCTGCGAATAACCCTGACGG
>CASCZI010000002.1 GCA_949156565.1 uncultured Alphaproteobacteria bacterium | reverse complement strand
AAATCCCGGATTTCTGCGACAAATTTTCCCCCCAACTATGCCTAAAAAAACTGTCGGTTTTTTCGCGGTGGTCGCGGCTGTCCTGCTCTGTGCGGCGCCCGCACACGGGGCCACCTGTGCGCCGGGCTATTCCCTGAACAGCGGCGCCTGTCATCCCTGTGCCCGCGGCGCCTACTGCCCCGGCGACGATATGTCCTATCCATGTCCCGACACAAACACTGATTTTTCTTGGGTCTATAACGCTGACAACGTCTTGACTTCAGATCCCCTGGCAACATCCGCCCAATCCTGTTATCTGGACCGCAGCCTGGCCGACTTTTGGATTTATGAATTCACGCTGCCCGGCTTTTATCGTGTGTCCGATTTAAAGACAGGGAAATGCTATTATTCCCCCGAAACGAAAATATATAACAATTGCAACGCACCAAAATATTTTAGCGAATGTCAAATCGGTCGTTTTTTTGATCAGGCCCACCCCCTCAATGCCGAATTCACCAATTCATGCACCCCCTGCGCCCCCGGCACTTATAATAATTCATCCACCGCGGTGACTTTTCCCACGGGAATGTTCTATTATATCGGCAATTTGGCGCCCAATGCCAATGCCTGCACGCTTTGTGCGCCAGGAACATACGCCGACACATCTGGATCCACATCATGCGGGGCATGCGACGCAGATAACGTCTATGCCCCGGGCGCCGGCGCCACTGCGTGCCAGACCGTCCCCCCCGGTTATCACAAGGTGGACAATGCCACCATTGACATCATCAGCGAATGCGGCGACACACCATCTTATATACATGTGGGGGAACGAACAATACGCCTGATGGGAATGCAACCGACAAACCCATCCCTGGCGGTCCGACGGGGAAATCTGACCTGTTGGGCGGCATTGGTTTCTGGGCGCGGTCCGGGGATAAACGTGCTTGTTGATGGTGAAATCTATCACACCCCCTTGGCTCCGAATTAACGGCTCACCGCCCGCCTGCCCGCCATAGCCTTGGCGGGCAAGGGGGGGATCTCTGAACTCTGTCCTGGCGAACCCTATTTCCCACTTGCATAAAATCGTGCAAACGGGTATAATTCCTGGGGTTGGACGTGATTTGACTATGCCTAATCCAAAGGGACAGTTTTTTTAGGCATAATTCTAAAATTAAAAATCCCGGATTTCTGCGACAAATTTTCCCCCCAACTATGCCTAAAAAAACTGTCGGGTTTTTTATGGGCGTGGTCATTCTGGGTGTCATACCGGCCCGGGCCGCGACCACCTGTGACCCGGGATATTACCTGGATGGGGGAACCTGTCGCAATTGCGGATCGGGATATTATTGTACGGGTGGGACCGCCCCACGCGTTGATTGTATTGAAACATTGCCTGATGGGGCACCCATCCCGTATCATTATCAAAGTGTGGTTGGTGCCACATGGGGCGCCGCAAATGCGACCGAGGCATATCATTGCATGTGCGATTGGGCGTTTAGTGATGAAACCCGGACCAAGTATGTTCATGAAAACCGCTGTATGCTTGGGGCAACGGGTCCCCAATATACGCAATATCAATGGTGCCGCACCGGCCATTATGCAATCAATCCGTTGAATTCGGGTAATTGGTACACCAATTGCGCGCCATGTGACAATGCCCCGGCGCATGCCCACTATACATCGTATTCTACGCCGTCGGTGATGTATGCGGTTGAATCCAATTGCCCGTGGGAATGTGACGCGGGATACGGGCGTGTGGGGGACGTGTGCCAACCACTCTGTACGGCGGGCGTGACACAGATCCACGTCGGAAACACCACCGCGCCATTGTTCCCGGTTAAATATACGACGCCGACACTGGTCATTCGGACACCGGGCGGCATCTGTTACGGGAATTTGACGGCCGGCCATGGCACCGGGATTCATGTGACGGTTGGCGGCACAACGTATCGGATGGAATAAATTTATTGGCGGCATCGGTCAATCGTCCGGAAATGATAATTGACGTTTATTGAACCCGTTTGGGTATTCTATGCAAAGAAAAGATTTAAAATAAAAATCCCCCGCATCGCGGGGGATTGGTCAATGGGGGATTTATAATTTTGCTTTGATTTCTTCGACTTCGTAACATTCGACCCGATCACCTTCTTTCAGATCGTTGTATTTATCAAAACTCATCCCGAATTCTACGCCACCTGAAACTTCTTTGACTTCGTTCTTTTCACGGCGCAATTCACCGATTTTTCCATCGTAAATGACCACGTTATTGCGTAACAGGCGTACGAACGCGTCTTTTTTAATGACCCCTTCGGTCATGCGGCAACCGGCCACGCGTGTTCCCTTGCCCACGGTAAACAAGGCGATAACATCCGCATATCCGATAAAGGTTTCACGACGTTCCGGTGCCAATTTCCCGGATAAAATTTCCTTGATCTCGTCCGTGATACGGTAAACCACGCTATGGTACCGGATATCAACGTTTGCACCACGTGCCATATCACGTACCGCCGCATCGGCACGCACGTTAAAGGCAATAATTACCGCGTGTGATGCCGCCGCCAGACGGATATCCCCTTCGGTTATCTGGCCAACACCCGCCGACATGATTTCAATGCCGGCCTTGTCCGAATTAATTTCGCGTAACATGTCACTGATCGCTTCTACACTGCCTTGGACGTCGGCACGTAAAATAATGGGCAATGTTAATTTTTTGGTTTCGTCGCGTCGGGCAAACAATTCTTCGAGTGATGACCGTTTAATCGCATTTGCGCGATCTTTGGCCTTTTGCACGCGGTATGCCGCGACGTCGCGGGTTTGGGATTCGTTTTCCATAACGCGCAATTCGTCACCCGCATTGGGAACCGAATCTAATCCCAAAACCATTACTGGTTGACCCGGTTTGACCGATTTAACACGCACCCCGGCCGAATTAATCAGACCGCGCACGCGTCCAAATGTTTCACCCACCACAAATACATCACCGATTTTTAAGGTTCCTTGGCGTACCAAAATGGTTGCCACCGCCCCAAGACCTTTTTCCATCTTGGCTTCGACCACATGGGCAACCGCGGGCATTTCTGGATCCGCCTTTAGTTCCATCAGGTCAGATTGAAGCAAAATGGCGTCTTCTAATTTATCCAAATTCATTTTTTTCGTGGCGGAAATTTCGACACATTGAACATCCCCACCCATTTCTTCGACCTGGACTTCTTGCTGTAACAGGTCCAGTTTTACTTTTTGGGCGTTCGCTTCGGGTAAATCAATTTTGTTAATGGCCACGATAAAGGGAACATTTGCCGCGCGAATGTGATTAATCGCCTCTATCGTTTGGGGCATGATCGAATCATTGGCCGCCACGACCAAAACCACAATATCGGCCATCTGGGCACCACGTGCACGCATCGCTGTAAATGTTTCATGGCCCGGTGTATCCAAAAAGGTGATCATCCGTCCCGATTTCGTTTTGACTTCGTATGATGACACATGCTGGGTGATGCCGCCCGCTTCGCCGGCAACGACATTTGCATTGCGGAACGCATCCAAAAGAGATGTTTTTCCGTGGTCAACGTGGCCCACAACCGTAACGACCGGGGCGCGTGGCTGTAACTTGGCGGGATCGGGTTCACGTTCCATCTGATCCGCATAGGGTTTGGTGTCAACACGTTTGACCGTCGCCCCAAATTCGGTTGCAATTAATTCCGCCGTATCGGCATCAATGGTTTGGTTTTGGGATGCCATCATCCCCATTTCCATTAATTTTTTAATGACGTTGCCCACCTTTTCTGCCATGGCGGCGGCCAAATCTTTGACCGTAATGGTGTCCCCCAATGTGACGGTGTGTTCCACCTTTTGCGGGGCCGTGAATATGGCGCGTGCCTTTTCGCGGAAACGTTTTAACGATGCCTCTGACCGGCGGCGGTTTGCCCCGCGCAGACCAATTTCATCGTCGTCGTCCCCGTCCCCCATCACAATATCATGCAATGAAATCTTGCCCGATTTCTTAAAATCACGTTTGCCATTGCCAAATTTACTATTGGGCCGCGTGTCTTCATCATCATTCGATTTATTCCCGCGGGACGTGGCGTTGTTGGTAAACACCCGTTGCGGGGTATCTTTGGCCCGGGGTGTCGGTGGGGTGGCCGCATCATCTGTGGATGCCGCATCGCGCGCGGCCAATTGAACCTTGACCTGTTCGTATTCACGGGTTTCACGTTCGATTTCTGCGGCACGTGCAGCGGCGGCGGCGGCATCGGCGGCTTCGCGTGCCTTGCGTTCTTCTTCGCGTGCCTTGGCCGCGGCCAAAACCGCGCGTAACTTTTCATCGGCGGCATTGCGTGTGGGTGCCGGTGCCGATGGTTCTTCGCGTAATTCGCGTGTCCCCGGTGCCACCACCCGGCGGCGGCGTTCGACAAAAACCGCGTCGCCCTTTTTGCTATGGACCGCATCGATGGTCACAGATTTCCCCAGTGTTAATGTTGCCATGTATTCTTGCTCCCTTTGGTCGCAAGTAGTGTTCGGTTTGAACACTACAAATTATTCTTCTTCTTGTGTAATCCCATAGGCGAGTTCGCGTGCCTTCATCACAACGCGTGCCGCCAGACGGGGTGACATTGTGTCTTCGCCCAAGATTTCTATTAATTCGTCCGCCGCCAAATCTGCCAAATCAGACAATGATTTAACGCCGTTTTCACCCAATTTCATAATAATGGGCCGTTTGATAAAGTCAAACGTTAACAAATCATCAGACATACCCAATTGATGACCTGTGTTGAGATAATCGGATTCAATCTTGTCCAGGTATGTTTTGGCACGGGTTTGTAATTCCGCCGCCAATTCCGGATTAAATCCTTCGATCGATTCAAGTTCTGTGGCATCGACAAAGGCAATTTCTTCGATTGTGCGGAAACCTTCGGTGATTAACAGGTGGGCGATCATTTCATCCACGTCCAGCCCCTTAATAAACAGCTCGGTTTTTTCCTTGAACTCCTTGGCGCGGCGTTCTTGTTCTTGGGCTTCGTTCATGACGTCAATGTTCCATCCCGTTAATTGTGACGCCAAACGGACATTTTGGCCCCGACGTCCAATGGCCAAAGATTGTTGATCTTCGGTAACGACAACGGCCGCGGTGCGCGTGTCTTCGTCAACAATGATTTTGGCGACCTTGGCCGGTTGCATGGCATTGACGATAAAGACCGCCGGATCTTCGGAATATAAAATCACGTCGATTTTTTCACCGTGGCATTCGTTGATAACCGGTTGAATCCGGGTTCCCTTAATCCCAACGGTCATCCCAACCGCATCAATAGATGGATCCGATGTTTCCACCGCGATTTTCGCGTGTGATCCCGGTGCGCGGGACACAGATTTAATTTTAATAATTCCTTCGTAGATTTCTGGAACTTCTTGGACAAACAGTTTTTCCATAAACATCGGATGCGTCCGTGTTAGGAATATTTGTGGGCCCGAATTGCTGCGTGCGACATCCATAATCAAGGCCCGTACCCGATCCCCCACCGCCAGACGTTCGCCAGGGATTAATTCTGTGCCTTTGATGTATCCTTCGGCCTTGCCATTGATATCAACAAAGACGTTGCCAAATTCAATCCGTTTTACAACGCCAGATACAATGTCGCCGATATTGTCTTTGAATTCTTCGTATTGGCGGCCTTTTTCGGCATCCCGCACGCGGCCGGTCATAATTTGGCGCGCGGTTTGAAATGCCATACGCCCAAATTCCGGTTCGGGCAACGGATCTTCGACCACGTCACCAACCGACGGGTATTTGGCGTATTTTTTGGCCTGATCTACGGTTAACATGGTGTTGGCATCATATTCATCGACATCGTTGGGCGATGCGATAACGTCAAACAAACGCTTAACATAAATTGCCCCATTTTTGCGGTCAATATTGGCCACGATGTTAAATTCTTCGCCATATTTATGCTTGGCAATTTTGGCGATTGCCGCCTCTAGTGATTCTATGACGATATCACGGTCAATTTGCTTTTCCTGGGCCAATGAATCAATTGCCAACAATAAATCTTGACGGGGCATAGATACAAAAGACATTTGCTTTCTCCTTACGTTGCTGTCTTTTTATTGAAAGAGCGGGGTTCTGCAACCCCGCCCTTAAAAAACTTTTTTTAAGAACATTTTGATTATGAACGCCGAATCGCAAAAATGCAAGAAAAATTTGACGTTTTCGCATTTGAGATCTATACTGCGACCGATGAAAATTATTGCACATTATTTTACACGCCAATTTGTGACGATATTTATTATGCTGTTGTTGGTGTTAACCGGACTGGCATGGATGGTTCAGATTATGTCCATGATGAAATTCCTGTTAAACTATGGCGTTGAATTTGACAGTTTTTTGGGTTTGACGGTTCTGATGGTGCCGTTTATTGTGTCGATTATTGTCCCCTTTGTGACGTTTATCGCCGTGCTTAGCGTGTATAATAAACTGATTGCGGATAACGAAATCACGGTGATGGCGGCATCTACATTGTCGCCGGGGCAATTGGCCCGGCCGGCATTGCGTTTTGCCGCAATTATCGCCGTGATGCATTTCGTATTAAATATTTGGATTGTTCCCCGCACCCAGGCCATGTTTTATGACACCCAATGGAATTTGCGTTATGGGTTGGCGCATATGAAATTACAAGAATCTGCATTCACCGAAATGATGCCGGGGTTGGTTGTGTATGTGGATCGGGTGTCGGGCCATGATCTTAGCCAGGTGATGTTATCCGATATGCGGGATCCGGCATCGGAAATGATGATTTTTGCCGAAAAGGGAAAATTAGTGACCACATCCCGTGGTCTGTCCATCGTTATGTCGAATGGGGCATTGCAAATCTTTGGCAATGTGGTTACGGTGGGAACATTTAATACATTTGATATGGATTTGAATGTTGCCGATCGGGCCGGCGGGGCCGGATTTCGTGTACGCAGTTTGCCGACAATTCAATTGATTAAAACCGCCATGAATGCTGATACCATTAAACAGCATAAATCCGCCATGGCCGAATTGGCGACGCGTTTGTTGGGGCCGGTTATGAATATCATATTGGCGGCATTGGCGACATTAATTTTATTGCGGACATCCCTGTTGCGGCGCCGGGCCAGTTTTGCCCCCGCCATGGCGGTGGCGGCGATGGCGGCGGCGATGGCGGGATTTATGTCGGCGTCGAATATGGTCACCCGTATGATGGGATTGGGGGTGTTGGGATTGACCATGGGATTGGTATTAATTGTGTTATTGATGGGGTTGTATCGTAAATGAAGATGCGGGGCGCCTTTTTATTCATATCATTTATCCCTGGGGCGTATGGGGCATCGGTGAATCTGGATGAACCCAAAACCATTACCGCGCCCAAGATTGAATATAATGTTAAATCCGAAGAAATTCGCACCACCGGCCAGACGGAAATTGTCAACCAATCGGGCCAGAAATTAACCCTTACGGATTCTTATTTGACCCCCAGTGCCGAAAGTCTGGGGGGCGGGGACATGGAATTGTGGTTGGGCAATCACGTCTATGTCAAGGCGGATCGTTTTACGCGGGATGGGGCGGAAACGGTTGCCCATGATGCGATGTTCACCGCGTGCGAAGGGTGTGATCCATATGGCAATGCGTGGGAAATATCGGCCACAACATTTATTCATGATGCAACGGAAAAGATGATGTATTTTCATAATTCCGTTTTTTGGGTTTATGATTTACCGGTGCTTTATTGGCCTTATTTCGAAATGCCTGATCCGTCGGTGCGTCATAAATCGGGTTTATTGATGCCCAATATTGAATCCACCAACAAGATGGGCACGCAAATCAATTTGCCGGTGCATATTGCGTTGTCGGATACACACGATTTGACGTTGCGATTTTCTTATTTAACTCAAGAAAATCCTCTGTTCCATGGGGAACATCGGTTAAATACACGTCATGGTGAATTTCGGACCCAGGGATCGTTCACCCATAACAAGATGGGGGAAAATCGGTGGCATATCTTTAACGATGATGTGATTGAATTGGGGGAATATGCCCGCGCAACGGTGTATTTGGAACGGGCGTCGGATAAAACGTATCTGCAAAAATATGGATTTTATGATGCCCAACCATATCTTGATTCGGGGGCGAAACTGGAACTGTTTGGACAATCGAGTTATGCCGTTGCCGACATGCATGTGTTCCAAGAATTACGCAGCACCAGTCAGAATCAGCCCATCCCATCGGGGGATATTTTGCCCAATATTCGCGGTGTACATCAAACAGCGCCATTTTTTCATGAAACATATGCCACATTCGGCGCCGACGTTTTGGGGATTTCCGGGGATGGAACATCAAATCAGCGTATGATCGGTATGGCCGCGATTACGTCACCATGGACGTTATGGGGGGTCAATCGCGTCACACTCAATTTATCGGGTCGATATGATATTTATAATTTTCATAATACCGAAATGCTGGATGGGGAAATATATTCTGGGGTTAAAACCCGATTTTTACCCAGTGGTTACGTCGAATGGGGATTACCACTGATGCGGGCGGGGCAAAAATGGACCCAGATTATTGAACCGCGTGCCCGTTTGACGGTTATGCGGGAATTGGATCAGGCCCAGTTTTCGTTAAATACCGATTCGGCCGGTACATTCTTGACCGATGCGTCATTATTTTCATCTAATCGGTTTGCAGGATTGGATTTATGGGAAAATGGCACCTTTGCCGATTATGGGGTGCGTTATGCCGCCTATAGCGGGACGGATCAAAGTTTCGAAATATTCTTGGGGCAATCATATGATTTTTCGGATCGGGTTGTGGCCGATTCCAACAGTGGGTTTCACGATGGGTTATCGGATTATGTGGGGCGTATCCGGTATAATCGGGCGGGATGGTTAACATTCAATAACCATTTCCGTATCGGCGAAGATGATTTTTCATTACGTCATATCGAAACAAACGCGCATGTGGGGACATCCCGTAACTTTTTAATTTTGGGACATTTATGGAGTGCAAAGTTCATTGATCTTCAAAATATGACCAATGACACACATGAAATGATTGCAGGCGCCGGATTGCAATTGGCCGAGAGGTGGAGTGTGCGGTTCAACGCGACATATAATTTTAGTGAAAAACATTTTCAACGTCACAGTGGTGGGGTGTTTTATAACCATCCGTGCTATTACCTGTCGTTGGAATATCGGCGTGATAATTCCAGCAAGTATGATTATGTAGGTACCACCACGTTTCAATTCCGTTTCGGGATGAGCATTGATGGCAAACAATACAAATAACGCAAACACAAATACCCAAACAAAGGGGGGAATCATAATGAAATATTTATATGGGGCATGGTTGGGGGTATTTTGGATGGCATCGGCATCGGCGGCATCCGTGGTCGCGACGATTGGTAACACGCCGGTTACCGATGCAGATATTACGGCACGCGTTGCATTAATGAACAAGCAGGGAAAAACATCAACCGACAACCGGCGCGTCGCATTAAACAGCATTATTGATGATAATGTAAAGGTGGCGTATGCATCTAATTTTCATGCGGTTCCATCGGATGGGGATGTAGACAAGGAATTTAAAAAGTTAAATTTGGGCGATCTTAGCCCGACGGAAAAAGCCATGGCAAAATCTGCATTGCGGGCAGACATTGCATGGCAAATGGTGGTGGCACGGACGGTTTTACCGACAATTGAAATATCGGATGAAGAAATTGCCGCCCAGAAACGCGATCTGGAACGTGAACATGGATTGCCGATTGAAATGACGTTGATCCGATTAACCGACATTCCCGCGGATGTGGCGGCAAAATTAACCCGGCCAAAATCATGTGATGACGCCATGGAAATGGCTGAAAAATTGGGCGGCGTGCCGCAAAAATTCACCGCCATGCAATACGAATTGGCCCCGGAAATTCGCACGCGCGTGGCGGGATTGGGACGGTTGCGCTGGTCCAGTCATCGGGATGAAAGTGTCATATTAATTTGTGATTCCAAAAAGACCAAAGAATATGGGGATTTGGATTCGATTATTAAGCAAAATGCCACCTTTCAAAAGGCCATGTTTACCGCCGATCAACAGTTAAAGCAACTGCGCCGGCGTGCCGTTATTGTCATTCATGACGACAGGTATAAATTATGAAACCTATTCTTTACAATTTAACCGATACCGAATTAACCAAGTTTGTAACAGATATGGGATTGCCCCGCTTTCGCGCGGCCCAAATTCGTGAATGGTTGGCACGGGGCGCACCGGATTTTGCATCAATGAAGAATTTACCGGCGGATGTACGCGTCAAATTAGATGATATGGCCACCCCCATGCCGGTACGGGTGGTTCAGAAGTTACAATCGGCCGATGGGGCAACGACAAAATTTTTATTGGAATTGGCCGACGGGAATAAAATCGAATGCGTATTGATGCGAACCACATATGGTAACAGTGTTTGTGTTAGCTCCCAGGCCGGATGTGCCATGGGTTGTCGGTTTTGTGCGTCGACGTTATTGGGATTACAACGGAATTTGACGACAAATGAAATCATGGCCCAGGTTTTGACGGCCCAATGGGAATTGCGCGGCGATCGTGGCACGTCCCGGCCCAACGGCGATCCAAACAACGGTGACGTATCGCATGTGGTCATTATGGGCACGGGTGAACCATTACAAAACACCCAAAATGTCATTGGATTTATGGAACGGTTAAATCACGATCTGGGGATTGGATGGCGTCGAATTACATTATCCACATGTGGGATTGTGCCGGGGATTTATAATTTGATCCAATGGGGGCGTCCCATCAATTTGGCCATATCCATGCATGCCCCCACGGACGAATTGCGGTCCCAGATTATGCCGATTAATAATAAATACAAATTGGACGATGTTTTGGCCGCCGCCGATGCATTTACCCATACCAATAACCGCCAATTGATGATTGAATATATTCTGTTGGGGAAAAAGAACGCGAATGGGGAAATCGAATTGTATAATGCATCCCCCGAATATGCCAATTTATTGGCGGATAAATTGGCGGGGAAAAATTGCATGGTTAATTTAATTCCATGGAACGCGGTGGACGAACGTGATTTTGCATCACCATCTGGCAATGCGGTTCATCGATTCCAAGATATTTTAATCAAACGGGGTGTTCACACCCGCATTCGGCGTGAACGGGGGACAGATATCGGGTCGGCCTGTGGCCAATTGCGATTGAATAATATTAAAAATAAAAGTTAAGAATGATGAATTTACGCTATATCACATGCAGTGATCCCCGTCCAGATACATCGATTGGGGATGCCATAAATTTTTTAATTCACAATCCAATAGCGGAATTGGCGGTCCAGGTACACCCCACCAAGGTGTCCCCCGGCAGTGACCGTTATGCTTGGTTTGACCAATTAATCTACTGTGCCACCTTGATAACAAAACCGGTTCATCTGGCCATGCATGTCAATTTGGCGTGGTGTCATATGATGTGCCTGGGGCATGTCCCGCCCGCCCTGGCAAACTGGATGGATGCCCGGCATGTGGATGGACGTCCCGTGGTTGGGCGGATTCAAATCAACATGGCGGGGTCCCAGACGTCTTTGTTTGATGCCTCGGCTGTTGCCAACATGATACGTCATTATGGGGGCCAAGAATTTATCTTGCAATTTACGCCGATGGTAGATTCTTGGGTTCAAGATTTAAAGCGAACCGGGGCACGTTTTTCGGTTCTGTATGACGCATCTGGCGGGATGGGGCGGGCCCCGGCTAAAATTGATCCGCCCTTTACGGACGTTATCGCGACCGGCTATTCGGGGGGAATTGGCCCAGATAATGTGGCCAAACGACTAAGTAAAATCAAAGATGTGGCGGTGGATGCCCCTATCTGGATTGATGCCGAAGGGAAATTGAAAAATCCAGAGACCGGAAAATTTGATATTGACCGGGCGTGGGACTATGTCATCAATGCATCCCGATGGTATGCGAATCATCAAATGGGACGATAATAAGATTTTTTATATTCCATCATCCTTGGATAAATGTGGGATGATATAAATTGGTGGTTGGGCGTTAGTGGTCGTTAAAGGTAAAATAACGCGCTGAAAAAAACATCAGCCGCCCAACCCTTTTCTGGTTGGCTTTACCTTTTATCGGGCCACTACACCCGGCGCAAATTCGCCTTTGCACTCAACCAATATGATACATTAGCCGAATTTTTTCCAGTGGTTTTTTATAATTTTTTATTTATGTCCAAAAATCAATGGGGGACGCGCGTTAAAAATAATCGCTTCTACAAAAGAAACCGCCCAGATGGGCGGCCTTAACCTATGGGCACAGGGCCAATTGGTTTAATACATTTTTTATATCATTATTCACCGATACGGTGATTTGACGTCCCACCCCATCGGTATAGGTATAATAGAATTTGGCATCTTGGAAATCCGGGATGGTGTCATAGACCGTTTTAAACGGGGCCAGCATGGATTCAAACAATTGCCGATTGCGGCACAGACACCCGTTTCGGACGTCGGCGGCCACGGCGGCGGTCGCGGTGTTGGGATATTTGGTATCCAATTCCGCGTCGGTCGTCATCAGGCAACGCGCCCCGATGTTATAGAAATTGGCATCGTCGGACAAGAATTTATAAATTAATCCATCGGATGCCCCGGCATCGCGCAGGGCATTGGTCATTCCATCCGTGCAACAGGCGCGGGATGCGCGCATTAACGTCTTGTACCGATCCAACAATGGGGCGGCGACCGGGTTATCGGCACGCAATGCCATATCACACCGGGCGACATTGATAAATTCATCCATTTTTGCGGCGCGCACGCGCGGACTGCGCGGGGAAACGTTTTCACGGACCATCGGCTTGCGACGCCATATCGCGCATTCGGCATCGGTTTCAAACGGACATCCATCGGCAACCAAAACCGGAATCGGTTGAACCACCGGGGCCACCGCCGGCAATGGGACCGGTTCGGGTTCGACCGGGCATGGTGTGGGTGTTTGTGTTCCCGATGTTTGCACGGCGGTGGTCGACGGGGTGGTGGATGTTGTGCATGTTTGCGTTGTTGTCACAACCGTCGTACATCCTGTTTCCGGGACAGATGCAGGTTGCACATGGGTGTTGCGTGTGTCTGGGACCACCGGCGCAGGGATTGCGCCCAACGTATTTTCCGATTCGATCCACAGATTTTCCGACGGACGTCGTGGCATCAAAAGGTTTTCAACCGCATCACGTGTCACAAAATCCGCCGTATTGGAATAATAATAGACATCCATTGGGGAATACCAGTCACTAAAATCTTTGTCTTTGTAACTAATAATCGAATCGTCCCAGATGGGAATGCCGTCCCGCCAATCGACGGTTTTATCGAATTTGCGCGGTTGAAATGTTCCGAACGTTCCGTCCCACGGCCGCCCAATGGCATCCCCCGACATAGGAACCAGGGCAATCGGACGCGGCATCATCCCCATCGGCGCGGAAACGGTTGTCGGAATCATGGCACCATAAGCCATTGATCCCGCATGGGGTGTTTGTGCAGCAATGTATTCGGGTGCCCCCAGTGGGGTTGGGGCATGGGTGCCCACCCGCATATTAATAGGTTCAATGTTGCATCCGTCGCCAATGCATTCGGATGCATATCCAGTACAGACCCCACAAAGAAGCATCAGGGTCGATAGAAGTGTCGTTTTTGATTTCATAATACGAATCATATCATAAAAAGGGCACGGTTGGAAACATAAAATTGCATGGTTTGCGATTCGATTCGGCCCTCTGGCCGGCAAAAGGTATGAACGAATCATTAAATTATTGCCCACCCGAATCGTTTATAGGGGAATTTTTAGAGAATACGTAAAAAAATGAAAAAATAATTTTATCCAAAAAATCCCAGAAATCCGGGATTTTTCCTGTTGACTTTTGGGAAAATGAAATTTTTTTAAAATTATTTTCGATTTTGCGCTTGACTTTTGAAAGGTTTGCGGTCATACTGTGCGAGCTTTCAAGTTGAGATTAAAAAAACAAAAAAGATCTTAACCCCTGAAATTCTGCGGTTTATATGATGGTCAAACAGGCATCTTAATAAATACGCAAACATTGTGAATAAAAGCAGCTCATCAAAAGATTTTTGATGCAAATCAAGAATCTGTTCAAGAAGGGATGTGCAGACAGTTGAATTTGGAATAATCCAAACTTTGACTAAGTCAAATGTGCATATCCTAGACAGGTAGTAGGTTTACATATTAAACCTCGTTAAAAAACTTGTCTTGCGAATATAATATATGTAAAGACGAACTGATTATAATGTCAGTGTTGTTTTATGCACAGGGACTTACAACCAAGTTTTTTTAGAACTTGAGAGTTTGATCCTGGCTCAGAACGAACGCTGGCGGCAGGTCTTAGGCATGCAAGTCGAACGGGTGAGGCGGAGCTTGCTCCGCTAAGCTAGTGGCGCACGAGTGAGTAACGCGTGGGAAACTGCCCATCACTGGGGAATAACGTTTGGAAACGAACGCTAATACCGCATACGCCGGAAACGGGAAAGATTTATCGGTGATGGATGTGCCCGCGTTGGATTAGCTTGTTGGTGGGGTAACGGCCTACCAAGGCGATGATCCATAGCTGGTCTGAGAGGACGATCAGCCACGCTGGAACTGAGACACGGTCCAGACTCCTACGGGAGGCAGCAGCTAAGAATATTGGGCAATGGAGGAAACTCTGACCCAGCCATGCCGCGTGAATGAAGAAGGCCTTCGGGTTGTAAAGTTCTTTTAATCGTGAAGATGATGACAGTAGCGATAGAAAAAGCACCGGCTAACTTCGTGCCAGCAGCCGCGGTAATACGAAGGGTGCAAGCGTTGTTCGGATTTACTGGGCGTAAAGCGTCCGTAGGTGGTTTGTTAAGTCAGGGGTGAAATCCCGGGGCCCAACCCCGGAACTGCCTTTGATACTGGCAAGCTGGAGCGTGATAGAGGAAGATGGAATATCTGGTGTAGGGGTGAAATCCGTAGATATCAGATAGAACACCAATGGCGAAGGCAGTCTTCTGGATCATCGCTGACACTGAGGGACGAAAGCGTGGGTAGCAAACAGAATTAGATACTCTGGTAGTCCACGCCCTAAACGATGCATGCTTGTTGTTGGTTTCCTTCGGGGGATCAGTGACGTAGCTAACGCGTTAAGCATGCCGCCTGGGGAGTACGATCGCAAGATTAAAACTTAAAGGAATTGACGGGGACCCGCACAAGCGGTGGAGTATGTTGTTTAATTCGATGCTACGCGAGAAACCTTACCGACCCTTGACATCTTGGTCGCGATTTCCAGAGATGGATTTCTTCAATTCGGTTGGACCAAAGACAGATGCTGCATGGCTGTCGTCAGCTCGTGTCGTGAGATGTTAGGTTAAGTCCTGCAACGAGCGCAACCCACGCCCTATGTTGCCAGCGGGTAATGCCGGGAACTCTTAGGGGACTGCCCGCGTCAAGCGGGAGGAAGGTGTGGATGACGTCAAGTCATCATGGTTCTTACGGGTCGGGCTACAAACGTACTACAATGGCGTCAACAATGGGTCGCAATGTCGCAAGGCAAAGCCAATCCTTAAAAGACGTCTCAGTTCAGATTGTCCTCTGCAACTCGAGGGCATGAAGCTGGAATCGCTAGTAATCGCTGATCAGAATGCAGCGGTGAATACGTTCCCGGGTCTTGTACACACCGCCTGTCAAACCATGAGAGTCGATTTCACCCAAAGTCGGTAGTTTAACGCAAGAGGACGCCGCCTACGGTGGGGTTGGTGATTGGGGTTAAGTCATAACAAGGTAGCAGTACCGGAAGGTGCGGCTGGATCACCTCCTTTATAGAGAATACCGTTTACACGAAAACGGTCAAATCCGAATGCGACTGTCTGAACATCTCTTTTTGAATACGGGTTTTATCTGCTGGGTCAGTAGTTCAGTTGGTTAGAATGCCGCTCTGATACAGCGGAGGTCGAAGATTCGAGTTCTTCCTGACCCACCAATTTAGATGAGGTTAGAATCAAAAACACAAAAATGTTTTTGATTCCAAATATTCCAATGAATATTCTCTGGAATCTGCTTTTATAGCAATATATTGTGAATCGGTTTTTATGTCGCAAGTTAAAATTTTATGGAAACATGATTTTTTAATTTGTTGAACATCGTAATAATCTCAAAAATCTTTCTAAAATAGAGTAATCACATTTGTGATAATTCAATTAGAAAAGCAAGAATCAACTTAAATGCTTAAAAAACTCATTAAGTTCTTTTTAATGTTTGAAGACATTCTCTTCAAGCATAAGATAAAAAGTAACAAAGGGTGTTTAGTGGATGCCTTGGCAATCAGAGGCGATGAAGGACGTGAAAGACTGCGATAAGTCCGGGTGAGCCGTCAATATGCTTTGACCCCGGAATGTCCGAATGGGGAAACCCAATCCTTTATGGATTATCTTTGGCTGAATACATAGGTCAAAGAAGCAAACGCGGAGAAGTGAAACATCTCAGTACCCGCAGGAAAAGAAAGCAACAGCGATTCCCTTAGTAGTGGCGAGCGAAACGGGACCAGCCCAGTGGCCGAGATTTTAGTTAGCAAAATGTGGTGGAAAACACAGCAATAATAGGTGATAGCCCTGTATGCGAAAGCTAGTTTCTTGGTCCAAGAGTAGAGCCGGACACGTGAAATCCGGTTTGAATATGGGGGGACCTTCCCCCAAGGCTAAATACTCCTGATTGACCGATAGTGAACAAGTACCGTGAGGGAAAGGTGAAAAGAACCCCGAAGGGGGAGTGAAATAGACACTGAAACTGAATACCTACAAGCTGTCAGAGCCGGTTTTCCGGTGATGGCGTACCTTTTGTATAATGAGCCAACGAGTTATTATTGCATGCAAGCCTAAGCCGTTAGGTGTAAGCGAAGGGAAACCGAGTCTGAATAGGGCGATTTGAGTATGCAGTAATAGACCCGAAGCGGGGTGATCTAGGTATGAGCAGGCTGAAGGCGGCGTAACAGTCGCTGGAGGGCCGAACGCACCAATATGGCAACATTGGGCGATGACTTGTGTCTAGGGGTGAAAAGCCAATCGAACCCCGTTATAGCTGGTTCTCCGCGAAAACTATAGAGGTAGTGTCTCATGTGTTCGTTGTTGGGGGTAAAGCACTGAAATGGCTAGGGGGAGTAAAATCTTACCAACCCATATCAAACTCTGAATACCAACAAATTATAGCATGGGAAACAGTCCATCGGTGCTAAGGTCGGTGGACGAGAGGGCAACAGCCCAGACCGCCAACTAAGGTCCCTAAATAATGATTAAGTGGGAAAGTGAGTCGAAATTCCAAAACAACCAGGATGTTGGCTTGGAAGCAGCCATCGTTTAAAGAAAGCGTAATAGCTCACTGGTCTATTAGAGTTTCGGCAACGAAAATGTAACGGGGCTAAAATCATTTACCGAAGTTGCGGGTGTCACGTAAGTGGCGCGGTAGCGGAGCATTCTGTAAGCCTGTGAAGCGGAAGGCGTGAGCCACCGTGGAGGTATCAGAAGCGCGAATGTTGGCATGAGTAGCAGCTAATCAAGGTGAGAAACCTTGACGCCGTAAGAGCAAGGGTTCCTATCCAATGTTAATCAGGGTAGGGTGAGTCGACCCCTAAGGCGAGGCCGAAAGGCGTAGTCGATGGGAACACGGTTAATATTCCGTGACCTGTGTGAGGTGACGAATTGCGTAAATTGTTTTGCCTTATTGGATTGGCAATGCAGTGAAGCAGTTCCAGGAAATAGCCCACACGTATAGATCGTACCCAGAACCAACACAGGTGCTCGAGTCGAGTAGACTAAGGCGGTTGAGAGAACTATGTTGAAGGAACTAGGCAAAATGCATCCGTAACTTCGGGATAAGGATGACCTGTTTCAAGGCAACTTTAATCAGGTGACACAAACCAGGTGGGGGCGACTGTTTACTTAAAACCCAGGTCTCTGCTAAATCGTATAAGATGACGTATAGGGACTGACGCCTGCCCAGTGCTGGAAGGTTAAGCTGAGGTGTGCAAGCACTGATGTGAAGCCCCAGTAAACGGCGGCCGTAACTATAACGGTCCTAAGGTAGCGAAATTCCTTGTCGGGTAAGTTCCGACCCGCATGAATGGCGTAACGATCTCCACACTGTCTCCAACATAGACTCAGCGAAATTGAATTCTCGGTGAAAATGCCGGGTACCCGCAGCTAGACGGAAAGACCCTATGAAGCTTTACTGCAGTTTCGTACTGGCACTAGGATACATTTGCGTAGGATAGGTGGGACGCTTTGAAGTGCGGATTTTGGTTCGCATGGAGCGGTTGGTGAAATACCACCCTGATGTCTTTTAGTGTCTAACCCGCGTTCTTGAACCAGGGCGGGGGACAGTGCGTGATGGGCAGTTTGACTGGGGTGGTCGCCTCCCAAATCGTACCGGAGGCGCGCGAAGGTTTGCTCAGGCTGGTCGGAAATCAGCCGGTGAGTGCAATGGCAAAAGCAAGCCTGACTGCAAGGGGGACACCCCGAGCAGAGACGAAAGTCGGTCATAGTGACCCGGTGGCTCCGCATGGAAGGGCCATCGCACACGGATAAAAGCTACTCTAGGGATAACAGGCTGATGCTACCCAAGCGTCCATAGCGACGGTAGTGTTTGGCACCTCGATGTCGACTCATCGCATCCTGGGGCTGGAGCAGGTCCCAAGGGTATGGCTGTTCGCCATTTAAAGCGGTACGTGAGTTGGGTTAATAACGTCGTGAGACAGTTAGGTCCCTATCTACTGTGGGCGTTGGATATTTGAGCGAACTTGACCTTAGTACGAGAGGACCGGGTCGAACGAACCTCTGGTGTACCTGTTGTCGCGCCAGCGGCACCGCAGGGTAGCTATGTTCGGAACAGATAACCGCTGAAAGCATCTAAGCGGGAAGCTGGTCGCAAGATAAGATATCCCCATGAGTTCAGTTCTAGACTAGGACATTGATAGGTGGTGGGTGTAAGCCCTGTGAGGGGTTTAGCCGAACCATACTAATCGAACCATTGACTTTTTATCTTATCGTTTGACTTTTGTCAGACGAATGCTTGAAGAGAACGTTGACAAGTGATTCTTGAACTTGTATTATGATGTTCGCTGGATTTATTCTGGTGATTATTGAGCGGGAGCCACCCTCTGTTCCATCCCGAACCAGACAGGGAAACCCCGTATCGCCGATGGTACTTTGGCTTAAGCCACGGAAGAGTAGGTCGTCGCCAGAATAAATCCAGTTGTGATATAAAAACCATTCCTAAAACAAAACGTCCGATTCCAACGGACGTTTTTTTTTGTTATTCCGGCAGTTTTGTGCTATACTTATTCTAGTATTATCACAGGAGTATCAGATGAAGTGGAAAAAATATGCCTGGGGGCTGAGTTTGACGATGGTTGTCACCTTGGGTATTTATGGCGGAATGGGGGCGTATCAGCCACTGCGTGAAAAATATATTATGAACCGGTTGAATGTGTCGAGGGAAAAATTAAAAGAACTGCGTGTCTTATATCAAAGTGTTTATAATAATGTTGATAAAGGTACCAAATTCCTGGGGGAAGGTGCCCATAAAATGAGTACAAAAATAACGGATGAATATTATAATAAAGATTCAATTGCGGTTCATAATGATACGATTATTGTTCCCGAAGATTTTGATATCCGCCATCACGCCCCCATTCAGTATGGAATGTCGTCGACCAAATACCCCCAGATTGATGTCAATTATTTTCTTTATACAGGCCAGAACAAGGAAGTGGCCGCGTATGTAGCCGAAATGAATTTAGAGAGAAAAGTGACCCTGATTCATGAAATGACGCACAAGGAACATCAAGGAGATATCTATCATGTGCCAGTTGGACAGCGGGAACGTGGAATTTGGGCGGCGGATGAATTGTTAGCCATTGTGGGCGAGGGGTTAAGCGATTATGCAGTGTTCAAGGGAAATAGTGCCGGATGGGATAGCGCATATGAAACCGCCGTCCATACCAATGATTTAGAATATGTGATACCGGCGGATAAAGTTCAGGGGGCGGTCGATCATGCCATTAGCAAAGGGGTGGATAGGTTATCGGCCATGCCCGTTTATCGTCATTTCTTTATTGAATATGAGGGGAAGGGACGACTGTCTTGGAAAGATGCCTTTAACCCAGAAGAGAGGCGGGGGAATATGCAGGATGCCTTGAAGAAAATGCGTTCCCATTTTAAGATAAATGGCAAAAAGGTGGATATCTTTTCCCTGGCATCCAAGGAAGTTCGCAAACGTGCCGAAGACTTTATCAATGACCGGGACGAGGATATGCGTCTGGTTATGTTTGCGCGTGATAAAAACATAGAGTTATAACATAGAAATGTTATTCCACTGTCCCTTGGTCACAGGAACGCCCCAGGGGGCGTTTTTTTATTTCTTATTAACTATGAACCTGTTATAGTTATTTATATCAAAATATAAGCGTTAGGGTTAAAAAAATGAAATATGTCCATCAAGGTCCCTTTTCCACACAGCAGATGAGCATTGATGAAACAATAACTGAATTGGATGATGTTATTGCAATTGCTGTGAATATATTAAGTTCGTTGGATGCGCCAGAATACATTGCCAAGGAAGTCGGGACGGCATTGCTGAATTTAAAAGAAGCCGAACGTTATATCCCCTATATTCGTAAAAAAGTTGAAATTTCCATGAAATTTGTCCCGACAGATATTCAGGAACAACAATACCTGTAATTTTATCACCCGACGCGTGTTATATAGGATTAAATTATGGTTACAAAAAACAATGTTCATTTGATTGGTTTTGAAAAATATGATCTGGTGTTTAGATTTTTGGAATTGGAACAATTGTAAGCACGGATTACATGTTCTGGGCCTGATGATGATGCCGCTTGCATGTGCGGACGTGAATTTGCGCCGGAAATATCATCTGGGGAAACAAAATTTCTGGTCGGCGTGCGGGGACAGTGGGAATGATAATTACTTTATCCATTGTCGCCAGCATTTAAAGCGTGCCCCCATCACAGCAAAGAAAGCACCAATTATTAATGATCGGAACAGATAATGGCAAAACGAATTGATTTTACCCCGTACAACAAGATTTGCGTTATTGGGGCGCCGGGCGCTGGCAAAACGTTTTTTTGCGCGGGTGTTGGCCCAATCTTTGGGGCGTGTATTTTTTCAGTTTGATGAAGTACGCTTTGGGCCGCGGTGCAGTGGGAGGGATCAAAATCCCCCGGGGGTTTGTGCGCGGCGCCTGGGGCAAATATTAAAAAACAATTCCCAGTGGGTTATTGAAGGAACCGCATGGCAACCCTGGACCGAACAGGCAATGCGTCAGGCGGATTTAATTGTGGTGTTGCGTCATGGGGCCATGCGGCGGATTTGGCGTATTGTGTGGCGCTGGTTGTGGGATAACCGCTATGGCCGGAATTGGGCATCGACGTTGGGGCTGATCCGGATAAGTTTGGCCTATGACCGGGAACGGTTGCCCATTATTTTGGGGCGCATTCATACCCGGGGCATACCTGTTTTCCAGGTGCGGCCATCGCGTCGGGATAACCGCCGTCATCAATGGCGTATGGCCGCATAATGCCGGTTGCATATCGATATCGCCCATGGGGCGGATTTTTTATATTCTGGGAATTTTGTGGTATAATTAATCTTATGAAAAAGTTTGATCGAAAAATTCACCAAAGCATGGGCAGTTTGCCGCCCCAATTATTCAAATATGTGGATTTGGAACATATTGATACGGCCACGGGGGAATTTAATGCATTTATGACGCAAATCGCCACAGACTTTCAATCAGGATTGGCGGCGGATTTGACGCCCGAACAAATCAAACTAAAGGCACCGAACCTGTTTGGTCAGCCGGTTACATTAGATTATGTCGCCAGCGGTTCGGTCGGCAGTGTGTATCAAATCCATATTGGTGACGTCACATTCGCGTTCAAGATTAATCGGCGGTCTGCGTTTGGGGAATTGGATGTGCTGTCGCGTGCCCATGGGGTGCGTAATTTAATTAATAAAATGCATATCGGTGGCGTCTTTGAATACGGCGGCCGCAAATATTCTTGGGTTATATCAGATTATATCGCGGACGATAAACAAGACAGTTTTTATTATGCGATGGAAAAATTGTACTATGCCTATTTGACGCGGGGAATTACCATCACGGATGCACATTCAAATAATTTCAAGAATGGCAAATTAATTGACCCGGGGTCATATGTGGGGCGCCCCGGCAAAATTGACGATATCCGGCAATTGACGCGTGATGAAGTCGATCTGGTGAAAAAATTGGCGTACTGTATTCGGACGGACGATGTGGCACGGTTTGAACGCCTGGTGGCCCGTTGTGTGGCGGAACATCCGCATGTTATTGACTATATGTTCTTTGCCATGAAATTCGGCAAAAGTCCTATTTTTGGGGTGCATTCAAGTCTGCCATTTGCACAACGCATAAAAAAGTTTGAGAGTATTATTAATTCCGCCCATGGCCCGCGTCAGATGAACCCAATTTTAAGGGATAAATTAAATCAAAAAAATCAGAAATAACACCAAACCCCTTGCAAAATGCATTCACGTGACCAAGGCCTTATTCAAGGAAATCAAACCGATCATATCGATATGGCAAATGGCATTGTTGCCGCCAGGGTGCATGACAGGTCAAATCCACTATATGCATCCTGTGGCGGATTTAATTTTTACTTTTGATTATTTGGTGGTCCAAGCAAATTTATGGTTTGTGATATTTAATGGGTAACAAGGGTGAACATATGCTTAAAAAAATTAATGAATTTATGAATGACGTGGCGATAATCACGTTATATCAGAATGGCGTATTGGGAAATATTTCGTCATTCATGCCAGTACCGGGTTAAATAAAAACGCCCCACGGGGCGTTTTTAGTGTGATTCGCATAGGAGTTTATTGAATACCCGCCATCGCGTCTGGGGGGATTGGCGATAACGGAAAACAGGCGTTTGTATTCCCAATGGTTTTCAGAAGTTACCGTGCCATGTTCTTTATCAGATATGCCCGCATCAAATCGGCGCATTGAATCATTTTACGGCCATGCGTATCGGTGGTATAGCGGGCCATATAATCGTTGATATTATTTTTTGAAATGCGAATGGATTCGTTGGCATCCCAAATGGGTAGTATCCAAGTATGTAGATGGGATGATGGTTTTTCTTCTTGGTAAATATGGGCGCGCCGAATCCCCAACACATCACCCAAACCGCGTCGCGTCATCAGGATTAATTGGTTGTATTCATCATATTCATCAGGGGATAGATCCGTGATGGAAAAAATATGACGATAGGGGGAAATCACATAAAAGCCCGGCATAGGGGTTTCCAAATCTTGTAATGCCCAGCAATATTTTCCCGACCAAATCGGTGCCATGGGTAATTGCCCCGCGCGATTCAGTTCCACCATCGTGCACCCAGTGCATGCGGGGACGTCGATGATACGGTTGTCGGTTAATTTAATCTTTTTCATTGAATTCATGTTATATCCCAGATGTTTTTAGTCTAGCAGGTTCGGATGGAATGTCAAGCATAGGGGAATTTGTGTTGACAAAATTGGTTTTGTGATGTACAAAGATAAAACAAGCCAAAGGAAAAGGTTATGGTCAAAACACTAAAAAAATACGATGGAATTTCTGAAGTCATTGCGTTGATTGACGATGGCAAAGAATTTTCTGTGACGCGCGAAATCGTGAATACCTCTGGGATGGTTCAATGCAAGTCCCAATCGTTTCCATCGCGTCATTTGGCCGAAGGGGAATATAAAGCCCGTGTTGCCGTGGCAATGGCCAAGGATAGCAAGCAAGTCAAAGACACAGGTGTGATGGATTTCTATCGGCGGGTTCGTTAAACACAAAACGATGGGCGCATGAATTGCAAAAATCAAAAATTTGATCGCCGTTTCTTGGTGAATTTAGCCAAGACAACAGTGGCGAGTTTGGCGATCGCGACCGTGATTTCTGTGGGTGTCGCCGTTATTATTCATTCTGATGTGACGGGGTTTCTGTTGTCTTGTGTGGTTTTGACACCGTTGGAATACCTGATGTTTTTTAAGCAAGGTTATACATGGGCCCAATCGTTGCGCGCGGGGGCGAATGCATTTGATCAAGTGCGGGATATGATCCGGCGTTTTTTTGATAACAACCGACCCAACGGGCATTTATCGGGGATATAACCCGGCGTGACAACAAATACCCCATGTGGGTATTTTTTGTTTTTGGGTGATTTTGTGGTGTAATTTTTCTTATATAAAGCTAGAAATGCACATAAAGTGGAAAACATATCTGCGCCGCACGGCGTTGTTCAGTTTTATGCTGTTTAATGGATATGTCGGATTAAAGAGTGTTAAAATTGGGGCCCCGGCGGAAAAGGTTCCCCGGGGTCATCATGTTGGGGGATGGTATAATGGTCGCATGACACGCGCCATTGATTTTTCAAAATATAAAAAAATATGCGTTATCGGGGCACCGGGCAGTGGAAAAAGCTTTTTTTCACGCCGGTTATCGGAAAAATTAGGATGCGGTGTTATTTCCTTGGATGATTTGCGTTATGTGGGTGGTCCCATCGTTCGGCATGAATTTTCCCCCGCCACATGTCGGCGTCGATTGAAAAATGCAATTGATGCGGCGGATGAATGGATTGTGGATGGGACCGCGTGGCATTCATGGACCCAATACGCCATTGAACAATGTGACGTGGTTGTGGTGCTGCGTCGGCATCCGATTCAATGCGTGTGGCGTGTATGGGTGCGATCAATCCTTGAACCCCATTACCGTCGTCCGTGGCACCGGACGCGTTACCTGATGGGGGTGGCGTATCGATATGAACGGGATCGGTTGCCGATTATTCTGGGGCGTGCCGTGCGGTATCATAAACACGTCATTCATATTCGGCCCACACGGCATAATAATCGAAAGGGGCATTGGGTTGCCTGATAAATATATTGACAAATAATTATTTTGTTGTAATATTTTCCCGAAAAAAGGAAAAGATAATGAAAAATAACAATATAAAAGACCGCGTTGTTAATGTGTTGGATCGTGCCATATTGGTGTCTGGGGGGGCATGGTTGGTGTCAATGGGATCGGTTCTAACATCGGTATTCGCGGATGACCGGCCGGGATATTTGGATTCGGCCGCGCATATTGGTGGAATCAGTTTGGTGGTATGTGGGGCGGCATTGGTTGTGCGTGCGGCCATCCGGGGACGTTAAGATGAAAAAGATTATTTTTGTTCTGTTTTGTTTGGTATGGGGTGTGTGCGCGCATGCCGCACCGTGGCATCCGGGCCCCAATTATTATGCGGTTCGGACAACAAATTGTTCACGTGCGGCGATGCGTCGTGCATTGGACCGGGCAACGGTGGCGCGTCGCGCCGTCATTACCGTGGTGACATGTGAACCGGGACATTTGGGAAAAAAATGAAATCCGCGATCAAAAAGATTTTTGTTCGGATGCTGATTTTATCCACCCCCTATATAGGAATACATTTTGGGGTTTTGTGGCGATCATGGCATATTGAACCGGCACGTCTAGGCTGGACACGTCTTTATGAAACGGGGGATATAAAAGCATTGGGATACATGGACCTGATGACGGGAAATGTTTATATTCGTCAATGGTCGGGGTCGACGGTTCATCATGAATTACGCCATGTGAAAAACAGTGAATTTGGTAAATTGCCCGTGGCGATGGATGAATTAAGTGCGCGCGTGGCATCCGAATTGCACATGTTGCGTGATACATGTCGATTAAATGAAATTGATTCTTTGGTGCGTGCGGATGGATGGGATGCGTTACAGGGGCGTGATATTGCGTATGATGTGATGTATTATGTCCCGGTTCTGGATACGATGGTCATTGATGTAATTTTGATGTCGGCCGTTGTAAATTGGAAAAGTGTTCGGCATTGTTATCAATCCGAACGGTTGTTTCAATTTTGTTTTCCCCTGGCGTGTAAATATATTCGATCGGCACATATGCGTCCCGATGCCATGGACATGACGGTCGAGGAAAAAATTGATTCTGTATTTACATTTGGGATTAATGATGGGCGTGTGAATATGATACGTATGGCGTCGCCCGCCGTTCGTGCCCGCGTATTGGAAATTATGGGATATTCGGGTCGATAAGACAAAGATATAAAAAAAACACCCCCGATGGGGGTGTTTTTAATTTGCCGCCGAAACGGCCAATCTTTTGCGTCCCGCGGCGCGACGACGGGATAATACCGCGCGTCCCGATTTGGTCGCCATACGTTCACGAAAACCATGTGTGCGAATACGACGGGTTTTCGACGGTTGATAAGTACGTTTTGTTGCCATAATAAATCCTTTTGTGCGTCTATTTAATCATAGGTTTTTGGAAAACGCAACCTTTTTTTATTTTAATTTGCCTTTTAAAATACCCAGATGTTGCATCCACAAAATCGTGGCGTGATAAACAAACAAGACAACGAACAAATTCCATAAAGCTAAAAACATTTTTAATCCTGTTATTTATGATGCATTTATTGTATTACAAATCGATCTTTTGTCAATATGTTTTTTGTGGTTTATTTCTTGACCAAAAGCCTAAAATTTTGCTATTGTAAAGGCATGAAAAATTAGGGGAAAAAGCAGTATGAGTGAAATCACATCCAATAACGAAATTAATGAAATCAAAGTGCCACAATCATCGCTGGAACATGAAATGCGGACCAGCTTTTTGGACTATGCGATGTCGGTGATTGTGGATCGTGCATTGCCCGACGTTCGTGACGGGTGCAAACCGGTGCATCGACGCATTTTATATGTGATGAATGATGTGGCGCCCGCAACACGCGCAACTGTGAAATCCGCCCGTATCGTGGGTGATGTGATGGGTAAGTATCATCCCCATGGCGACAGTTCGATTTATGAGGCAATGGCCCGCATGGCCCAAGATTTTTCCATGGGGGAAACATTGGTCCAGGGTCAGGGTAACTTTGGTTCACGTGATGGGGATAAACCCGCCGCCATGCGTTATACAGAGGCACGACTCTCTAAACTGGGGGCGTCGTTGATGGATGACATGGACAAAGACACGGTGGATTGGAATCCCAATTTTGACGGGACGTTACAAGAACCGGCTGTCTTGCCGGCAAAGTTCCCAAATTTCTTGGTCAATGGGGGATCGGGGATTGCGGTTGGGATGGCGACGAATGTACCAACCTATAACTTGGGCGAAGTGTGCAATGGTATTTTGGCTATTTTAGATAATCGCGACATAACCGACGATGAATTATTTGATATTATCCCGGGGCCTGATTTTCCAACGGGCGGGATCATAATGGGGCGTGCCGGTTCGTACAAGGCACACAACACGGGGCGTGGATCGATTCTGGTTCGGGCCAAAACACATATCGAAGATTTTCGTGATCATCAGGCGATTATTGTTGATGAAATCCCGTATCAGGTCAACAAAGCCCAAATGATTATCAAAATTGCGGAATTGATCAAAGACAAACGAATCGAAGGTATTTCTGAAATTCGGGATGAATCATCCAAAGAAGGACTGCGGGTGGTGGTTGAATTAAAACGAGATGCCATTGCGGACGTGGTGTTAAATCATTTGTTCCAATACACCGAAATGCAGACCAGTTTTCCGGTCAACATGATGGCGTTAAATCGCGGTCGGCCGATGCTGTTTAATATTCGCGGCGTTTTGGATGCCTTTATCGATTTCCGGGCAGAGGTGATTCGTCGTCGCACCATCTTTGATTTAAACAAGGCGCGCAATCGCGCACATACGTTACTGGGGTTATCGGTGGCGGTGGGTAATTTGGATGCCGTTATTGAATTAATTAAATCCAGTCCGTCCCCCGATGCCGCCCGCGAAGCATTGATGTCACGTGGGTGGAAGGCATCGGATATTGAAACGTACATTCAATTGATCGACGATCCTAACACCGAATATGAAAACGGCATGTTCCATATGTCCGAAGATCAAGCGCGCGCGATTCTGGAATTACAGTTGCACCGCCTAACGGGTTTGGAACGGGACAAGATTCACAATGATTTAACTGAATTGGGTGCGGTTATCAAAGATTTGTTAGAAATCTTGGGCAGTGCCGCGCGCATCACACAAATCATCCGCGAAGAAACCGCGGCCATACGCGATAGTTGGGCATCCGATCGCCGCACAGAGATTTCAGATGCAGAAATTGATATTGATATCGAAGATTTGATTGCGCGCGAAGATATGGTGGTGACGGTCACCAATACCGGATACATTAAACGTGTTGCGTTGGATACATATCGCGCGCAAAAGCGGGGTGGCAAGGGACGTAACGCCATGGCGACCAAAGAAGACGATTATGTGGTTCAGGTATTTGTGGCCAATACCCACACGCCGTTGTTGTTCTTTAGTTCAAAGGGATTGTGTTATAAATTAAAAACATACAAATTACCCGAAGCGGCCGCGGCGGCCAAGGGGCGGCCATTGGTTAATTTATTGCCACTCTCGGATGGGGAAACCATCACGGCCATTTTGCCGGTGTCGGACGAAGATGTGCAACGGGTTGCCGCGTCGGGCAAAGAACATTTCTTGATGTTTGCAACGGCGTCGGGGACCGTGCGGCGTAACCGTATGTCGGATTTTGATTCGATCCGGGCCAATGGAAAAATTGCCATGAAATTGGACGAAGGCGACAGCTTGATTTCCGTTTTACCCTGTACGGATGATATGGATGTGTTTTTATCCACCTATCGCGGGCGGTGTATCCGGTTCCCGGTTTCGGAAATTCGCGTCTTTGCCGGTCGTAATTCAACCGGTGTACGGGGGATGTCATTAAATTCGGACGATCGGATTATTGGCATGGCCATGTTAAATCACGGCGAATCTGATTCGGCCGTGCGTGCGGCGTATATCCGCCAATCACGCGCATTGCGTCGTGCCGCGACGGGGATCGAAGAAGATGCAGGGGATACGGACGAAGAAGCAACGAATTTGGTCCTCGATGATGCCAAGATGGCGGAAATGGCGGCGGCGGAACAGTTTATATTAACCATTTCTGAAAACGGATTTGGTAAACGGACCAGTTCCTATGAATATCGGATTACGCATCGTGGTGGCGGTGGGTTTACCAACATTAAATTGGGGGGTAAAAACACGGCGGTGGCGGGGTCTTTCCCGGTCACAGATGATCAAGACATTATCATGGTGACCGACGGGGGGAAAATTATCCGTACGCCTGCGGCCGATGTGCGTATTGCGGGCCGCGCCACGGCGGGGGTAACATTGTTACGCACGGCCGACAATGAAAAGGTGGTATCGGCCATATCAATTGTGCGTGATGACACCGACGAAGAAGCTGTGATTGCCCAAACCGATGATGCCGGGGATAATGAATCAAAGGACAACGATGAACAATAATGAATATTTTTCATCAATCAACGATGTGTCGAAACAATTGGATGTTCCGGCACATACGTTGCGTTATTGGGAAAAGCAGTTTCCAGTGGCCATCCGCCCAACCACTGGGGCGGGGGGACGGCGGTATTATCGTGCGGAAACGGTTGACCGATTGGTGGTGATCAAAGACTTACTCTATAAACATGGAATGACGATCGCGGGGGTTAAAAAACTGATCCGGGATGGAAATTTGCCCGCCCGGGCCGGGGATGCGATGGACCAATTTGGCGAAAGACCAAGGGATGTCGGGCACGGGGCGACGCCACGGGATGCGGGGACAGATACCGCACGGCGCGTTGATATAGAACGGGCGATCGCGTTATTGGATCAGGCGCTAAGTACACTGAACGGTTAAAAAAATCCGCCGAAACCGGCGGATTTTTAATACTGCTTTAATTTTGTAATGATATTGGATATCTTGTTTGTGGTGATATTTTTTTCCTGGGAATAATATTTATTCAGGACGCAGGGCAACATTTTTTGTACAAACGTTCGGGAACGTTCGAAAGTTGATCCACCGCGAAAAATTTGGTGTGTTTTGTGTTGCCCGGGTGTAAATTCAATATACGCATAATAGGCATAATCATTGTCATATAGATTCTCGATCTTATTAACATTATAGGCGGTACGTATGAGTGTGGGGGCCCCGGGGGTTAAATCTTCTACAACGTCATAAAAACCGCCATGCATGATTGAAATGAGTTTGTGCATATATTCATTGCCTGGTTCCAGATATGTTCTATTTTCTGATTTTTTAATTGATTCCCGATTGGTCTTGCCATAATCAACCGCGGGGTGATACACGACAGGCTTGCATTCAATCACATGCATTGACGCGGATAAGAGATCATCATACTCACTGCATGATAAGGTGATGTCATCATTGGTAAACATTATAATACTCCTTTTTTAAAGGTTGACAAAAATATATTATATTGTCAATAAAAATTTTGTTTAATGGGTTTTGTTTTTTTGGGGGGGTAAAGGCATCCCGCTATCGCGGGACATATTTTACCTGGATTCCGGGGTCCCGCCCACAAAAACAAGTTTTTGCGGGGCCCGGGGTCCAGCCCGGGAATGACAATGAGGAAAGGCTGAGGTTTGTGGCGTTGTACGGCGTAAGTTCTCCGCCTGCGGGGGCGTTGCCCCCTGGCGGGGAATATAAAGACCACCCCGGCGCGTTGCGCCACCCCTCCAATAGAGGGGAACTTATTCTCAGGCATATTCGATGGAAATTCCCCTCCTGGGACCACCCACGCGAACATGTGTTTGCGTGGGTGGGCGTTATAACTTATACCTATAAAAAATCCCGGGTATTTCCGGGAATTTTTTAGCGTGTGTATTCTTTAAGAACCTGGAGCAGATAAGTTAACTTGTTCTGATCATGATCTATTTGCTGTCTGTTATATTCTTTAAGCAAGGGTTCCAAGATCATCGGGACCAATGCCTTATGCTCAATATTGGTAAAGCGGTACCGGCTATGGGGATTATCCGGGGTAAATTCGACATAGCCATAATATTTTGTGTCTGTGGGATGTTGACGGGATTGTTTTACATTAAATCCCGCCCGCATAATGACGGTACGCGAATTTTCGGGGATAATGTCATAGGTGCCTTGAAAACCCGGCAGGGAAAACAGGGAGAGTTTTTTTGCATGTTCGGAATCAATCAAATTTTCGGATTGAAAGATTTGGGCCCATTCATCGGTGCCCTTTTTCATGGGACGGAAATGAATGGGGTAAATGTTGACCAGGCGCCCGGCCGATGATACAATTTTGGTAAAAGAATCTGCGGTTAAAATAATTTTTGGGGTTGACATCATAAACCTTTTATTATTCCAGGTATATCGTGCCACAAAATGTCAAAATGTCAATTTTTTTTTCGTTCTGGATGGGTTCTTGAAATTTGATTTAAATCTGATACGATAATGGGGATATGGGTAAATGGATCATTCAATGAACAAATTTTTAATGGGTATTATGTGTGTGTTTTTATCGGGGGCGGCATCGGCGGCGTTGCCGTTTGCCGATTTATATCAAACGATTGATGACAAAACAGGCAATCCGAAATCGATTGTGCAACTCTATGAATATCAAGATGGTGATGATATGAAATTGGCGGGTCGGATTGTGGCCCTCTATGGTGCCGACGGCCAGGTAACAGATACACCCCGCAATGCGGTTCGGGTGGCGGAAAACGTACCGGGTGCGCCCAAATACGTGGGTTTGGACATTATTTGGGACATGGAATGGGATAGGGACGAGAATCGATATGAAGATGGCAAAATTATGGATCCCCAATCGGGCAAGGTATATTCGTCCCTTTTATGGCAGGATGTGCCGGGTCATTTAAATGTGCGGGGGAAAATTGGGCCCTTTGGTCGGACCCAACATTGGGTAGAGATAACAGATCCGGCATCATACAAACAAGATTCAAAAAATTGGACACCAATTATAAGGAAGTAACAGATGAACATTGAATTGGGCAAAAACATTAATCCGCGGGAAATCGAAACCCGTATGCAGCAATTTTGGGACACGGGCGCGTTTTGGGACAATGATGTCACATCGGATAAAAAGCCGTTCTGTATCATGATGCCGCCGCCGAATGTGACGGGTAATTTGCATATGGGGCATGCGCTGGATAATGTGTTGACCGATATTATTTGCCGGTACAAGCGTATGGATGGATATGACGTGTTATGGCAACCCGGGACCGATCATGCGTCGATTGCGATGCAATTAATGGTGGAACGCGATCTGTCCAAGAATGGGAAAAATCCCCGTGCCATGACCCCATCAGAATTATTGGATGCCGCATGGGCGTACAAGGCGGACAAAGGCGGCCAAATTGTGCATCAGTTGCACACCCTGGGGGTGACACCGGTGTGGGCGCGTCAACGATTTACGATGGATGCAGGATTGTCGCGTGCGGTGAATAAAATGTTCGTTAAAATGTATCGCGACGGTTTGATTTATCGGGCGCGGCGTTTGGTCAATTGGTGCCCGAAACAGCAAACGTCCATTTCAGATCTTGAAGTAGATATTAAGGAAGAAAAAGGTAAATTCTATTACTTTAATTATCCATTAAAGGACGGTGGATTTATTGAAATTGCGACGACCCGGCCCGAAACATTGTTTGGCGACCAGGCGATTGCCATTCATCCCGAAAATGAAAAGTTAAAACATTTGATTGGCCGCACGGCGATTATTCCGTTAACCGATATTGAAATTCCGGTCATTGCCGATGTTCATGCCAACCCGGACAAAGGAACGGGGGCCGTGAAAATTACCCCGGCCCATGACAAGGATGACTGGGGGGTTGGTCTGCGGCATCATTTGCCGGTGGTGGGTATTTTAACAAACGATGCCAAAATGGCGGATGTTGATGTCGTCCCGGAAAAGTATCGTGGGATGGATCGCTTTGCGGCGCGCGACGCGATTATTGCGGATCTGGATGCGGCCGGTTTATTGACCCATATTGATGACAAGGTTATTCCGACCCCATATTCCGAACGCGGTGGTGTTGTGATTGAATACATGGTGCGTGATGAATGGTTTGTTGACGCCCAAAAATTGGCTGCGCCGGCCATTGCCGCGGTCGAATCCGGCAAAATTAAATTCATGCCCGACCATCGGTACAACCTGTTTATGGCATGGATGCGTGACATTCATGAATGGTCTATTTCGCGGCAATTATGGTGGGGACATCATATCCCGGCATGGTATGACGCGGATGGGAACATCTATGTTGCCGAAACCGAGGAAGAGGCGATTAAACAATCGGGGGGCAAAGAATTAACGCGCGACCAATCATGTTTGGACACGTGGTTTTCATCCGGATTGTGGCCGTTTTCAACATTGGGTTGGCCAGACGAAACGCCGGAATTGAAAAAATATTATCCCACAGATTTATTATACACCGGCGCAGATATTATCTTTTTCTGGGTGGCGCGGATGGTGATGATGGGCATGTACGCCATGGGTGATGTGCCGTTCCGGACCGTTAATTTCCATGGTCTGGTGCGTGACGCCAAGGGGCAAAAGATGTCCAAGACCAAGGGCAATGGTGTTGACCCGTTGACGGCGGTGGAAAAATTTGGGGCGGATGCATTACGGTATTGGATCGCGACAGCCCCCATCGGAACGGATATTCGTTATAGTGATGATGAGGTAAAGCGGGGATCCAAACTGCTGACGAAATTATGGAATGTGGCCAAGTTTGTGTTGATGTATTTAACCGATTTTGATCCGACAACGACCGCAAAGGTACCTGTTGCCGATCGCTTTATCGAAGATCGGTGGGTATTGTCGGAATTGAACAAGACCATTTCCGACGTGCGTCGCCATTTGGATAAATACGACAATTATAATGCCCGTGCGGCGATTGATACATTCTTTTATGATGTGTTCTGTGACCAATATATTGAATTTATCAAGGATCGGTTTTGGTCGCCGGAAAAATACAATGACATGTCCAAGGCATCGGCACAATGGACATTGTATACGGTTTTGCGGGCAATATTGGGGATGTATGCACCATTTATCCCGTTTATTACCGAAGAATTGTGGCAAAAAATCTATCGCCCGACCGAAGGCGGGGATACCCTGCATCGGACGGCGTTCCCGATTGTTCTGGACGAATACAACACCGATGTGGCCGATATGGCATCGGCCCTTGATATCGTACGGGCGGTGCGTGGACTGCGAACCGAACGCAAGGTGGGTAATGGTGCCCGGTTGGACACGTTGACCATTCCCACAAATGTGCCCGAATCGGTCCAAGGATTAATCCAATCGGCGTGCCGGGCCAATGAAATTGTGGTGGGTGATGGGATTGATTTTGTTGTGGCACCGGCCACGGTGGGTTAAAGAAAATGACCGAACAACTAATTGAACGACGGACACTGGCGGCCTATCAATGTGATCGGTATGGGAATATGCGGCCATTAATCCTGATGAATGAATTACAGGGATTAGGCGATAAACATGCCGAAATGTTGGGGGTGGGGTATGCCTATTGCCAGACGCATGGTATCGCATGGGTTGTGACGCATTATCTGGTGGATATTATTGAAATGCCCACAGAACGCGAAGAATTAACATTTCTAACATGGCCGTCGTGTACGGATGCGTTGCGGGCCACACGTGATTTTGAAATTCGTGGGGCCGATGGGCGTTTAATGGTTCGGGCAACATCGCAATGGGTTTTGATCGATTTGGCCCGGCGTCGGCCGGTGCGATTGGATGAAAATTTACCCCGATTTGTGACCAATGATTGTCGGGCATGGGATCGATCATTTGACAAGTTTCCAGATTTCGTCCCCCAAAAATCCCATATGATGAAATGTCGGTTTGATGATATCGATGTGAATCAGCATATTAACAATGCAGTTTATGCGGTTTGGGCCACAGAAAGCGTGGGATATGATTTCCGAAATCAGCATCAATTGCGCGCCATTGAATTAAACTTTAAAAAAGAAATATCCCCCGATACCCCGTCTGTGACGGTGGATGTGGCAATTGATGGATTGATGTCGCGTCATAAAATCTTGACCGATGATGGTATTGAACACGCCAGTGTGATTTGCACATGGCGATAATGGCGTGGTTAAACCGTCACCCCCAGAAAGTATTTGGCACCTTGGCCGATGGCAAATGATGTCACGGACACCCCCGTACAGATAATCAGCATTTCCAAAAATCGTGACCAAAAGGGACGTTCGCCCGCACATGACGTTACCCAGTTAAAGACAAAGATAATTCCCACCGCCATCAATCCCATAGCCCCCAAGGCCCAGAATCGATGATCAATAAAACAAAATGGTGCAATAACCGCCGCAGACGTCATAATATACATTAATCCGGTATAAAGGGCACAGATCAAGGCATCGGGGTTATGTTCGGTGCGTTGGGCCATATAATTAGCGGCGGCCATCGACAAACTGGCCGCGACGCCGGCGATTAATCCCGTCATAACCAGAATGCGTTTTTGATCAATGGCAAAGGCCAGGCCTGCCATAATTCCAGTGATTTCAACCAACGCATCATGCATGCCCAACACCAATGCCCCGGTATATTTAAAACGACATAATTTGTGCATAACATATATCGTATCACGGGAATTTGGCGATGTACACAGGCGTTTTGTCCCAAAAAAAACGGGGATAACCCCCGCATTTTTTAATATTCGATGTGCCCATTGGTGGCAATTAAATCCGCGTCCATGGTGATGCGACCGCCTGCCTCGCGCAGGATAAGGTCCCCCGCCGCCAATTCGGCATAATCCAATGGATCGGATATAAATCCGTCAAATTTACCCGATGCAACCCATGCCAGATCCAGTGCCGGACACCCCGTCACACGGGCATTTTTGCCCATGGTGGGCCGTGGCGTTGCTAAATTGTACGCCATCGTCATGTCTTCAGAATTTTTGATGTTTGATACCCGGATTCGCGTTGAATGAAACGCAGAAAATTCATACGCCCCCGAATCTTGTTCGGCATAATATAATTTTTCATCAATCGGGGAATAGATCAGACCAATTTTTGTTTCATCATTTGACCGCAGGGCCAACGTAATGGCAAATCGCGGATTGGCCCGTACGAAATTTGCCGCCCCCGACAGGGCCAAAACAAATTCATCGCGTCCATCGCCCGCCCGCGTCACGTTGGGGGTCAACAAACCCGCATTGGGTCGAACCAATAACAGATCCCCCAGAACGCTTTCTTCGATGCGGGCCGCCGCCTTTGCCACGAAATCACGCGCACCACGTAATGATTGCTGAAGATTTTCGATTTCGCCGAAATCACGACGCAATCCCGATGCCGTACGTTGTAACGCAACAAACATCTTGTTTAATTCCGTCGAACCTTTAATCAGCAATTCCATCAGTGCCCCCCCGTGATGCGCCACACGTCATTTTTAGAATTTAAACCCAGCAAATTTTGTTTTAAAATCAGCCGCACGTTTGCCCTTGTCGCCGGTATTGTTGCGTTGACCGGTCCAGGCAGAATGATTTAAATTATCCTGGGACAGAACCAAATCCTTGCCCGAGGTGGTGAAAATTTCAATGGTTGTGCCATCGGTGCGTGTCACCTTGATCGGGTTATATGGTGGGTGAATGCCTTTTTTCATAATTTTAGCCTTTTGAATATTTCGGTTAACTTAATTTTAAACTCGTAAATTATACATTGAATTTTCTGGAAAGCAAGCATTATTAAAAAGGGGGGCGTGCCCCACGAATTAATAACGACCGATGCATCCCAGGTATGAATTGCCGGTTGATTCCAGAACGCGAATAAATTGATTTTGATTGCGTCCAGAAAAAAGGGCCAAGATTGTTCCCGTGTCGGTGGCCAACATATCGGCAACCGTGGCGATCCCGGAATTCATTTTTTTGAAAAACCCACTGGCGGGGTAAATTTCCGCGGCCAACAATTGGTTACATCCCCGTGGTGCGGGCGTGTCGGCATGACGGATCACCATTAATTGACATTCGGGTGATATGATCATTTTGTCCGTAACAATGGCATCTGATCCCAATAATTCGCCCCACCATCCGGTTGATTCGCAAAATACTGGATAATAAACAACCGCGCCGGGTGTTTCGGTAAATAATCCCCCTATATCCAGATCATCGGTAATGATTTCAGGCATGACGCCGGTGGCGGTACTGATACTTTTGCGGGCCAACAGATAATCCGTATCGTTGGTGGTCTTGCGTGGCCAGTAAAGAATCGGAAACGTGTTCATCTCTATGAATTATATCAGAAATAAAATGTATAAAAAAGGGGGCCGGAATAAATAAAGGACTTGATTTTTTATTTTTTTATGCCGGCATAGATTTTCTGGACATTTTTCCAGAGGGTCTCTAAATCTTTTTTAACTTTGTCGTATGTTTTACTGCTGATCTCGACCTTAAACAACATCTTGACCAGTTGGGGAATCATGGTCATAAACATCGCGATAAACAACCCCATCAGCACCACCGTAATCAGCGAATCGTTTTGCATCATCAGGCCGTCCATTAAAATACTGGGGTCATTTTGTGCCATTGCCGCCCCCAGGGTTGCCGCCCCGTCCCAATGACCAAATACCGCGTTTAAGAACATGATTGCGAATGTTACAAATGTCCCAACGAGGGCGATTCCAACCGTCGCCTTGACGGCGTTATTGATGATTTCTTGGATGGATTTGGCCCCGCCACCGGGAATGATTTTCCAGTCTTTGAATACCCAGCCCAACAGAAAAAGGGGCAACATGATCAAATCCATGGATAATGTTACCAATGCATCCAGAAAATAAAGCGGAACCGGTAAGAGAGCGAAAAAGAACAGCAAAAGAATCAGCAAGCCCCCCAAAAAGATTGGAACGTTCGGGAAAATGGGGACATCCCACATAATTTTATGCATGTATTTATCATTAAATGCCATGTTTAGCATGGTCCACCCCACCGTCATCCCCAGACCTGTTATCTGATGCACGTTGGCAATTTCACATGTTAAATTGTGGCGCAAATGGGGCGAAAATGCGCCAGAATTCGCGGCATCGGCACTGATGGATGCGGGATCGGCAATGGCCGTGGCCACGATACATGATGCAAATGCATCATCCCCCGATGCCGCACGGTTCAGACTAAGCCCGATATTAAAAATAGGTTCGATGGCGATGGTTGATATCATTCGGGGCAATGGGGCCGCCATCAAGGTGATTACAAACGCCAATTTAATCATATGCCGCGTTAGATTTGTGGTGATGGTTAATGGGTTATCCACCTTGATATTTAAATATCCCGACAACAATGTCCACCCCAGCCACAGGGCCGTTAATCCAATAGCGATCGGGATAATAACCAATCCCAACGCATGATATACCCCCGGCAACAGGTTTGACATCGCCGATATAATCGCAGAAAACATATCACACGACCAACAGGCCGAGAAAAAAGACATGGCATCGGCCATATTAACCGGCGCCATCGATCGATATATAGAAAATCCGGCAATCGCCCCCAATCCGGCAATCCCGCCCACCACAAATGGGACGGCGGCCAATCCTGCACCTGGCAAGATGGCGACAATCGCGATCCAGATTTTTTTTAAGATGTTCATTGGTTTTACTATATCATATTTTGCATCAAATGTGATATAATTGAAATAAAGAAAGAGAATGTATTTATTTAAATCGCGTTTTTGGCGGGTTTTTTTCGGTGCGTGTTTGGCCGCGGCGGCATTTATAATGCCGGTGGGGGCGCATGCCGCATGGGGTATTGTGGATCATTTAAACCTGGCGCCGTTTGTGCCGTTGATTTTGGATACCATGATGATGGTGGCGACCGCCACATATGATTATTTTGTGGGCCACGGTGGTGGAATTGTTTATATTTTGGTTTATGGGTTTGTGGGAATTTCCATTGGGATGTATTTGGTGAAAATGTACATTCCGAAATCATGGTTGGGATTTTTAGGATTTTCGGGTGGCGGTGAAATGTGGGACGGCAAGGCATCGGGTACATCGATCGTACAAAATGTGGCCCGTCCATTAATGCGCGGGTTAATCGCGGCGTTGGTTTTGTTACAGGTTCGACCGGTATTTGTCACCGAATGGCTGGTAAATCCTTTTCTTGAATTTGGGGCGATTTATACCAATCGGATCAGTGCCGCCGTCGCCGGTGGTCGCGGGCCGCAAATTGAATGTCCGGCAGATGTTTTATCCCATGAATGGATCAGTGCGTCGTCATGTCAATTCCTGGTTCAACCAGTGGCCGACATCAGTCACGCCAACAATCAGGTGATCAAGCGCGGATTTGATTTTATCGATCGTGGTATTCGGGGATTGGCGACATTGATTCCACATGGGGGCGAAGATTTTCTGAACATTATTACGGGTATTTTGTTGGTCTTTGCGTTTGTGGGATGTAATTTATTTATGGCGTTATTGATTATTCAGGCAATTTTTAACTTTGTCATGGCATTAATATTATATCCCTTTAATGTTTTAACATGGGTGGCAAAGCCAAAAAATCCCGATAAATGGTTTGATATTTGGCCCCCGTTTTCTGGTATTGTAACCGCGTTACAAAAACTGGTGATTACCATGATTGCGTGTGCGTTTATTTTATGTATTAACGTTGCGGTGATTCATGCCTTGTTTCGGTGGGATTCATCGGTTTTTGTGGCGGGCACAAACGGTATGGCCGCCGGTAATGTACCCACGCTTGCCCCGGATCTTGGATTTGGTACACATTCGGTGTTGTGGTTGACGGCGATTTTAACATTTTATTTGATGGGTCAAATCTTTCAACGGACCCGTGATCAGTTAAAGAAGTATGCACCGGATATGGATAAAATGTATAACGCCGTGACGGGGGATGCCAAAAAAATGGCGGGCAATATCAAAAAGATGGGACGTGGGGTGACGGGGGCACTGGGGCTGACGAAAAAGAAATGAATAATGCAATGAATCCTTTGGTCGATCATGTGGTTCAATGCTGGGGATGTCCGGTGTTTGACAAACTGATTAATGTGGTGTCCGGTGCGGCCGCCGCGGCGTACGGAAAATTTGCCACGTTGTGTGTGGTGTTGTTTTGTGGGTTGTTGGCATTTTACATCATCAATGCGGTGTGGAAAAATATCAAAGATGGGGTCAAAGACCCGTTTTATAAAAAATCGGTTCAACCCGTTCTGATCAGTGCGCTGGTGGCGTTAACATTATTGGCTATGGGGGTGGTCGTGCCCCGTGTTGTGACATCGATTACATTTGAACCGGTGGCGGAAATTACCCTGCGTTATACTCAGGTGGTGTCGGGTATGACCGATGATGCGGTTGATGCGCGGGTGGATTATACGCCGATGCCAATGGGTGACGACGGATTTTATCGGCCCCAATTGCGCGATCGGATCATTATGCTTATGAAAACCACGGTCACCCAATTTCAGGCGTATGTTAAATTGGGCCTGGCGGTGATGGATGCGGCGTTTTCGTGGGGGGCGTTGGGGGGAATTGGTGCATTTATTAAACACGTAATGATGTTTTTTATTGGGTTATATCTGGTGTATGGATTCTTTAAATTATTTGTGCGGTATTGTTTTTATTTTGCCGATATAATTGTGGCCATGACGTATTTTGCGTTTTTCTTTCCATTGTCGTTGGCGCTGTTCGCATTCCGTCAATCAGACGCGCCCGATTGGATGAAAAATTATGGGAAAAAGATGGGGACAGATCAGATTAAAAAAGTGATTAATGCAATTGTCGCGTTGGGTGCGGCGGTATTAACATATACCGTGGCGATGGTTTTGATTGCCAAATTCTTTGGGGGCGCGGATGCGGGTGGCGTCGATTTAATGGGAAAAATTACATCGGGTACGGTGTTGGCGTCGGATTTAAGTGATGAAAACTTGGCGGGGGTCACCCTGATGGGGGCGGTGGTGTTGGTGTATGTGGTAAATTTCTTGATATCAATGGTTCCCGATGTGACGAAAATGGTTCTGGGGGCATTTGATGTTGGAACCGAAACCAAAATTAGCAAAGGTTTGGCCAATGATGCGGGGCAATTAACCAAGACACTGGTTGGGGCGACCAAGCAATTGGGACAAACAATTTTGGGTGATGCCGGCGCGGATGCGAAAAAATCGGGTGACGCAACCCAGAAAAAAGATACATCCAAAGATGGGGGCGCACAATAAATGTTCAAGGCCAAGATAATCATTATTGCCGTGCGTTTTTTGTTTGCGGCGATTGCGCTGGGGGTGGGGATATGGTATCTGTCGTCATCGATTGGTGGGGCCAGTTTGACGTACACCAGTTTGCCGGGATTTCTGCGTGCCATTGGGGTGGGTGATGGTGATATTGCATCGGTCAATGGATGTTTCTTGTGTGGGTATATTGAAAAATTGTTTGGGGCGATCGGGGCCGGGACCGAAATGTTTTGGACCGCGATTGTCGATCATTTGTGGATTGTGTTGGCGATTGGGTTTGGGGTATGGCTGTTTCTCTATAGTGCGAAATACATTTACGATGCGGCCGTTGCGGCGGCCAATCCCGATGACAAAGAACGTAAAATAGAATTGGCCCCGTGGGTGGACAAGGTATGGAAACTCGGGTCGCGTGTGATGATTGTGGGGGTGCTGATGGGGACCCTGGGGATGGGGGGGACGGGCGCGTTACGTGTGGTGACCAATATCACGGTGGCGCCGGTTATGTTTGTGGGATCTGAATTGGCCATGGCGGCAACGGGTGTTGAATCGGCGGCGGCATGTCCCATGTCTGGGGAAAGTGACGATGTTCTTAATCCTGTGTTGCGGCCGTTTATGTGTGTTATGGGAAATTTAAATACCGTGATGTTGGCCGGTGCGGCGGCGGGATTTTCATTGATGAATTATGCATGGTTGGGCATGGGTGGTGGGGCCATGACATGGGTTGCAGGATTGGCATTGGTGATAATTTTCTTGATGATTGGGTTTAATTTGTTTTTCCAGGTTCTTTCGGTTGTGTTTAGATTAATCTTTGTGATTATATTTATGCCGTTACTCTTGGCGGCCAGTGCGTTCGAAGGAACGTGGAAATTGGCCGATGGGTTGGTAAAGAATGCCGTCGAAATGTTGTTTAATGCCGCGGTTCAAATTGTGGCAATCACGTTAAAGATTTTGATTATATATGCAACCATATCCTATGCGGCGGATATGACAATGCCCGGTCCACGTGATGGGTACAGTGCCATTATGCCCCCATTAATGGGTATATCGGGGCCGGTTCATTCAGATGCCCAAACAATGGCCATTCATCATGTCTTTTCCACATGTGAACAGGTGGGATTGCAATCGGGTGAAATGGATGCAGATGCGTTTCGTCAATGTTTTAACACACAAAAAACAATGGTGGAACGTCGATATCCGGGGGCGTTCGATTTCTTGGATGATGGATGGGATTTCTTGATGGTGATGGTGGGGTTGTGTTTGCTTTACTTTTACGTGGTTAATCCCAAGGTTGATGGGATTTTGGCCAAGAAATCATCCCAAAGCTTTGATTTCGGTGGGGCGGTCAAAGAATTGGGGAAAAAGATTTGGGCAATCCCCCAGAATGTTGTGGTACGGATTTCCAAAGCCATTGGTGGCAAGGAGTAAGGCGTCATGCACCGTTTGTGTCATTTTATTCGGGCAATTGTAATGGCGGTGGCATTGATGGCCACGCCGGTGTGGGGTGCCACCCCCACCACGCCGGGCGATATTGGGGATTATGGAACATGGATGACCGAACACAATGCGGCCGCGTTTACACAAAATTTATCCCATGATATGGCCGCATTTTCAGGTTCCATCCAAGATTCATATCGGACACCGGGCTTTGTCCCGCCAGAGGCACGTATTGGTTTGGCCTTTGTGGGGGCGATGTCATTAATTGGGGAAATATTGGAAAGTTCGTTGGTCCGGTTTATGATCATGTTTATCATTATTGCATATGCATTTTGGATCATGTTTGATACGTATCAAATGATGCGCGATGGACAAAAAGCATGGGATTTGGTTCAAAAGATTTTTACCCGGGGGATATTGATTACGGTCTGGATTATGATCTTAAATGTGGGGCCGGCGCGGTTGTTTGTATGGATTGTGACGCCGATCGTGATGTTTGGATCATATATGGCCGATTTGATTTTAGGGGCGGTGACGCAAACCGCGGGTGTGACATTGCCCGATACGTGTGCGGCGGTCCATCAATATGTTGTGGCCAATGCCGGGGATGGATTAATCCTGGACGCCGGTACGGCGGCAGATTTGATGTGTTTGCCAACCCGGATTACTGGATTTTTCTATACCGCGATTGCAACCGGATGGCGTTGGATGATTGGGGGGATCGGGCACAGTGTGACGGGATTTGTCGTCGGGGCGGCCATGGTATTTGTTTTTGTATTTAATATATGGAAATTTACATTGATGGCGTTGGGGGTCATTGCCGAATTGTTTTTGGCCTTGTTCATGTTACCGTTTACCGCGGTGGCAGAAACGGTTACGAAAACCAATTACAAAGGGATTGCCGGGGATATATTCAATGGGTTTATGGGGATTTTCAAGTCAGAAAACCTAACGACCCAGTTGGGACGATTTATTGATGCGTCGATTTATTTTATATCCTTGGCCATGGTTGTTGCGGTTGCGGCGGCGTTGATGGGATTTGTGATACATTTTGATGGAAATGGCATGCCAATAATTAATCAAGGCGATGGGATGGTCACGTTGTTGGTGGGGTTCTTGGCGGCATATATGGTGACGCGGGCCGAAAAATTGGCCACAGATTTGGGCGGCAGTGTCAAAGAAAATATCAGCAAACAGTTGGGGGGCGATTTGAAAAAATTATGGGACACCACGCGTAAGGGATGGAAAAATCTGCGTGGGATTGGCGGGGGTAAAAAATAATTGGCCGATACTTGCGTTCGGGGGGGAATTGTTTTATCCTGGGGGATATTATGACCGTTAAGAAATTTTGGCGCATTTTTATTAATATGGTTTTCTGGGCCTTGACCGCGGCGGTGGGGGCGTTGGCGGCATTGGTTTTGATTTATGGTAATGATTTACCCGATTATCGTCGTTTGGCGACGTATGCGCCACCGGTGGCCACACGTTTATATGCATCAGACGGGTCATTGTTGATTGAATATGCGGCCGAACGGCGGGTGTTTATCGATCTGGGGGATATGCCACAGCAGTTGGTGAATGCATTTATTGCCGCCGAAGATCAGAATTTTTGGACCCATCCGGGAATTGATGTTATGGGTATTGCCCGTGCGGCGGCGGGGAATGCGGCCCGCGTATTGGGGTTCAAGGTGGGATTTTCTGGGGCATCCACCATTACCCAGCAAGTGGCCAAGAATTTCTTTCTTTCGTCGAAACAAACCCTGTCGCGTAAGATAAAGGAAGCGATTTTGGCCCTGCGGTTGGAACGTGCATTTTCAAAGCAACATATTTTAACTCTTTATCTCAATCAAATTTTCTTGGGGGCCCGTGCGTATGGCGTTGGGTCGGCATCGTTGATGTATTTTAATAAAAAGGTGTCGGAATTAACCCTTAGTGAGTGTGCATTTTTGGCATCATTGCCCAAGGCACCCAATAATCGTGATCGTGCGGTGGAACGTCGGAACTATGTCCTGCGTCGTATGGTCGAAGAAGGATATATTACCCCCGACGAAGCGGCCGTGGCCGCCGCCGAAGAATTAAATATCAACAGTGGATTTACCGCCCAGATGGAACCAGAATTTCAATATTTTGCCGAAGATGTGCGCCGGCAATTATTGACTGATTTAGGGCGCGAGGTTCTTTATAACGACGGTCTGTATATTAAAACGACAATTGTTCCCCAATTACAGCGGGCGGCATCGGCGGCATTGGCCAAAGAACTGGATGCCTATAACGCCGCGCATCCCGATGCCGATCAACCATTACAGGGCGCGATCATTGCCATGAATCCCCACACGGGGCGTATTGTGGCGATGGCCGGGGGCCGGTCATTTAGTGACAGTTCGTTTAATCGTGCAACCCAGGCCCGTCGTCAAATCGGCAGTACGATCAAGCCGTTTGTTTATCTGGCGGGATTGGAATCGGGGATGTCACCCACAACATTATTATTGGATGCGCCGATTGTGGGATGGCGTGCCGATGACACGATGTGGAAACCGGAAAATTATGATAAAAAATTCCTGGGGGATTTGCCGTTGCGTCTTTCGCTGGAAACATCACGAAATGTCCCCAGTGTGCGCTTGGTTGAAAAAATTGGTGCAGAAAAGGCTATTTCTGTGGCCCAACGATTTGGTGTTTATCCCACGGATATGCCCAATATTAATTTATCGATGGCATTGGGGTCGGGGGAAACGACATTGGAAAAATTGGTGTTGGGGTATGCGGCATTTGCCAATGGTGGTCGCGCGATTGAACCCAAAATGGTCGATTATATCGAAGATCGCTATGGCCATGTTTTGGGTGGGGCGGGGCATGAGATGATCCCATGGCAAGATGGGTTGACACCCCCGCGGGGAACGATGGAAAACCAACCCTTGTCCGATGATCAGAGTTTGTATCAAATGGTTTCGATTCTGCAGGGGGCGGTTGAACGCGGTACGGGGAAACAGGCACGGGTTCCCGGTCACACCATTGCCGGCAAGACCGGCACCACGAACGAGGTCAAGGATGTATGGTTTGTCGGATTTTCAAAGAATTTGATTGCGGGTGTGTATCTTGGGTTTGATACCCCCCGTCCATTGGGACGTGGCGCCGGCAGTCATATGGCCGCCCGTGTGTTTGCAGATTTCATGAAAACCGCGCTGCGGGATGAAAAAAATCAACCCTTTGCGGTGCCATCGGGTTTAACATTTATGCGGGTTAACCGGCGCAGTGGGGCATCCGCCACCGATGATCCAGATGGCATGATTATTACCGAAGTATTTAAAGATGGCCAATCACCCAATCCCGCCCCGAAAAAGGTTCAGGCGGCGTCTGATGCGCGTGTTGGGGGGATTTTTTAAATCAATGGGGGGACAATATATGCGACAATGGATTATGTGGGTGTTGGTGGCATTTTGTATGTCTGGGTGCGATCAACCGGTGCCGGTGCGGCCGGTGCATCAATGTGGGGCATACATGGTTGATATCCAACCGGCGGCGGATGGGGAAACGATAACGGCCGTCATTAACGGGGATGCGGTAACGCTGGGGCGGGCTGTATCGGCGTCTGGGGCCAAATATGACGGGGTATTGAATGATATTCCGGTGACCTTGTGGTCCAAGGGCGATGAATGGATTTTAATCTTGGATGATGACAACATCACCCCTTGTGATGTGAAATAACGGTTTTTTTCAAAAATTTTTGTGGTAAAATAAAGGGCAAGGTATAGAAAGGATTTATCATGCTAAGCCAGTTATTTTTATCGCACGGTTTTACATTTTTTGCCAGTGGGTGGGCCCAATTTGCGGCGTCATTTGGATTGGCATTTGTCATGATGATGTTGGCGGGTCGGCCATTTATTCGGGCCATGCGTCGGTTTCAAGGGATGGGGCAACCCATCAGTGAAAACGTCCCGGCGTCCCATCGTCAAAAGGCTGGGACCCCAACCATGGGGGGGATTCTGGTACTGGGGGCGATTATTGTGTCGTCGATCTTGTTTATGCCGATACGCAGTGCGGATGCATGGATCGCGATATTATCTTTGGTCATGTTTGCATTAATTGGGTTTGCCGACGATTATAAAAAAGTGACGTCCCAATCTAAAAAATCGAGCAATGGGTTAACCCCCCTGTTACGTCTGGGGTTAGAGGCCGGATGTGTTTTAATATTGGCGACATTGATTAATTGGACCATGCCGCCGTATATTCCCGAATATTCTTTGGCGATTGGGTCGGGGATATTATTGCCATTGGGGATGGTGTTGTATTATATCTTTGCCTATTTCGTGATTGCGGGTGCGGCGAACGCGGCGAACATTACCGATGGTCTGGATTCCCAGTTATCGAAATTATATTTGCCGGTGCTGGTGGTGTTGGTTGTCGCATTGTACGGGGCGACACGTATCGGATTTATGGATACGGTTATGTTTTTGCCGGGCGCCAGTGGGCTGTACGCGCCGTTGGGCGCGGCATTTGGGGCGGTGCTTGGGTTTTTATGGTATAATTCAAAGCCGGCGTCCATATTTATGGGTGACGTGGGATCGTTGGCGTTGGGGGGATTTATGGGAACGGTGGCGATGCTGCTAAAATCTGAAATTATTATGGGAATTGCCGCGGGGATGATGGTCTTGATCCTGTTATCATCGTTTGTTCAGACGATGTATTTCAAGGCGACACGTCATTTGACCGGTACGGGACGGCGGGTATTTCGTCGGGCACCGTTGCATCATCATTTCGAAGAATTGGGATGGCCGGAAACCAAAATTGTGGAACGATTCTTTATCTTGGCCATTTTGTTTTCGGGATTGGCGTTGGTGTTATTAAAATTTGCGTAATTAAAACGGGGCCATGCCCCGTTTTTTATCGCGCCATGGCGTCGGCAAATAATTTTTTCATGTAATTGTTTTGAATGCCAATGTCTGTGGGCTTTTTCTTTAAGATCAATTGGGTTAATTTTCTGTTGGCATCCATAAAACCATAACCAATTCTGGATGTGTTTAATGTTAATTTGGTCATCGATGTGTTGTTAGATAATGCATTGGTCCCGATGGTATCTGCATTGATTTCTAATTGGGGCAAAACGCGGTTTTGTAACAAAAAGTAATCACCGATATAGGCGACACGCGGAATTTGTAAATCAATCAAGGTGCGATTGTTCATCATAAATGCATCGCCAATTCGTGTGCTGTGTGGCAAATTTAACCGAATAATTTGGCCATTGTGCATTTCGGCGATTTTTGTGTGATGCGCGTACAGGCATCGGACGATTGTTCCATCGGGTAATTTTTCTGATGTTGTTTGGATGGGGGTGTCCCCAATTTCTATGGGTAATACATGTCGGAAATCGTCACGGGGGTCAAGTTCTGTGGAACGGCCACGGGGATACATGGTAAATTCCCGACGATGCAGGTCAAAGACCATATAATCCATCATCAATTCATAATCACGGTTTAATTCAATAATTTTATTAAAGTCTGTATAAAATGTGTCACCGTAATAGACATCGTTTATTTCAAAATTATATTTCACAATTTGATTTTTAATTAATGTATATCCACCGGGTAATTGAGAGGCACAATTAAAATCAACATCAAAATATTTTTTCAATGACGCAGAGAGGCCGGGAATAATTTGATCAGGGTCACTGTCGAATGTGTTGTCGGGATGTGGCACCGCATGATTATATCGGTTTTTAATGGATATAAATCCGCCCGTTTTTGTCATCTGAATGGAAATCACACTGGTGCCATAGGCGTCTTGGCGTTGGGGGACGGTAAAATCACTGCGACGTAAGGTGTCGGCATCGTGACGCACGGCGTTTATAATATAATAATTTTGATGACGCATATCATCGTTAAATGTGCATAATTCTTCGCCGGGGGCAAAATAGCGGGAAATCGCATTTTTCTTGTACATCGTATCGGCATATTCGGCATGATATCCGGCCGCGGCCAGCAATTCGAATGGTGATTCATCGGTTTGGTAATCCGACGTCATGCGTGAATTCTTGATCGATTCAAGGTATTCCAACAATGGTGTGGCATCCCGTCCGGCATAACGTATGCGATGGACAATATTGGGGATGTCAAATATCCCATTATCATAACGACGAATGGTTTGGGCAAAACGTTCGCCGTTTTGCCGCTTGATTGCCAAATAAATGGGGTCAGATGGTGTTTTCATAGTGGTAATATATATAGCACCATAATAATATATATCAATATTTTATTTAAATTTTTTGCATCAGATAATTTTTATTTCCAATAAAAGATGGTATAATAGGCGCATGTTTATACGCAGTGATGAAAGCAAACTGACAGGGTGGTATTTCGAAGTCGACCGGCGCGTTCTGGGTGGGGTGATTTTGCTGACCTTTATTGGGATGTTGGAAATGATTTCAACAGGGTCTGCGGCGGCCGATCGAATTGGCATGCCATGGCATTTTTTTATCTTGAAAATGTTGCCATTTTACGCGTTAGGTTTGGGGGCATTGTTTTTTACCAGTTGTTTGGATAAAAAATGGGTGTTGCGGTTATCGCTGATGGATGTGATTGGGTGCATGGCATTATTGATAATTACGATTGTTGCCCCGATCGAGATCAAGGGCAGTCATCGTTGGGCCAGTATTGCCGGCATTCGTTTAATGCCATCAGATTTGATGAAGCCGGGATTTATCATCATGACGGCATGGTTTTTGGGTCAAATGCGGCAACGGTTTGGATCAAATATGTTTTTGACGCGTGATGCATGGCAACCACGTGGGTATAGTTGGTGGACCTATTTGGCGATGTTTGTGCCGGCGGTATTGATTATCTTTCTGCATCCGGATTTTGGAACGGCAATTTTGTATTTTGCGGTTTTGGGCACGATGTTATTCTTGGCGGGGTTGCCGTGGTTTATTGTTTGGACATTTGGTGCGGTGGCGGCCATGGGTGGGGTTGTGGCGTTTTTCACGATGTCGCATGTGCATACGCGCGTCATGAACTTTTTTACCGGTGGGGGCGATCATTACCAGGTGGATAAATCCATTGCATCGATTCAACATGGGGGCTTGATCGGCAGTGGGGATAACGCATTCGTCAAAGAATTTTTGCCTGATTCTCATACCGATTTCGTGTTTGCCGGTATTGCCGAAGATGTGGGGGCCATTGCGGCATGTGCCATGTTGGGGGTATTTGTATATATGATGAAATTGTTGCGCGATAATGCGGTGGGCGCGCGCGATCCATTTGTTTTTTATGCGGCCGGCGGAACCATGGCGTTATTTGGTGCCCAGGCATGTATTAATATTATGACGGCACTGAACCTGGTGCCGACCAAGGGGATGACATTACCCTTTGTGTCATATGGGGGCAGTTCGTATGTATCCCTGTGTTTATTGTTTGGTATGGTATTGGCGATTATTCGCGAAGATAAATGGAAATAAAAAAAGGTGGGGCAATGAAAATCTGGATGGCAACAGGCGGAACGGGCGGGCACGTATTTCCCGCATTAAGCGTGGCGTCAGAATTGGTGCAACGGGGGCATCGTGTGACGCTTTCGTGCGATGGGCGCGTGCGTGATATGGTTGCGTCCGGTCGGCCCCAGGGGACACGCATTGTTCATATTTGGGCATCTGGGGTTGGGGCACGCGGCCCATTACGCCAGGCGTGGGCATTAATGAAAATCGGGGTAAGTACGGCGGCCCTGTGCCTGCGATTTATGGTGGTGCGGCCGGATCGGGTGGTTGCATTTGGTGGGTATGCATCTGTGCCGGCGGTGGCGGCGGCGCATATATGGCGGATACCGACGTATTTGCATGAACAAAATGCGGCGATTGGGCGTGCCAATCGGTTTGCCATGCGTTGGGTTCGTGTCTTGATGACCAGCTTTCCAACCGTTAACGGTATGCCGTCTGGCATGCGGTCATCGGTGGTATACACCGGGTTGCCGGTGCGTCGTGAATTTATGGATGCGGCCGGTGCACCGTGGCCCGATGGGGGGCGGATATTGGTCACGGGCGGATCCTTGGGGGCCCAGATTTTGGACGATGTGGTCCCGGTGGCAATTGCGGGGATGAAAAACAATAAAATCTTTGTGACCCATCAAACCCGTCCCCAAAATGTGGCCCGTTTGCGCCGGTTTTATGCCGATCATAAAATTCGCGCCAATGTATTATCGTTTATTCATGATATGGCAGATGTTGTTGTTGGGGCCGATTTGATCATCGGTCGTGCCGGTGCCAGTACCGTTGTCGAATTAGAAACCGTGGGCCGGCCTGCGATACTGGTCCCGTTGGGTATTAACCCAGATCAGGCTGCCAACGCCGCCGCCTTTGAAAAGCAAGGGGGGGGATTTGCCGTGCCTCAGAACCGGTTTACAGTTAAATGGTTATCAACCACATTGGGCGAATTGTTTGATAATCCGTCACGGTTGGCCAAAATGGCGGCCAAGGCATGTGTACCCAATGATGCGGTAACACGTATTGCGGATGTCGTCACAAAAGCATAGATGATTGATTTTTCTGCTTGCCCCTGATTCGTCATTTGTTCTATGATGGGGCATAAGGAAAAGGAAATCATGCGACGGATTGGTATTTCTGTATTATCAATGGCGATTTGTACATCGGCGTTGGCGGATGCACGTTTGCCGGTGGTTAATATTGGTGGAAACGCGGTGTCGGCCCGTGCGGCGTTTGGGGTTGGTGCAGATTCAAAATCCCAAAAATCGGTGAAAAAAACGGTTGTGGCCCGTGCATCGGTGGCCGACAAAAATCGGGTTGCGCGTGTTCATAAACAGGACGCAGATCCCATTCCCCCCGCGGATCAAGGGGCGCGTATCGCCGCCAATTCATCGGTAATGGATGTTTTGGTCCCCCATCGCCCCAGTGGTGATTTATGGGCACGTACAGACACCCCGTTGCGGATGCCCACCCCCCAGGAATTTTCTGTGATTCGCAGTGATGCCGAATTACCCGAAGAAAGTTTGGATCAACCCCGTATCGCAACGGTTCGGGATGTGCCACCGGCCCCATTATCCCAATCGGTGGGCATGGGGGCGTTGGATGCAGAAATTGAAAAATTAGTTGATGCCGCGCGTCGCGCCGAAACGACCCCGACGGTTGCTGCGGTGCGTCCATTGCCTGCATCGACCACTGGCACAACCACGGCGCGGCGTGTTTTACCCCGTCGTGGGGGTGTGTCGTCACAACCTGTATCGACCCCGGTTGCATCTATGGCAGGCCATGATCAATCACGGGTCGGGGTATTGGCGGATGCGTCAAATGATTCGTCCATAACGGCATCGGCGACATCGGGGACAACGCCCGTGGCGATTAATGATGCATCGTCTGGGGCGGCGGTGGTTCATCGAATGGTTGTGCCGATGGATACGGGTGTGACCGTACGTCCGGTTCGCACGGCGACGGCCCCCACGGTGCTGGCGCGGGCCGATACGGATATGGCCACGATGACGCCATCGGAATTAAAAAAGGCGTTTCGTAAAACCTTTTTATCCGAGAACAAGCATCTTTCAACATTTCAAATAGACGATCGTTTTGACGTGGTGAGTGACATGGAATCCCAATCCGAAGGATTTACCGCCGTCCGTGATTTATCCGAGGCCGGCGGCGTTCGCCCGTTAGAGATCAAGATTAAATTTCGTGGGGATGATGCATCCTTGTCCCGTGAAAACTATAATCTGTTGACGGAATATGCATCCATTGTCTTGGCCAATCCAAAACGTTCGGTCCAAGTATCTATTCCAGAAAGTGTTACCCACGATGCAACGGCACGGAAATTGGCCGCCCGCCGCTTGGCCATTGTTGAACAGGTTTTACGTGATACCGGTGTGTCGGAACACCGTATTATGCCGGTATTGTCGGCACGTGATGAACAAGGGTATGTTTTGCGGATGATTTCCAATGATCAATTCGAAACATTGACCCAGAAAAAGCGTGATATGTTTGGCGATACGGTTGGTAAGAAAACGTATAAAAGTATGTCTTGGTAAAACGCCCGGCGCGTGTTATGGGTAAAATCATCGATTTTTTATTTCCGCCCATCTGTCCGATTTGTGGGGCACCGTGTGACGCGCACGGGATGATGTGTGCGGCATGTTGGGCAACGTTTAATTGGATTGGTAATCCGCGTTGTCATATATGTGGTTATCCATTTGCGGCGGATCTGGATTTGGGACCACATCCCATGTGTCCGGTGTGTGCCGCCGGCAAGAACGAGATTCATTGGATGCGATCGGCGTGTGTGTATGATGATGTGTCGCGTAACATTATGTTGCCGTTTAAACATGCCGGCCGCATTAAATATCGTCATATTATGGCGCGTGCCATGATTGGTTTGTTGGGGGATATGCCCGCCACGCCGGATTTGGTGATGCCTGTGCCGTTGGCATGGGGGCGTTTGTTTCATCGTGGTTATAACCAGGCAACTTTATTGGCCCGGCCCATTGCCCGGCATTTAAATATAGCGATCGACGTTAATTCGGTGCGCCGTAAATATCGCAGTGACATGGGACATAAAAGTGCGCGCGAACGTGCGGAACATATTCACGGCGTTTTTTGTGTTGTTCATCCCGATGCGGTGCGGGGTAAAACAATTTTATTGGTCGACGATGTATTCACCAGTGGGGCAACATTTTCCGAATTGCGTCGTGTTTTGATGCGTGCCGGTGCGCGTGATGTCTGGGGGGTGACATTTTGTCGTGTGGTGCATGCCATATAAAAAATGCCATCAAGTATTTGATGGCAAAAATTTTTAACGGGTTAATGATTTCTTCTCGTGCGGCAACAACATGTTTTTTTCTTTGTATTGCTGTAACATGACGTCATTGATAAAGTTAGAGGCACGTCTTTCATGATCGGACATCTTTTCAAGTGTTTGTCGATACTCTGCCCGTTCCAGAACAGTGCGATTGCATGTTGATTCGATTTCCATAACGTCCATCAGGTCTTGTAATTTCGCGCCCAACCGATCGTCGGGAAATGTGGCCCGTACAACAATCGCGCGATTGATCACCAATGCATAGGTTCCCGAACGCAGGGTTTTGATCAGATGGATTAATGGCTGATTATTCGAATCTTGAATAGAGTATACTTCTTCGACCTCGGTCCGGCGAAAGGTGATCGGGTTGGATTTTGCTAAACTAAGAATCTGTTCTTTGAATACCGGATTCATCATTTATCCTCTTTTGTATCCTTTAATATAATACATAATAATGATTTGTCAAGAAATATTTTGGGTGGGGATCCGGGCCTTGGTCGCCAATACAGGGTGCAGAGTTCAAGTAAAGACCACCTCTCCCCTTCGGGGTACTCCTCCACAGGAGGAGAACTGAGACTCAGGCTTGTTCGGTCCAGGTTCCCCTCCGGTGGAGGGGTGCCACGAAGGGGAGAGGTGGTCTTTTATTTAGATCCCATACGGGGGGGCGTTGTTCCCAATTTTCCCCTTGTCAAAAATCGTGCTAACGGGTATAATTCCTGGGGTTGAACGTGATTTGACTATGCCTAATCCAAAGGGACAGTTTTTTTAGGCATAATTCTAAAATTAAAAATCCCGGATTTCTGCGACAAATTTTCCCCCCAACTATGCCTAAAAAAACTGTCGGTTTTTTGGGCGTGGTCGCCGTCTTCTTGGGCGGCGGGGCGACGGCCCATGCGGCAATATGTGCGGCGGGGTATTATCTGAATAATGGGTCGTGTTCAAACTGTTCCCCGGGCTATGAACCCTATTATTGTCCGGGGGATGATGTTCGCCATCCGTGCCCCACGACCGATACGGATTATAACCAATTTGGCTATACCTTTTTTGACGGATCAGAGGCAAACTGGGCCAGCCCCCAAAACAATTCCAGCATCTTTAATTGTGCGGGTAGTTTGTATTTCCGTGATTCTGATGGAAATTCATTCTTGCTTGAAGTCTCTTGGAATGGGGAAAACTATTGGTCGGATGATCAAACCCGTTATCTTTGGTATGATGCGGGATGGGGATTTTATTTGTCGGGTTATCGTAACGAATCCTGGAAAAAATGGTATCACAATGTCCGCCCGTGTACCAATGCCCCCGCGCACGCGCACTATACCGGTCCGGGTACCCCCGACGCGCCCGATGGGTCCATCACGGACGCCAATGATTGCCCGTGGGAATGTGACGCGGGATATGGGCGCGTCGGGGACGTGTGCCAACCGCTCTGTACGGCGGGGGTAACGCAAATTCACGCCGGAACCAATACTGCGCCATTGTTCCCGGTTAAATATACGACGCCGACACTGGTCATTCGGACGCCGGGCGGCATCTGTTACGGAAATTTGACGGCCGGCCATGGCACCGGGATTCATGTGACGGTTGGTGGCACAACGTATCGGATGGAATAAATTACGATTGATCCATCCCCCGGTCCAAAGAAACAGGGGGGGATTATATGGGCATATCACGAAAAAGATCATCCATCGTGATCGACAGGGCCGTCGCAATTCGATGGCATAGGGTGATCGTAGGACTGTATTCGCCGCGTTCAATGCGCCCGTAATAGGCGCGACTAATCCCGCATTGGTCGGCAAATTTATCCTGGGGCAAATTACGTCCCCGTCGAAAACGGCGTAAAATTTGGCCAAATTCACGATTAATGTCGTTCATGATCGAATTTTTTATTAAAAAAATGCATTTTGCAAGCAAAAAACGTCATATATGACGTTGAATTGATGATTTGGGTGTCTTATTATTTAAATATGGATGGCTCGTTAGACAGCGTATCCGATAACAAACCTTAGACAGGAGCAAAGAATGACAGAAAAAATCAAAGCCCAAAAGGCACCCATTGAAATAAAATTTCCGGTAAAGTCATTACGGAAAATTCCCAATCCCTATATCGGGGAAGAGGTGGAATTTTCCGCCCAGACACATCCGATGGCCTATATCGCGATGTGTGATGTGACCAAATTGCCGAACAATATTCCGATGGAAACCAATCCGCGGGAACAAAAATTAACCACATTTGTGGCCAAGGGAATACGTAACACATTGATGGATGTGGGATCGCCGTATTTCTTTTTAATGAATCGCGGGATCTTATTATCGGCGAAAAGTGTGAGTTATAACAATTATAATAACGAATTAAGTGTGGTTTTCGAAGATCCGGCGGTGCATGGCAACGTGGACGGGGGGCACACCTATAAAATTATTCAACAATGCAAAGATTCCCTGGGGCCGGATCAACAATATGTGCGTTTGGAAATATTGACCGGGGTTGAATCGATTTTTCAAGAGCTGGCCGGCGCCCGTAACACATCGGTTCAGGTCAAAGATCAATCGTTGGCCGAATTGGAAAACAAGTTTGATATTGTCAAAGACGCGTTAAAAAACGAACCGTTTGCATCACGTTTGGTGTACAAAGAAAATGACGAAAGGGGGGACATTGACGTCATGGACGTTTTGGCGGTTTTAAACATGTTCAATATCGATCAATATGACGGCAAAGATGTGGCGGCAACCATTTCATACAGCGGAAAAAAGAGATGTCTGGATACGTATTTATCGCAATATAAAGCGCATAAGGATTCGCCCCAGAATCCGTATGTGAAAATGAAAAACATTATGGTGGATATTTTCAAGCTTTATGATCAGATCGAAGTGTCTATGGCGGATTTCTATCGCAATGCGGTTACAAACGGTAAATATGGTGCGATTAAGGGGGTTGTTCCATTCGAAGGGGCAATGTCCAAGTATTATCAAAAGCCGATGGATTATATGACGCCAACGGGATTTATTTATCCTATACTGGGGGCATTCCGGGCACTGGTCGTGGAAAAAGATGGCGTCTATTCGTGGCGTGACGGTGTTGATCCGTTTAAAATTTTAGAACGTGTGGGGTCTGATTTGGTGTTGACCACCGTCGAACGCAGTCGCAGTCTGGGGAACAACCCGCAATCAACGGGCAAAGATGCCGGACATTGGAAAACATTATATATGACCGTCGGGTTCGAAGCATTAAATGGCTAAATAAAAACCGCCCATATGGGCGGTTTTTTTGTATTCATCTGTCTTTGTGCCATGCCATAGCATAGTTCCCCCCGCCAGGCCCAACCCACGGAAATTAAAGTTCCGTGGGGGAACCCATCATAGAGAATTATCCCAATACCTTTAATTCTTTGGTGGCCGGGTAATAGATTTTTGGTACGCCCGGATAGGACAATGCCCGGTGATGGGATGGGACCAAAAATTCAGGCAGGGGGGGCGCTTCGCCCATCATTACTTTGGCATATAATTTTTTCTCGATCTCTGATTTATTTTTAAACCAGCGTTCTTGGGATGCCTCTATCGGGCGGTTATAGTGTCCCTGAATAATGACCAGTTGTTTGCCCTCTGGTAATTTCATGATGTCCATTTCGGAATAAAGGGGTTCGCGGTCATCCGTTTCGGTTTCTTTGCCGTCAGGTCCCTTTACCATTTTCTTTTTCACCTTCATCCCGATCATTTCGGAAAAGCGTTTCGCACTGTCGGGGTCATTTTGACGCAAGACGATTTTCCCGGCCGTTGTGGAAATAATTGTGGCGGCGGCGTCTTGGCCGTATTTTTCCGCGATCTGGTGCAGATCCTGACCAATAATTAAATACGATATTTGTTGCCCACGCCCCAGGTCAGGTCCCTGAATCACGGCGTCAAGTTTTTGCATCTTGGGCATTTCGTCCAACACGAACAAGACGGGATAGGGGCCCATTTTCTGGCCACTGGCGTTTGTTGTATTGGGGGCGTTCGCCAACAGGTAATTTGACATCAATTCGATAAAGATCCCGGTAATGGGGTTTAACGCCTGGGCATCTACCAGATTGATCGAAAGATAGACCGTCACCGGCTTTACCTTGCCGTCGCGGGGATCGCGCAGGCCCCGCAGATCCGAAAAGTGAAAGTCCGAATGACTGGTCCGGTTGCGAACGGCGGCATTTCGGAATATCCCCAGGCCCGATTGAATCGTCGAAAGGATGGATCCGCGTTCCTTGTCCGGGGTATTGGCCAGTTGCGTTAATTCCAAAATCGCGCGGTGGGCATAGGCGAATTGGCGCGCTTCTTTGACGGCGTCTTCGAACAGATCTTTCATGGGGTCGGCCATCATGACCATTTGATCCCCCTGGCGACGACGGGATTCCATTTCCTGGGCGATGCGGATCTGGTTCGCGTTCATCCAATCCAGAATCATAGAGAGCGATGCCTCTTTCCCGTGCCATGCGTCGGGGATATTGGACCATGTACCAATATGGACATAGTTTTGCGCCGTTAATTCCCCGCGTGTCAAAATGGCGTGTGCCGCATACGCATTTGGATCATGAATCATGGCCAGATAATAATCGCCTAAAACAGCGGCATCTTCGGCATCAAATGTGCCTGCATTCAGACGGGAATAAAAATAATCATCGGCCTTGGCGCGTTCGATTTTGGAAATAATAAATTGAATCAGACCAGATAATCCCGCACGCCCCGTCAAAGACCAGTGTGGATCGGCCGATGATGACGTGTTGTCGGGAATTAACACCTTGCACATTGAATCAATATACAGATCGCGTTGTTCCATATTAAATGGCACGTGTTCGGGTGACAACGGATTCCATGATGGGTAATAGATGCCCCGTGCCGGATCATCTTGGCCGGCCCAGTTCATAATGAATGTGGGGCCAATACTGGCCCGGTAACCAGACGTTTGTTGTTTTAATTCTGGTTTCGGGTCATTAATGATCATTGACACCCCGTCGCAATCCAATATGGTTGGGACGCACACGCCCGCGGTTTTACCGGTCCCGGGGGGCGCGACGCACAACGCCGAGAGGCATTCGTCAAACATCATGGCGGTCATTTTACCCTTGTACTTAAAATACCCAAGGACCATCATAAAACCCTTGAATAAATTACCACCGTTTTTGCCCATTTTGGCGATATCTTCGGCGGTGGCCTTGTTCGATGATTTGGCGTCAAATTTATCCTTGGAATTGGGGTTAAATTCATCAACCAATGTGGCGTCGGCCAAAAAGTAATACGCAATAATGGCCAAAAATGGAACCAGGCACATGATGTCTGTCCGGAAAATTGTGCGTGCAACCCATGATGGAATTTCCGCCATCGTGGCCAATCCACCCGTCGTCATCACATGGGTTAGATATGTTTTTATCCATACCAATGTCGCCGGGGACCATCCATATCGCCATATGTGTTCAACCACAAATGCCAATGAAAATCCCAACGCACACACCAACCAGATATAACAGGCCCACCGTATACGCCAAAATGTACGCGCCATGGGCGTGCGTTCATGTTCTTTGTATGCGGCGGATGAAAAAATCCGCAGACCTTTGCCTTCGGCGCTGTTGGATAAAATGTTGAACTTGCGTGCCATTGTGTTATGATTATATCAGAAAAAAAGATGATGTTAAAGACATGAATTGGGGATGTGCATGAAAAATATTCCACGAATTTATTGTGATGCCCCGTTGGGGGTGGGCGTAACGGTGCCAATAACGCGTGATGTGGCGCATTATTTGACGCGCGTTATGCGGACCGATACGTGTCTGGTCTTTGGGGCGGGCATCGAATACACTGCCAAATTGGGGGGCGATGGGCAAAGCCTGGATGTGGGGGCGGCCACCGATCACCCCGATCCGTCGGGGGACGTCACCATGTATTTTGCACCAATTAAAAAAACAGATGATCTGATGAACATGGCGACCCAGATGGGGGTGGCGGCGTTTGTGCCGGTGATGACCGATCGCACCGTGGCGCACCATATTCATTGGGACCGCATGCAAAAAATCGTGATAGAGGCGGCCGAACAATCTGGTCGAAACAGTGTGCCGAAAATTTATTCTCCGATTAAATTTTCTGGGTTGGATATGGCGGGGTTGGCGTTTGGCGATGAACGTGCGGCGCATGGGGATTTGGTGGGCGCGGCCCGGCCGGGCAATCGTGTTCTGATTGGACCCGAAGGGGGATTTTCCCCCGCCGAATTTGACGCATTGCGCGCGGGGGGTGCCATACCGGTTTCATTGGGAAAAACCATTTTACGTGCCGAAGTGGCGGCCGTCGTTATGATGGCCATGACGGGTCGGGGTGATGCGTGATGGCAATACGATTGGGAAAATTTTTATCGGACGCGGGTGTGGCGTCGCGCCGGGATGCCGAACGCTTGATCGCCACCGGTGCCGTGGCGGTTAATGGAACCATTGTGGACACGCCTGTATTCTTTGTGGGTGATGATGATCGTGTTACGGTTCATGGTCATAATGTTCATTGTGATCCAAGGGTGCGTATCTTTGCATTTCATAAACCCATCGATACCATGACCACGACACGTGATCCAAACGGCCGGCGAACCATTTACGACGTGTTGGGGGTGGAATATAAAAACCTAAAATATATTGGGCGATTGGATTTTAAGACCACAGGATTGTTGTTGATGACCAATAACGGGGATGTGGCGCGGCAATTAACGTTACCCCAATCGCAGATACCGCGAACCTATCTTGCGACGGTAAAAAATGCACGGGCGGCCAATCTGGGGGCGGCGCGGCGTGGGATTACGATCGATGGGATTCATTACCGGCCCATGCGGATTGATGTCGTCGATGATCATACATTGCGGGTTCTGGTCACCGAAGGGAAGAAGAACGAGGTTCGAATTGTCTTGCGTGCGGTGGGGGCGCCGGTGATGAAATTGCATCGTATATCATTTGGGCCCATTGGGATCGATCGTTTAAAACCGGGTGAAATTTGCGAATTAGACCAGAAAAGCATTGACGCGATTATGAAATCTCTTTACAATAAAGGATAAGAACGTAGGGCAAGGGAGATTTCCATGAAACAGAAAAAAGCGCAACCAAAGAAAACACAGGCCACGCGTCGCGCCGCGCCGGCCAAGGCAATGGTCAAAAGCAACACGGCACCGGCACGTTTTAATCCGTGGTCATTGTCGATTTATTTGTATTGGTTTATTATTCTTTTCTTTATTGCGGCAACGTTTTATATCCTGGGGCGCAGTCATGCCATCTTGCATCCGGTGGTTAATAATGTCTCCGTCACCGAAGAAGCCTTGGTGCCGGCCAATGATTATTATGATCAAGGCAAGGCCAAGTTGGTTGCCGGTCAAATCGATGATGCGATCGCCGATCTGAGCGCGGCCATAGATGATGCCCATCCGTCGGTGGATGCGTTGATTCTGCGGGGCGAAGCGTATATGCAATCATCCAACTTTGCCGCGGCATTGGGGGATTTTGATCGGGCGATTGAATTGGATCCCAATAATGCGGTGGCGTATTATGATCGGTCATTGTTGAATACACGGCTTGAAAATTATTCGGCGGCGTTGAATGATATTAACAACGCATTGGCCGCCCGGGCCGGTGGCGCGAATGACATATTACGGTTACGTGATTTGTATGCGCGTCGGGGTCAATTGAATTTGTGGCTAAAAAATTGGGAAGGGGCGATTGCCGATTACACAAATTCATTGGCACGTCCCGATGGTAATGTGACGCCCAATGTTTATGCCGAACGGGCCGAAGCGTATACGGCATTGGGACAATACGCAGATGCGATCAATGATTACACATCGGCGGTGCGGATTATTTCCGAACAGATCCAAGGTACAACCACCGCCCAGGAACGCGAAGATTTATCCAGTCGTGCGATGACGTATTTTGAAAAATCGGCGGCATTGAACCTGAGCCTGGGGAACGTCGCATCGGCACGGAATGATTTAGATAGTGCGTTTACCATTGCAACCGCGTTAAATGACGAAGACAGCATGGCACGTCTGCAAAAATTAATTCGTGAATTACAAGGGCAATAAATCATCCCATTAAAAAAATGCCCGCGTTTTTGCGCGGGTATTTTTATTCCGGGTTTTCTGGATGTTCGCGACAGGGGGAATTTCTGAATTCGCCGTTATATCCGTATTTACACATACAATGTCCCGTTTCGGGATCTTCGATCATATTATCTCTGCAGGTCCCAGGAATATCACGTGCGGTATAATAGAAAAAGCGTGGTATATATCTGCACGTCGCCTGGGTCGGGGTACCATTGGTTCTTTCGCTGATGTGCCAGCCGCCCATATTTTCATCGATATACCCCAAAGACCACGGGATTTGCAATGCGTCACATTTTTCACGGGTGACATCGTTGGGTGTGCCAGTGATTTGGCAATATATATACGCGTTGCGGTGTTTGGTACCGATTTCCAGATCAAGTTTGCCGCCGTTTCTTTCACAATCTTGTTTTGCCCAGGTATAGGCCCATGGCATAACATACATATTGGCATTGCCGGTGACATCTTTCATTAATAACCATGATGTGGATTGGGCGTTCGAACAAAGATCCCCATTACAAAACGTTATATATGGGATACCCTGATTTTCTGTGGCATATGCGTCAACGCGCGGCGATCCGGCATTCGTTGTGTCATCTGTATTCCATATAACACAGAATGCCGTCGATACAGATACCCGGGCACCGCCACCGGGGAATTTTAAACAATTGGCCATATCACGTTGCCGCATTTGTTCAATATCGGGGGGAATTTTTTCGGTATGATGATTGGCATCATCCGGATCATCATCCCCATCGGCCAAACGATGAATACAGCATTGAAAAAATTCGTTCGGTGTCCCGCCGCGCATCGCGCACAGCTTCATAGATCGATCGGGGATTTCAATCGTGGTGGCCATTGATTTTTCTGGGATGAACAAAACAATAAAAATGATTAACGATAAAAACAAATTCAACCTTTGCCCCATGAAAAAAATGACCGTCATGAAATGACGGCCGGGGAGTTTAGAAATCATATCTGTTAGATGACCCCGCGGTTTTCCGTAATCGTTTTATATAACACGCGGCCCCCCGACCCAAAGATCAGGGATCAATGACGCATACGCGCCTAACAGATATGGGCTTTCTAACGGCCCCGAACCCATTTCATAGATTCATGATAATTATATCATTTTTTTTGAAAAATCAAAGCCGCGAAATCGCGGCTTTGATTAATACCTGTTTTCAGAATTCATAATGGTTCGAATTTCATCTATGCAATTCTGGGTGATCATATCCCGTGCCAGCCCAAGGTATTTTCGCGGGTCAAAGACATCAGGGTGTTGGGTCAAATAAGACCGCATTGCCGCCGTAAATGCCAGGCGGGAATCACTGTCGACATTAATTTTGCATATGTTCATCGATGTGGCCATTCGTAATTGGTCTGGGGCGATTCCCCGCGCCCCATGCATATCGCCCCCATATGTGTTAATGATATCAACCAATTTGCCCGGAACACTGGACGCGCCATGCAATACCAATGGAAAAGAAGGTAATTTTTCGGCAATTAATTCAAGAATATCAAATCGCAATTTTTCATCGTCACTTTTACGTTTATAGGCCCCGTGACTGGTCCCGATGGCAATCGCCAAGGAATCAACACCGGTGGCATGAACAAATCGCACCACATCATCGGGATTGGTATAGTTGCCATAGGTACTGGATGTGTTTTCGTCTTCGATCCCTGCGAGGATGCCCAGTTCTGCTTCTACACTGACATGATGGGCGTGGGCATATTCGACAACCGTGCGGGTGATATCTATGTTTTCATCGATGGACAATTTACTGGCATCGATCATGACGGATGAAAACCCCAAATCAACCGCCGCGCGGCATGCATCAACCGATCCACCGTGATCCAGGTGCAACGCAATGGGCGTTTTCCCATCCAATCCCAACCCCGAAATCATCCCCATCAGCATGCGTGATCCCATATACTTTAACGCCGATTCTGAAACCGCCAAGATCACCGGTGATCGACATTCTTGGGCCGCCGTCATGATTGCCATCAGCGTTTCCATATTATAAAAATTAAATGCCGGTACCGCGTACCCGTTCCCCAGGGCATCAGAAAACATTTTCTGGGTATTGACCAGACCGTATGATGTGTAATTCATTTATGTAACTCTTGGTTAAATTGATCGGCGTTATTATATCATGTGACCGGGGCGCGATCAATTGTTGTGAATAAAATTTGACACCATAAATATTTGTGTAACAATGATGCCGAATCGGGGGCCGGAGAGGGTTCGGTGATGACCAAGGGTATGGCACATGAAAACGTTTTTAATTTCTATGATTGGTTTGGTGATGTTGGCGGGATGCGGAACGCATTATGATTATTTCCGGGGCGATATTCGATATGTTCAAGACGGGCGTGATTGTATTTATTCGGCGACCGAATATGGCGAAAATTATTCGGCGGACATTCGCGGCATAGATAATGAAAAAAAGATTATTTATCGTGACACGATGTGTGCCGATTTGTACGCACGTGACAATGCCCATGTGGCCCCACGCCGTGATCGGTCGATGATTGTTCCGGTGCCGGGTGATCAATCTGAAATGGATAACAAACCATCAACCCAACCCGTCAAAGAAACATGTGGATGCGGTATGGCAAATGGCAATGATACCATAGTTTTACGGCGTCGTTATATTATTGTACCCACCAATCGCTAAGGCGGGTTATGCCCATAAATTCCCCCCGGCAATTATTTTGTTGGGGGGATTTTTGTGTAACTTGAATCATGGGTAAAATTATGATATAATTAAAATAACGCATAAACCATAGGGGAATAAATATGAATAAATTTTTATTTGCATTAATTGCGATAATGGCCACCGGTGGTGTCGCCATGGCCAGTGCGACCGGCGCCGCCGATCCATGTGCCTTGATTGCAGGGATGCAGGGGGTATTTCGTACCTTGCGGACGTTGGCATTTGCGGGGGCGGCATTCTTTATCGCGCAATGGGCATGGGGATATATTTCCAAGGGCGACGTCAAAATGGACGATGTCAAAGACAAAGGGACGGGTCTGTTGGTTGGATTTACGTTATTGTTCGGTATTGGGATTGTGTTGCAATTCCTGCCGGGGATTTCCGGTTGTCCGCTGGGGGGATGGTAAAAATCCCGGGTCGGCGATATGCCGGCCTTTTTTTTATAACGGCGCGGAATTTTTCCGCGCCGTATGCGTTGGATTGCGGATAGAAAAGTTAATAAACCTTTATACGCGATGAACGCCATCAATAGTTGATCAAACTATTGACCATATGGATTATCTGATTTTTCGTATTCAATAACAACAGGCAGGTGTTCCCACCCCAACGCGGTGGCCAATCCCCGTCGCAGGTACCGCGTATATGATTCGGGGATATCGGATGCGCCCCCGACGTTAATGGTTATACGCATGGGATGCCGGCCGGTTTGACGGGCAAATTTAATCTTCATCGGGCGTTTTAATCGCGACATCGGGGGTTGACGTGTGGCGACCAATTTTTCAACGATGCGGTTAATCAAACTGGTCGGGGCATCGGTGGCCGCCAAATCACATTGTTGATAAACGCGTTTAAACAAATTTTGAACACCGGTGCCTTTTTCGGCCGAAATGGCCAAAATCATTGGTTTGATAATTTGATGAAACGAATTGGCAAATTGATGTTTTAATTTTAACAATTTTTCATCCCGTTCATGTTCCGGCACCAGATCCCATTTATTTAACGCCACGCACAATACCCGGCCGGCGTCATAAATTCGGCCCGCGATCATTAATGCCTGATTTTCAATATTGCGTGTGGCATCCACAATTAATATAACGGCATCGGCGGTTTTGATGGCATCCAATGCCTTTAACGCCGACAATGTTTCGACGTCGTCGGTGACGCCGGCCTTGCGACGTAATCCGGCCGTATCCATTAAAACGATGTCACGCCCGTAAAAACGGGTGGGGATTTTAACCGTGTCACGTGTGACGCCCGGCATGTCACGCACAATTTGACGTTGTTGCCCCAAGACGCGATTGACAAATGTTGATTTGCCCACATTGGGTTGGCCCATAATGGCGATGTGCAATGGCCGATTTGGTATCCCGGCAAGGGTGGCGGCGGTGGTTTCATTTGTATTCATATCTGTGTTATCAGATTGTGTATCAGATGCGATTGGGGCAATTTCGTCAATAAAATCAAAAATGGCGTCAAATCCCCGCTTGTGTTCTGCGGATATGGGAAACGGTGCCCCAAAACCCAATTTATAAAAATCATCCATTTCGGCGGTACGGCGTGACGATTCGGTTTTATTGGCCACCAATCGGATGGGGGTACGTCCCGCGGCGCGGCGTACCACCCGGGCCCAATCCATATCCCCATGTGTTAATCCGGCCCGTCCATCGACAACAAAGATAATGGCATCGGCATCGGCAACATACCGGACCGCCATATCCGTCGAATCCGCGGCCAATCCCGATTTTGCCGATTCCAGACCCGCCGTGTCATAAACCGTCCATGCGCGGTTCTTGATCGTTCCCCCAATGACATCGCGTGTGACGCCCGGTCGGTCATGCACCAATGCATCCCGTGTGCCCGTCAAGGCATTAAACAGTGTCGATTTGCCGGTATTGGGCCGGCCAACAATAACCAGTTTTTTCATCATTTTTTCCATTGATTTTTTTTAATTATAAAGCAAAAATAGAAATAATCAAACCGGAGTTATCGCATGCGTAAAAAAATTAAATCTTGGATGTCCCATATCACAGGTGTTTTGACCCAGCCGAAACGATTCTTTACCAAGATCGTTGCCGATGGCAATTTAGAAGAATCGATGTTGCGTGCATTTCTTTATGGTTTATTGGGCGGGGTCCTGGTTTTGATATTACGTTTGATCGGCGGGGCGTCGATTACGGTTGGGGCCATCTTTACCGCGGTGGTGATTGTGCCGGTGTTGGCGGTAACATTGCTGTTTGTGATGGGGGGATTGATGATGTTGGTGTCCGAAATCACGGGGGGTGAACGTGATTGGGAAATCGCGATCAAGGGTTTGGCATCGATCTTTTTCATTTATCCGGTTATATTGGTGCTTAATGCGCTGGCGTTTAATTGTGTGTCGATGTGGATCATCAGTTTGGCGGTCGACATCTATCTGTTGTTCTTGTTTTATAACATCAGTTTGTATTGCATGCGGGGCAAGCGTAATAATGTCATCGCCGTCATTGCGATTATCGCGTTATTTATGGCAACGGTTTATGCCACGGATTATCGTATTGGATGGTTTATGATTAAAAACACGGGCGCAACGTTGGCGTGTTTATTGTAAAAAAATCCCCGCAGTTGCGGGGATTTTTCAATGGGTTATCCCAACCGGGTGGTATCCAACAATTTAAAATGTAACGCGCATACCCGCCGCAACAAATGGTGTGTCCGTGGACAGACCCAATGATATCCATCCGTCTAAATCCTTGCTATACTTATACCGCAAAGACATTAATGCCGTGTGATTAATCGTATTTTTATCCCCATCGTGAAAAATTCCCGTATCAGAAAACAAGTAGGTTGCCGACACCGTATATTTTAATAAATCATAACTAACCCCGGCACCGGTCGCCACCCCATCGGATGCCGGTCCAATCGCATCCCGGTCATAGATAACCCGGGTGTCCAGACCGATGATCCAACTGTTGTACTGAATATTTAATCCAACCGATGCCTGGGCCCGCCAATCTGCGGTCAGACGGGGGGATCCCGTTCCCACACGCATGTTATCCGGTGATTCGATATAAGATGCGCCAACCGTCAATGCTGTTTTTAATTTTCCCCCCGGTAATCGGATTTTGATTGCCCCATCGGTCGCAAAATCATAATGCGGATCCAGCATGGAAAACGACAGACCCATCTGGGCCCCGGCGCGGGGCATTGTGGCGATATTTATTCGGGGTGCCCCACGCCCATCGGTAATGGTCAGATCGGCAATCACGGGGCCGTCGGGTCTTATTTTTTTATAAATCAGTGATTGGTCATTAATACGCAATCCCCCCACGTCGGGTAATCCCACACCCAATTTGCGGGCAATCGAATCGGTTAATCCCATTTCCACCCGACCAAGTGATGCCCATTCATAGAAAATAAATGCATCGGCCGCGGCGCGTCCGTCGGATGTGGCCAATTGGTCAATGGCATATACCGCCCCCAATGTTTGACCCCGTGCGGTGGCATAATTCAATTGACCGCGTACGCGCCAATCGCCGACAAATTTCCCATCGCGAAATTTTTCTTGGAACCATCCGGTCGTGCCGTATCCATTGATTTTTACGGCCGTTCGTCCCCGGTTGACCGTCACGGCATTGGCGCCCGTCGACAAAAGGGTGCATAATGCGCCGATACAGATTAATTTGGTATACATATGTTGTGTCCCCATGGTCGGTTGTTGGTTAATCGATCGGCGCGTCGGTGTCGTTTAACATGGCCGTCCGCAGTTTGTTGAACGCCCGTTCTTCGATTTGGCGAACACGTTCGCGAGATATATTGTGGGTTTTCGACAACGCCTCAAGCGTAAGGGCCGGTTCCGTCAATCGGCGTGCCACCAAGATTTCACGGTCCCGTGCGGGCAAATTATTTAAATGTTTATACAACAGGGCGGATGCATCATGGTGAAATCGATTCTGTTCGGTCACCACGTCGGGGGTTGCCCGTGTATCCACCAGGTTCACGATCGCTTCGTCCCCGTCATTATCGGCGCCCATGGGGGTGTTTAATGATATATCGCGTGCCGACATGCGCCGGGACATGCGCCGAACATCATTTTCCGGTACATCCAGATACGTGGCAATTTGTCGGGTTTGATCATCCGAGAGGTTGTTGTCCATAATCCCCAGTGCGCGTTTCGCCCGCGAGAGGTTAAAGAAAACCCGCTTTTGATTGGCGGATGTACCAATTTTTACAATCGACCAATTATTTAAAATGGTTTCGTAAATTTCAGCCTTGACCCAGAACATGGCATATGTTGAAAAACGAAAACCACGATCCGGATCAAATTTTTGAACCGCCTGCATCAGACCCATATTTCCACTGGCGATTAAATCACCGATGGGAATTCCATAATTCTTAAAGTCATAGGCCACCGATACGACCATTCGCAAATGACTGATGACTAATTGCTGGGCCGATGCCTGGTTGTGATTTTTAACCCAATCGGTGGCGTATTCGTATTCTTGTTGCGCGTTCAGTGTGGGGATATTTTGCACCATCTGAATATACTGGGCCAGGGATGCGTCATCACTGACCCCGCGTGCCGCAACCAGCGATGTATTTTGTACAGGTGTTAAAGCGTTCTTGATTTGCTTTTTCATTATATTTATAGTATAGCAATTAATTATCAATTATCAAGACAGGAGAATTTTCAATGGCAACAATTTTGGAAAGAAATAAAAATATTAAGCCCAAAAAGAAAACGGCCGAAGATTATGCCGAAGATGCCCTTTATCGCGAGGTTTGGGAAGAAGTTAACAATGAAAAGACCCAACGGTTTATTAAAAAATATGCCCGTGTGTTGATTGCGGCGGCGTTGGGATTGTTAATTGTGGTGGTGGGTATTCAAATTGGGGTAACGACATATCGGTCATCACGTTTGGCCGCCGCCCAGAATTATGAAACCGCCGTGGCCAATGGTGATGCGAATGCGTTAAAGGCGATTGGACGTGCGGGTCATGGGGCCGGTGCAGATTTGGCATTGTACCAATCTTATTTAATCAGCGGGGATGTCGATACGTTGGATTATTTGGCCGAAAATGGTCACAGTCGGGACTTTCGTGATTTGGCCCGTATAACGATCGCCAACATGCGGGGCGATGATATGACCGGGGATCAGATGCGTGCATATTTGGGGGATCTGGATACGAAAAAGTCACCCTATTACTATACATCACGGCTGATTGTGGCGCAACGGTATTTGGCGGATGGAAACGTCGCCGCGGCGCGACCGATTTTGGATGCGATTGTGGCCGATAAAGATGCGCCGGCCATTGTGGCGGCAAATGCGGCCGCATTACGGTAATCATCGGGGGGTGCAGATGCGAAAAATTGGTTTGGCATTGGTGGGGTTAATGATATTGGGCGGGTGCGATACGCGTGATCCGATATTGCCTGGGACGCGCAATCCCATCTTTGATACACCACGGGTTCGCGTATTGGATGTTCCCATTGAACCGTTACCGGAACCAGTAAAAGATTCGGATGTATCGTGTCCCTATGTCCAGGATGCCCAAAACGTGATTTGGGATGGGGATAAAAAGGTATTTACCGGATTTGCCACATCCAACAGTGTGGGGGGCACGCGGACGCCGGTATGCGCGGGAAAATTTGTGTATGCGGGGTTGACCACGGGCGAATTGGTGAAATTTAATCCCAAAACGCGTCATGTGTCATGGGTTGCAGATATATATCGCCCCAATGCGATGACCGGCGGTTCATCGGTCTTGGATATTGTTGTGCCGCCCGTTGTGCGTGGCCCAGATGTTTATGTTGGTGGATTGGGTGATGCGTTTTGTCGTTTACGCGCCGATACCGGGGGGCGCCGGTGGTGTGCGCCGGTGGCGACGTCCCATCCGTTTATTGTGACGGATACGGTTATTTTTGTGATGGGGACGGATGGATATTTATATGCATTAAACAGTGTGGATGGAAACGCATACTGGCGGGTGTCGGTAGATCGTGCGGCGGCACCCGTGTATGATGGGAAAATCATATCGGTTGACCGTCGTCGATTTGATGCGGCAACCGGGAACGTTATACACGATTAATGATTGCAATAAAGAAAAAGTGTGATATGATCACACCCGCAAATTGAAAGGGAAAACAAATGACACTTGAACAATTAAAGCCCGGCAAAATGCCGCCGAAAAAAATGACAGCGATTATAGAGGTTCCAGAAAACGGTTACGTCAAATATGAAATTGACAAGGAAACCGGCCTGTTGCGGGTGGACCGTATTTTGCATACGCCGGTGGCGTATCCGGCCAATTATGGTTATTTCCCGGGCACGTTGGGTGATGACGGGGATCCGTTGGATTGCGTTGTCGTATGTAACGCACCGTTGCGGCCCGGTGTTATGATTGATGTGCATCCGATTGGTGCCTTGTTAATGGAAGATCAGGCCGGTGGCGATGAAAAGATTATCTGTGTGCCACGTGATCGGGTGGATCCGTATTATGAAAATGTATCGTTTATCGAAGAATTGCCGGCCATTGTGCGGTCCAAAATCGAATATTTTTTCCAACACTATAAAGATTTGGAACCTAATTCTTGGTCCAAGATCAATGGGTGGGCGGATCGCGCGGCGGCGGATGAAATCATTATGAAAAGTATCGAAAGATACAACGCCACACACAAAGAATAATTATAATCAAGAGGTAGATAAAATGGCATCCACAATTGCGAATGATATGCGCGTCGGTTGGGTTATTTCCCATAATGGACGTCGTTATTCTGTGACATCGATTACCAAGGTAAAACCCGGCAAAGGTGGCGCGTTTGTTCAGGCCGACCTGCGCGATATTGATACCGGAAACAAGGGTGGTGACCGTTGGCGCGCCGAAGATAAGGTTGAAAAGTTAATGGTCGAAGATGTTGAATGTCAATATTTGTACGCAGATGGGACGGATGCGTATTTTATGAATCTTAGCGATTATGAACAATTCACGATGCCGGTCGATTCTTTGGGCGATCAGATGAAATTCTTGGTGCCGGAAATGTCGGTTAAGGCAAACCTGGTCGAAGGGATGCCGGTATCGATCACATTGCCTAAAACCGTTATTGCAACCGTCGAAGAAACCGAACCCGCATTAAAGGGGCAAACCGCAACATCCAGTGGGGGCAAACCCGCCATATTGGATAATGGTGTTCGGGTCCAAGTCCCGGTCTTTATCGAACAAGGTGAACGGATTGTGGTTAATACCGAAACACTGGAATATGTGGAACGGGCGAAATAAAAAACCGGGCATGTCCCGGTTTTTTATATGGAATATGATTTGTGCCCTTAATGTGATTTTTGTTTTCCATGAATGCGTGGCCAATTATCAATGGCCAAATAAAAATTTAATCCACCAATGATGACCATGCAAATAATGCTGGGCCAATTGCGGTCATGGGCAATTAAATGGGCACCCCATGCCCCACAAAATCCACCCATTATAAAATTCATTAAACACAGACCTTTTGATGTACCGGTTTTCTTTTGCATTGTTATATACCCCTTAATCTTTAATTATATTAATACATATTTAATATATGTCAATTTTTTTGTTTGGTGGTGCCAATGGGCGTACTTTTCCTTTGCCCCTATGTTTTTTTTATGATAGAATTATGACATAAGAGAGAATATGAAATCATTAACGCGATTTTTAATGCTTGCCCTGTGCGTCACGTCGCCCATGGCGCATGCCGCCGTCCCATCCACCGCGGGCAGTAATTTAACCGCCTATAACCCGACCAATATGGGATCGGTGAACAATAACAATTGGAACAATGCCATGATCGGACGCACGTCCGGCACCGGGGCAGAGGCAAATTTTGGCAACTGTAATTCGTTAATTTTGCGTTGTGCCCAGCCAAAGTGTGCCACGGGTGGGTGTACATCGATGGATGTGGCCGTGCCCATTGTTTCGGGGTGTGTGAAATCCAATGAAACGTGCAAGAAATACGGCGATGATTTGATCCAATCCATTGCGGCCCAATTGGTGGCCAATTCCACGGCCAAGGTTAATGCCGCCACCATCAATGCCCAGGCGGCCGCGGCAACGGCGGCGGCCGAACAAAGTCAGCAGCAATTACAGGCCATGCAATCGCAGATGCAACAAATGCAATCCCAAATGGCCCAGCAAAACGCCGCCGCACAACAGCAATTACAGGCCGCATTGGCGGAGCAAAAGGAATTAGCGGCCCAGGCCGCCGCCGCAGCCGCCGCGGCGGCAACATCCGCCACATCGCCGGCCCCAGAAAGTAATTTAAATCAGGCCCAGGTTGACGCGGCATCGAACGGTGTATCGGCCGATGTTCTTGTTCGTCAACAGGTTTCTGGACAGATTATGGAAAGTGTAGAGGCCGCCATGGTCGCCATGAAATCGTTAAAGGCGACAATGGAAGATGTCTTTGCATACGCCGGATGTGACCGGTCGGGGAACAATTGCACCGGCCCCAAGCGGGTTAAGGTGTTTAAAGAAAAAGCCGCGAATTTTTTTGATCCCTATGAAAATGTGTTGGATCAGATTTTAGATGCACTGGAGATGGCGCAATCGGTGGGCGTCGATATTACGGATATTTTGCTGATGCTGAATGGGACATGCAGTTCATGGGCCAAATATATGTGCACCAAGGACCAAGAAATGCATTATGGCACAAAGACTTGTGACGCCAATGGAAAATCCATCGCCTATGGAAGTGTGCGTGCGGGTCAACCGTGTACCATGGGGGGCGTCATCCCGCAGAGCAATGGCGGTTGTCAAATGATCACCATGTTGACCAACGACGAAGAGGTTCAGCAAAATTGGCTTTACCCCGATACCGGCGACGAAAACAGTCAGATTCGCGTGGGTTGTGCATCGGATGTGTTGAACAATTCTGTGTTATTCCGGGGGCGTCGTAAACAGGCCAATATTGATATCGATATTCTGCGACGTATGATCGAACAAGACGCGCCGAATGTGGGGGGATCTGTATTGTTTGGTGGGTCCAAAAAATCTGTTATTCCGGACGCGGTCAAATATTGCGCGGTTAATGATGAATCGTATGCCAAGTTGCAACAGGCCGCATTAATGAAAAAATTACCTGACAAAGTTTGTGTGACCCAACGGGAAATGGATAGTGCGTTTTCGGGTTATGTCCCGTCGGCCGCGGCCACCACGTACAAAGAATGGGGGGGCGCTGATTTCGTGACGTCACGCGATTGCAAACAGGCATTGGGTGAAATCCAAGGGGATAATTGTGTATGTCCCGCCAATGGCCAGAAAATTGATCCGAATATACAATCATGTATTGGTGCGACGGGTGGGCGATCTGCGGGTCTGCAGGATCAGAAAGAGTTAAAGGTAGAATTACCGAATAATTCTTCGAGTTCAAAGAGTATTTTTGAAAATAATACAAACAATATGTACAACAGAATTTAAATGCATTATAAGAGAAAGATCTTTTGTGGGTTAATCGCGGCCTTGATGATGTCGGGGGGCGTGCGCGCGGCCAGTAATGGTTGTGACAAAGATGGGGCGGATTATATTAATCCGTCATTGGCGTTATGCACAACGCATGTTTATAATGTGGGACATGCACAGAATCTGGGAGATTCGGCCCAGCGTCAAGCGATGCAAGAAGTTATTGCCATCAAGACAACCGTCATGACCCAACAGATGTTTAAGCAATATGAATATCTGAATGCGACAATTCGGCGGCTTAAAACACAACTGGAAAAAGCGGTTTTGACCACATCGTTACAGGCGGCAGGTGCGGCCAGTGAAGGCGCATCGGGTGCGGTTGCGTCCAAGGATCGCAGTATCATTATATCGGGCACGCAAAACTGTATTGATAAATTGAATCAGAGTTCGGTTCTTGAATGTCTGCAATCGAATTTGATGTATATTCGTACCGCCGCCAACAGTGGTAAATACGGCGACGCAAAGCGTCAATTAGACGTGGATATAAAGGCGTTTAATACATGGTTCCGTGATAAACCATACGCCTATAAGAAAGACGGCAAGGACGCACCCATTACGGCAACCAAGTCTGTGATTGACGAAGTGATCAACGAATTTAATGTCACGGTATCGGTGACCAAAGAAAATTTAAACAGGGAAAATATGCGCCTTAATACCAAGGTTAATGGACAATAAACATCCGCGCATGGCGCGGATTTATTATTGATCGGAAAATTTGGGGCGGGCATGGGAACTTATTAAAGTTCAAATAAACCATCCTCTCTTTTGTGGGCATTCGCCACTGGACCCCGTGGGGGGCAAAAAAAACACCCCGTCGGTATCACCCACAAAAATTTTCAATTTTTGCGGGGGCCGATTTCGCGGCCACCCCGACCCCGGAGGGGAACTTAAACTCAGCGTGGCACAAAGACAAGTTCTCCTCCCTCGAGGGAGTACCCCGAAGGGGGGAGGGTGGTCTTTATCTGAACCCTGAACACTGGTTGGTGGCCATCCCTATTGTCGATAAAGGCATCTTATATCTACCCGGTGATTCCATATCTTATGCACTAAATTTTTTTTTAGGAATTTTGTAATTTTTTACTTGCAATTATAATTATTAAAAAATATAATCATTCGCGTTTTTAATGAATAATGATAACATTCTTAGTATAACGGAGAAAAAGATGTCACGCAAGGAATTTGTTCATCTGATGGAGGAAAACATTCTGACATTGGATCGGATGGGGGATCGTTTGCGTAATGCCCAGGGGGGGCAGTCGGGTATTCCGCGGCAACAATTATTGGTATTGGTGCGTTTATATGGCGCACCGTCACGATTAAAAGACATTGCCCGGCGCGAAAATATATCAACCCCGAATTTATGTGCGACGTTTCGGAAATTGGAACGTGATGGTTTGGTGGCGCGCACGGTTGATGATATGGACCGGCGTAATACATGGTATCAATGCACGCCGGCGGGCGAAAAGATGGCCGTTGCGGCGATGGAGCGTTTTCGTGATGGCATTGAAAAATTGTTTCATGGGATCTGTCCCCGGGACGAAGAAAAATTAACCGGTGCCTTACGCACAATGCGTGATGTTTTGAAAAATATGGAGTCTTTGCAAAATGCATAAATGTAAATTGTTGGCGTCTGCTGTGCTGGGCGCGGGTGTTTTGTGCGTCCCAAACGGGTATGCGATGGATTTGTCATTAAATATGGCGATTGAAAAAATCTTGGATGAATCCCAAGATTTAAAAAAGGCCCAAGCGAATGTTAAAAAGGCCGAAGCCCAATTAAAGTCTGTGAATGCCAATCGGTGGTTTCACATCGATGCCACGGCATCATACATGAACATGATCAATGTTGAAAATCCGTCCAAGGCCAATGGATTAACATTACCATCCCAGATTGGGGCGATGATTGATCAATCTTTGGCGGATCGGGACATTTATCTGGAAATTCCAGATAATATGTTCAGTGTGGGTGTTTCTGTGACCCAACCGATTTACACATTTGGAAAAATTGGTAATGCGGTCAAAAGTGTAAAATCCGCCATTAAAATGAGCGAGGCATCCCGTGAATTAACCCGGCGTGCGGTTAAATACAGTGCCGCCGATATTTACTGGACTGCGCGTATGACCGACGAAATTGTGGCAATTGCACAATCAGATTTGGATGGGGCCGTCGTTGCACGGAAAAAATTGACGTCTGCGGGGCGTGCCAATCGCAGTAATCTGGTCAAGATCGAATCGGATATTGCCACCAAGGAAATCAATTTATCGAATGCGAAATTTAATCGGGATACCGCCCATCGGATGTTAAAGATCTTGGCGGGGATTGATATGGATGAGCCGATTACATTGACAGATAAAATGCCAACAACATTTGCCCCATTGAATGCGGGGCCCATTAAATCCAATCCGGAATGGGATATTTTGGATAATCAGGTTAAAATGTATGAATCCAAGGTACGTGCATCGCGGGCGGAATACTTGCCCACACTGGCGGCGACGGCGTCGTATAACTTTTTTGCCATGGGTAATGAATATGATGCGATGTTCGATCGTTCTGGGACCCAATCGGCATATTGGGGATTGGCGTTAAAAATGCCGATATTTAGTGGGGGTGCCACATCGGCCGCGGCAACAATCAGCGCCATGGATGCCGTGGCGGCGCGTCAAGATTTGGATAAATCAAAAAAGATGCGTACCGAAGAATACAACACGGCGGTGGAAAAATACGACCATTTGCGGGGAAATTTATCAACACTGGAAAATGCCCGTAATTTGGCGGCCAAGGCGTATAAATTTTCCCAGGAACGTTTTGGTGCGGGTCAAACATCGGCGGTTGAATTGGCCGAAGTGTCCGCGGGTCTGTACCAATTAGATATGGCGTTATTGAATGCCCGGTACGAATTATTAATGTCGGCAGAATCAGTCAAGAAATTAGGGGAATAAGATGAAAACGATTACAACACAAATTGATAAAATTTTCGCATGGGTGCGATCCCAACGGGGGAAAAAAATTATTTATCTGGTGGTTTTGGGATTTATTGTGTTTTGGGTGGTTGGTCGATTTGGGGTGATTGCCGCACAAAATCGTCTTGAAATATATAATCCGGCGCGTGCCGCGGCAACCCATGGGGTGCCGGTTGATGTGGTACGCGTGGTGCGTCGCGATGGGATTATTCGCGAACCCATCACGGTTAAAAATAATCGTGTATTCGTGTCGGGGCCGCGGGCGGCATTATTGGCGCCGGGACAACGTGTGGGTGATGGTGAAATTGTATCAGTTGCGCGGGGAATTGATCTGGATACGGGTATGCACACGGTACGGACCCGTGGTGTTGCCGATGGATTACAGTTTGCCGAATTTCATGCCAATGGATATTTTATCCCGGTTCATATTATTGAAAACGGTCACATTATGGTTGCGACCGGGGATCGGGCAACGCGACGTGCAGTAACGGTCACCCGCCAGGATTCATCCACGGCATATGTAACGGATGGATTAAACGATGGTGATATTATCATTTTGTCGCGCGTCCAAGACGGTGAAAAAATTCAAATCAAAGAATAATGGAACACGTTATATTTTAGGGGGATCGTATTATGTTAAAGTTTTTTGTTTCCAGACCAATTACAACATTGATGTTTGTTTTATTTTGGGTCGTTTTGGGTTTTGTATCATTTCCCAAGATGAATATTGAACGCACGCCATCATTGGATTTTCCGATGGTAACGGCCACATTCGTGTATCCTGGTGCACAACCCGCCGAAATCGAATCCCAGGTTTTAAAACGTGCCGAAGACGCCATGAGCGAGGTTGCCGGCCTTAAAAAGTTAACATCACGTGCGTTTGAAAATGGCGGTTACGTGATGGCAGAATTTAATTTAGGCGTTAACGTCAATGACAAAGCATCAGAGGTGAAAACCAAAATTGACGCATTGGCATCTGAATTCCCCGATGCGTTAAAGCAGCCGGTGGTTGAAAAATTAAACCCGTTACAAGAATCTGTGGTGGATATTGTGTTGCGCGGTGCATCGGCACGTGATTTAGAAGAATATGTGAATAACAATCTGGCCAACAAGATTACTGGGATTTCTGGGGTTGCCAGTGTATCGGTCTTTGGTGGACGGGAACGTGCGGTACGGATTTCGATGGATCCGGATCAGATGGCGGCCCGTGGGGTGACAATTATTGATATCGTATCGGCGTTGGGTAACAAAAACTTGAACGTTCCCGGTGGCAAGATCGAGGCCGGCGTGGCATCATCCAATGTACGCTTTATCGGGGAATTTGCATCCATTGACGAGATCGAAGATCTGCAGGTTGTCACGATGGAAGGGCAAAATTTTAAAATTGCCGATATTGCAACCGTAACCGATGCGGCGCGTGATGTGGAAACCGGCGCGCGGTATAATGGCCAAGACGTTGTGATTGCATCCGTGGTCAAGGCATCGGATGGTAACGCGATTAAAATTTCCGAAGAATTGCGCCGCCGTTTACCCGAATTTCAATCCGATTTACAAAAACGCTTTGACGGGGCCGAAATGGTTGTTACATCGGATTCGTCGATATCGATCGCCGATGAAACATACAGCACCATTTGGGGCATTGTATTGGGGATTATCTTTACCGTGTTGGTCTTGATGATTTTTACACGTAATGGTCGGTCAACCATTATTGCCGGGGTTGTGATCCCTGCGTCATTGATTGCCGGATTCTTTTTCATGGATGGCAGTGGTTTTACCATCAACGCGATGACATTATTGGCGTATTCATCGGCGTTGGGCACATTGGTATCGAATGCCATTATTTTGATTGAATCGGCGTTACAACAATTACGTCTGGGCAAGGATCCAGATACCGCCGCCATTGATGGAACGAAAAAAGTGGCCGTATCGGTATTGGCGGGTGTTGGAACAAATGTTGTGGTGTTTATGCCGTTGGCCTTTATGGGGGGGATCGTTGGCCAATTTATGGTTCAATTTGGATTAACGGTTGTGTATTTGACATTGTTATCGTTGATGTTTTCATTCACGTTAACACCCATGATGATTGCCAAGTTTTTGCGTCTCACGCGCAGTGACAATATCGATGTCAAGAAAGAAGCAACGCGTGCCATTCGCGAAACCAGAAATGCGAAAAAGACCCATATGCGTCGTTGGTTCGAATATCAATATGCCCATGCGGGACGCGTTGTTGCAATGGCAATATTGGTCTTGGTCGGTTCGGCCATGTTGATGAAATTTGTGGGAAATGAATTTGCGCCCGCCACCGACAATAACGAAATAACGATCACGGCGCGTGCACCCATGGGGGCGACGTACGAAAAATCGGAAAAAATCGTGCATCAGATTGAACAAGTCTTGGGCGAATTTCCCGACGTTGTTGCCACAACCGCCAAGATTGGTGAAAATGGTCTGCAAAATATCACGGTAAAGGTTGATTTGCGTGATCTGGGGGTGCGACGTATTTCGGATAAAAAACTGGCCCGAAAAATGTTGCCGAAATTATCCGAAATTCCGGATGCAGAAATTCAAATTCGTGCTGGTGCGGGTATGTCTTCGTCCAGTACGTCCGACATGGTGTTAAACATCTATGGCGATGATGATGCGGTGCGTGGCGATTATGCGGCCCGGATTTTGGATCAGATTAATCAGATTCCCGAAGTGTCAACCGCCGTCATGGCCCAACAGGCACCCAACAATGAAATTCAATTTATTCCCAACGAAGATAAAATGAATTCATGGGGTATTCAAAATGCCTATGCGGGGACAACATTGCGGACGGCATTGTTTGGTAATGACGATTACAAGTACAAGGAAAGCGGTGAAGAATATCCCATTATTCTGGAATTTGCAGAACCGTTTAAAACCGCGGCATTGTTCGACAATGTTTACGTCAATTCACAAAAAGGGATGGTGGCGTTGGCGGAATTGGGGGATATATCCAGTGTGCCCGCCACATCTGAAATTCGGCGTCTGGATAAAAACAGAATCACCGAAATTGACATCAATATTGGTAAATCAACAATGGGACCGGTTCAGAAAAAGATTCAGGCAGTCATTGATGAAATGCAATGGCAACCCGGTTATTATGCCCAATTTGGCGGGATGAGTGAAACCCAAGATGAAACCACCGGCGAAATCGGCACGGCATTCTTGCTGGCAACAATATTGACATATATGTTGTTGGCGGCGATTCTGAATTCATTGGGACATCCGTTGACGATTGCGACGTCGATTTTGACATCATTCGCGGGCGTGTTCATCATGATGTTTATGTCGGGGGCATCCATGAATGTTGGCGCAATGTTGGCGTTCGTTATGTTGGTGGGTTTGGTTGTAAATAATAATATTTTGGTGTTGGAACCAACGATTAACCGCATTCGTAATGGGCAGAATGCGTTTGACGCCCTCTGGACGGAATTGGTGGATAAAAAAGCCATGATTTTGATGACGTCGATCGCCATTATCACCGGGATGTTACCCCAAATGTGGTCGACCGATGGGATGAAGGTTGCCATGGCCGCCGTGATGATTGGCGGGATGGCGGCATCATTGGTTTGGACATTTGCATTGACGCCATCATTGTTCTTTATCATGGAACGGATGCGTCATTGGGTCAAACGCCATTAAAAAAAGGGCCGGGAATTTTCCGGCCTTTTTTTATTCTGAATAATAACATTTCTCGCGTTTGGTATAACCACTGCCATATGCATCAGAAAATATTTTTATTTCTTCGTTGGTAAAGCAGGATGTAATTCCAACCGACCCTTCTATAGATGTGCCGGGCGATGGGCAATTTATACAGCTTAGAATTTCTTTGTATTGGCCCGCCGGACAATCAACCAATGCCAATTGGCATGTGGTAATGGTTAATTGCATGCTGGTATTGCCGCATGGGGTAACCAAAGTGGTTTTGGGGTTATATCCACTTTCGCAGGTATTGCAATCAATATATTCAGAGCCCATACAATTATAAATTTGGGATATTCGATAACATCCGGTGACCTTGTCATTGGGGCCCGATATACCGGAAAAGCAACAGGTGGGAATGTTGACATCAAGAATCGCATTTGCGCCGTATGTGGCATTTGTGACAAATAGGTTCAATAATAACACGGTTAATATGGATTTATGCATTAGGTTTCCGTTATTTTTATATAAAATGTCTAAATCTTTACAAATTCGCCATTTATTTAATCATATCAAGTTAGGGTTTGCGGTGCAAGAAAAACATTGTTATAATGGCCCGGATTATTTAAAGAAAAAGGTATTTGAACATGTTAAAAAAGGTTGAGGTTGTCGTTTTTGATTTTGATGGCACATTGTCATCGGGTGACAGCAATGTTGCATTTGGAATGTATTGTTTCCGGCATCAGTTGCGGCCGTGGTTGTATCTGCCGTGGATGGGGATGGCGTTAATCGCACGTATTGTAAATCGGTCGGGTTCTTGGTGGCGGGAAAATATGCGTCGATTTTTGACACCGGCCATGGTCAAGAAATTTGGACCTGATTTCATTCGCCAACATCGGCGTAATCGTTTTGGATGGGCCAAAGATCAAGTGGCGGCCGAACGCGCGGCGGGGCGCATGGTTATTTTGGTGTCGGCCGGCCCGAATTATTTGATCCCATCCTTGGTTCGGGATATAAAATTTGATGCGGTTATTTGTTCCCAAATGGACCCGGTGCGGCCGTGGAAATATAAATTTCTCTGTTGGGGCACGAACAAGGTGGCGGCGTTCGACGCATGGGCACGGGAAAACAAATATATTCCGCATGTTGTTCGTTCTTATTCCGACAGTAAAAGTGACATGCCCATGATGAATATTGCCGACGATCAGGTGTGGGTTGATCGCAAGACCGGTATGCGTGTGGCGGCGGGAAAATAAACCCAGTGAATGGGGCCATGCCCATGTGTTAAAATGCGGGCATGGCAATTATTGATACACTTTATGATATAATCAGTGGGATTGGCGGAACCCTGTTTGGGGTGGCGGTGACAACATTGGTTAACCGCAAACGCAATCGCCGGTTAAGTGATGGTGTCGCATTGACGCAAAGAAAGTTAGATGCGATGAATGTTGAAAATCAACGTTTATTGGGTGTTATCCGTGCGCGGGAAAATCGTATCTTGGAATTAGAAAAACAGATCTTGGACATAAAACCCAAAAAACGGGCCAAATAAAGGCCCTTTTTTTGTGGGGGCGTGGCTTGAAAAGGTATTTTTTTCATATATAATCGGTTCAGGGGTATATGAATGGATTATGGTATTTTTATTTTGGGGTTGATTATTGGGTGCGTGGTGGGCGCGGTTATCGCATGGGCGGCGCGTGCGCGAAATAATTCAAACGATATTGAAATGGCCAAAGTAAGGGCATTGTTGGCCCAACAACGCCAAGAAATTGACACACTGCGGGGAAAAAATGAACATCTGGTTGCCGATGCCGCCGCCCGCCGGCAAGAGGTTCAGACCCTGTGCGATGTGCGGGAAAAGATGTTAAATGATTTTCGGGCGGTTTCCGCGGAATTGATTGAAAAGCAAAAAGAATCCGTATTGGGTACCCAGAAAACGGTTTTGACACCGATGGCCAACGAGATGAAAAATCTTAAAGACGGATTTGAAAAGAAAATTCAAGAAATGATTAAAAATTCTGTCGAAAACAAGGCCAGTATTGATACCCAGATTAAAAACATGTTGGAGAAAAGCGATAATTTACAGCGCGAGGCATCCAATCTGGCCAATGCGTTAAAAAATAAAAAGACCCAAGGGTGTTGGGGGGAAACATATTTAGAAAATGTGTTACAGATGTTGGGCTTTGTCCCGGATGTGGATTACACCAAAGAAGAATTCTTTCATAGTGATGATGGCGATGTGCGACCGGACTTTATCTTAAACCTGCCAAATAATAAACGTATTATTATCGATTCTAAGGTTTCACTGGAAAGTTATTTGAATTATGAAAACGCCCAAACGGATGCAGATCGGGAACATTGGGCCGATGAATTTATTCGTGCCACAGAAAGTCATATTAATAAATTAGGGGCCAAAGATTATCAGAAAAAGGTTCGGGATTCGGGACTGGATTATGTATTTATGTTCATGCCATTGGAATCGGCGTACATTTTGGCCATGCGGCGCAAGCCTGAACTCTATGCCGGGGCCCAGACCAAGAATGTGGCATTGATCACGTCATCGCTGTTGTTCCCGATATTGAAAACGGTGGACATGTTGTTAAAGTTGGATCGGCAAAATAAAAATATATCAGAGGTGGTAGAGATGGTGAACAAACTCTATGAAAAATATGTTGGGTTTACCGAAAACTTTGCCGCCGTTGGACGGGGGATTGCCGGCGCACAACGGGCGTATGACAATGCACTGGGGCAATTAACGGATGGCAAGGGAAACATATCGGGGTGGTTTGAAAAAATTAAACAAAAAAGTGGTATTACAACAAATAAAAAAATTGCATTAGAATACAAGGACGAATAACCATGGAAATGAAATTATGCGGGGATAAGGTGTTACGTGAAGTGTGTACGCCCGTGGAATCGATTACCCCCGATTTATTAGATATAATGGATGAAATGGTGCAGATGATGCGCGAACAAAATGGGGTTGGTTTGGCCGCCCCCCAGGTGGGGGATACCCGTCGTTTTTTGGTGATGATGACGCCGGATGATGAAACGGTTTATTGCATGATTAACCCCCGGATCACAGAATACGGACCCAAGACATGTGTTATGGAAGAAGGGTGCTTGTCCGTATTGGGGGGGGATAATTTGCCGGTCTTTGCCAATGTCACACGACCCGAATCTGTCACGGTTGAATGGACGGATGAATCTGGTACCCATCGCATGGCCCAGATGTCGGGATTGGCGGCCCGCATTGTGCAACATGAAACAGATCATTTGGATGGGAAATTATTTATTGATTATTTATCCCCGACCAAGCGGGAAATGGTTATGCGTAAGGTACGGAAACATAAATCATGAAAACCATCAAAATGAATTTAAATTCGGAACCGTTTGAAAAAATTAAAAACGGGTCGAAGATATATGAACTGCGACTGTATGATGAAAAGTGGCGCGCCATTGATATGGGCGATGAAATTATTTTTGAATGCCGTGGGGGGGACATGTGTGACCGTGGTGACGGCAATGGTTATTGCACCGACGTTTCGCGATTTGTTCAATATTGTGCCAATGCGATTTTGCGGGGATGTTGATGGGGATGGATATACGGCGGAAAAAAATGGCATGGATAAATATTATTCCAGGGCGGAACAATTAATGTACCATGTTGTAGCGATATGGGTGAAGCGAAAATGAAACTGATACTGATGGGAACAAACGATTTTGTTGTTCCAATTTTTGAAAGATTGCGCGCATCGGGCCATGATATCATGGCGGTTTATACCGCGGCCCCGGCGCCCATGGGGCGTAAACATGTTATGACCCCGTCGCCGGTGCATGTCTGGGCGGATCATCATCACATTCCCGTTTATCACACAACACGGAATTTTGATAAATCAGAAATCTTAAATCAGAAATCAGACATTGATTATATTGTTGTCATTTCTTATGGCGAGATATTGCGTTCCAACGTTTTGGATGCGGCACCATGCATCAATATTCACCCCAGTGATCTTCCCCGATATCGTGGGCCATCGCCCATTCGAACGGCGATTTACAATGGGGACACGGTATCTGCGGTCTGTTTAATCGGGGTGACGCCCGAACTGGATGCGGGGGATATTTACATGCGCCGGCCATTGGCGATTGATGAAAACGACACGAATAGTGATATAGAGGCAAAAGTATCCCAGATCGGGGCCGACATGTTGGATGAATTTTTGAAAAATCCCGCGGCCTATGATCCGACGCCGCAATTGGGCGTGCCGACGTTTACGCGTAAATTCACTGGGGCCGATGAAGTGATTGATTGGACCCGCGGGGGCCGCGCCGTTCATAACCAAATTCGGGCACTGGGGGCGGGGCGTACAAAAATTGCGGGCGTGGATGTAAAAATCCTTGAAACGCGTATGAATGGTGATACATTGGTCATCCATCGGTTACAACCGGCCGGGGGGCGTCCCATGGATTGGGCCAGTTTTGTGAACGGTCATCCGGACGCCATTAACCGCGTTGGTCAATGATTGATTACATAAATGTAGGGTTAATAAAGACAAGGATTATATAAAATGGACCAAGAAATAAAATATCCCAAACAATGTCGGTATTGTGCACACTTTGAACATCGTGGCGTGTATACAGTATGTGTGCATGCGTCATGGTTGTCGGTATCGTTACCGTTTATTTTTCCGGCCGTGCCGCGGGTGATGCCGGCGGACGGGTGTTGTGACGCATTTCGATATCATATTAAATATCTTTGCAATGGTCATAAACGATAAATCGGTGATATGGGCCCATTGGGGCGGGGACAATCGCAATCAAATTGGAATACACCGATCCGTGATTGATGTGAAATAATGTATACAGCACCGGTAATGACACGATATAAATTAAATCTTGAATATGATGGAACCAATCTGATCGGGTGGCAAGAAAATCGCCAAGGGCCATCCGTGCAATCATTGGTGCGTGATGCGGTGCAACGGTTTTGTTGTGTGCGTGGGGACGTGATTGCTGCAGGTCGGACAGATGCGGGTGTTCATGCGGTTAATATGACGGCGCATGTGGATTTGCCGGGGACGCCAGATGCCACAACGGTGATGCGGGCCCTTAATTTCTATTTAAATAATTCGCCGGTGGCCGTATTGGCATGCCATAGGGTATCGGATGATTTTCATGCACGTTTTTCATGTGTGCGCCGTCATTATAAATATGTGGTCTTGAACCGGCGGGCGGCGCCCAAATTGATGGCGGGACGTGTGTGGTGGGTGCCACGGGATTTAAATATCGATGCCATGCGTGCGGCCGCAACGCGTTTGATTGGTCAACATGATTTCACCAGTTTTCGTGCCGCATTATGCCAGGCAAAAAGCCCGATTAAAACACTGGACACGATTGAAATTTATCGTGATGGGGATCGCGTGATTTTTGAATTTTCGGCACAATCATTTTTGCATCATATGGTGCGAAACATTGTGGGGACATTGGTGGAAATTGGTCTGGGGAAAAATTATGATATTGATGATATCTTGGCGGCGCGCCAACGCGCGGCGGCCGGTCCGACGGCCCCGGCAGCGGGACTTTATTTTATGTGCGCTGATTATGCCAACGCCGATTTGCCCGAACATGTTCAACATGACCCGATGGATAAATAACCGTTGTGCCGCGTAAAATTTTGGCGTGACACCGTGGGGCATCAATTTGAAAATACGATACAATATAATCAATGTTATTGTCACGACATAATGTCGTGATATTTTTTGCCAATGGAACATATTTCTGGACATAGGCCAACGTCCATTTAGGAGTTTCATAGATGCAGACCCCACCGGGGCATTTGCGGCGTGTACGTGGGGCCGATGGTTCTTCGCCCGCCACTTGGCGCCATGTATCAAATGCAAAAAAGTGATTGGATGCCCGGGACTTGTTAAATTCAAGTTGATTGTTGTATAAAAAGGCAACCAATTCACCATCCCATGATGCATAAAACATGGGCCGCGGATACAGGGCCGTTATGGTGATCCCCATGATGATCATAACTGCGCCAATAATATAATTCTCGCGCCGCCGCATGGGCCGGATAAACATCACACAACACAATCCCAAAATCATCATGCACAATGCCATGTTGGGGATATGCGGCATAATGATGGTTGCATGGGGCAATGATGCAATCCATTGCGCGCCACGATATGTCCAATCATAAAACCATTGGGCGGCCATCAGTGGCCCCGTCCATCCCACCAATGCGGTTAATGTTCCCACCATCACCATTGGCATAATCGCCAATGAAAATACCGGTAACAGGATCAGGTTACCCACCAAGCTGTATGTTGGTATGGCATAAAAATGGGCCGCAACAAAGGGCGTTGTAAAGATGGTTGCAACGACCGACGTCATTATCGCGGCATGAATGACGCGCCAAACACGCCCCCAAAATGTACGATGTTTATACCGTGTGTCCCCGAAATACCAGACCAGGCCGAATATCGCCGCAAAAGACAATTGAAATCCGGCCTGCATCACGTAATGGGGGTTAATCAGAAAAATCAGACAAAATGCCAGACAGACGTTACGCATGGTGATGGCGTCGCGTCCCAAAATAAATGCGGCAAATGCCAACGTTGTCATTAAAAATGCGCGGATGGTGGCCACATCTGTGCCGGATAAAAACAGATAGAATGCCAACCCAAACCACGCCAATATCATGGCGGGAATCCGGGCCGGGATCCGTCGGGTTAAGGGGCCAATGGCGCGACAGATTAAATAGAAAAACGTGAACAGCCATCCCCCCACCAATGTCATGTGAAACCCACTGATGGACCAGACGTGCCCAATTCCCGCCGCCGTCCAAATATCGCGGGCATCGTTATCCACCGCGGATTTATACCCCAATACCAAGGCATCAACCAAAAAAGATTGGGCCCGATGATGCACACCATCACGCAAAACATCGATACCGGTTTGTGGGGCATTGGCCCAATGGGTTATTTGATAATCGTTTATATATCCGGTCGCCGATAAATGGTTGAAATATGCCCATCGCGCATAATCAAATGTTTCGGGGGCATATGCGACCGATGGTCGGAACAGGGTGGCCGTCGCCTGTATGGTATCCCCAATGGCAACGTTGGCGTCATTGTCAATATTAACGCGCACAATTGCGGGTATGGATTCATCGTACGTGTTATTAATTTGGTTGGCGTTTAATGTAATATATAATCGCGTCTTGTCCGGGGTATAATCAATTTTAGAAATTTGACCCGATATATCAATATTACGTAAATTGTGCGTAATTAGGGGTGTTGCGGTCAAATAGGTAAACACCATGGCATAGCAAAATCCAAAAACAAATAATCCCAACCCGGCCAAAAAAATCCGTCGACGAAACAGGCCGCACACCATGCATATGATCGTCCCAATGCATAGCACGGGGATCATTGGTAATTCCATAGGCATGGTGAAATACATTGCCCCACCCATTGCCATGACAAAGGGGACCCATAAAAATAGATTTTGAAATTGATTATCCAGAAGTTCCCGCATGGTTAGAATTATAGGAATTTATGTTGTGTAATCGCAATGTTAAAATTTCGCGTATTTGAAAAATATTTTTTATTGCAAAAGGGATAAATTTCTTTATAATGGCGCATGTTACTGGGGTGTCGTCTAATGGTAGGACAAGAGATTTTGGTTCTCTTTATCATGGTTCGAATCCGTGCGCCCCAACCAGTTTTATAAAAAATACCCCGCCGGGGTATTTTTTATAAAATGATGTGTCGCGCGGATTGTAATCGTTCGTTTCACACGATTACGGCAAAACGTTATTAACGTTTTGTACGTGTTTCGGACAATCACAGATTGCCCAAAACACTAGTGGGGACATCCCCACACCCCTGTGTGCGCCCCAACCAGAATAAACAAAGTCACCACACAGGTGACTTTTGTTAAAAGGAAATAAAAATGAATGCAGTTATCTGTCACGGTATAAAAACAAAAGAAGCGTTTGATAAAATGACTGTACCTATGTGTGCCGAAATTTGGTATCCGTGGTTGCAACAAAAACTGATACTATCCGGCATTCCAACACAATGTCCGTCTTTTACAAATTCCTATCTGCCGGCACGCAACTATTCAGCAGATGCCGATATAATGAACCGCATGCCAATAAATAAAGATACTGCCTTGATAGGTCATTCGTTCGGTGGTGGCATGTTGGTAAAATATCTGACCGATAATCCGCAAATTAAAATCGCACACCTGGTTCTGGTATCGCCTTGGATTGATCCATTTCATCTCTTCCAGACATATTTTAACAAATTTGAACCAGACGTAAACATTCCCCAGCGCGCCCATAGAATAGATTTGTTTTATTCCACAGATGACCATTATGGCGATTTAATTTTAAAAAGTTGTGAAAAACTGGAAAAATTATGGCCTACAATGCACGTACACAAATTTACAAACCGCAACCATTTCAGCGCAAGTGAAATTACAAAATTTCCTGAATTATGGCAAATACTGAAAGCGCACGTCCGATAATTCTAATTGGGCTTTTGTGTTCTGAATATCATCTCCAATTTTTATTAAATCGGTTCGTAAATTGCTAGTCAGGTACAACCAATAATTCAACCGGCACTGTGCCGGTTTAATTATTGGTCTTGGGTTTGACGGAGACAGGACCACATGGTTCGACTATGAGTAGGTGAGATAAGCGTCAGCGCAATCGAGCCGTCACGAATGCCCCCGCTGTCGCCCCGCGACAAGGGAATCCGTGCGCGACAAACCCGCGCGTTGGGTTAAATTATTTTGACAGCCCAAATTTTGAATAGTGGGTGAAAAATTGACGTTCGTTTTGGTTGAGCATTGTTTTCAATTGACGGACATCGGTTTGGCTGAATAAAAATTCGGGTTGTATACCGCGATCGGTCAATTCCATGCGCGCCCGGGCGAATTCGTTTTTCACCAGGCACAATAACTCGTTTTTCTTTAACCTTCTGGGTTTATTGGTGTCGTCGGTGTCATCATGGGGATGGCTGATTTGATCAACCAGACGACACAGTGCCCCGTTAACCGCATCCAACAGCGGTGTTTTATAATAGTTTGCGGCCGGTTGTCCCGATGGTGTGACGGGGCGTCCCATTTCATAAAATAAAGTGTCTTTGGCGGCATTTCGGATTTCTGAAAAATCGCGATTATTGGCACAGATGTTATAGATAATACCACTTAACCGCTTTTCCCATTCGCGATTTGACTGCCGCGCCCGGATGCGAGATGCCCAAAGGATCAATTTTTTCAGGTCGGGGAACGGTGTCTGTGGATTCATGAAATAAATCAACAGAAACAGTTTTTTATCATTGTCAGGAATGGCATCGACCAGACGTCGATATGTTTTTGTCGGGGAATCCCAGGAATATCGGTTCTGTTGGATGAATAATTGGTTGAACAGACCATAACATGCCAAGCGCGACAATTTTGCCGAGATTATTACATCGCCGCTGTTGGGTAAATCGGGGGCGCCGTATAAGCGGGGATGTTCCGAAGATGTTATGCATGAAAAGTCGATGTTGTTACGGGTGAGATAGGGGACAGCATGTTGGTCCAATCGATCAGCCATCAAGGCGTTGGGTTCCAAAAATTCACGTAATGGCCACTGGCCGCCCGTGCAGTGCCAGACCTGATGCCAATGGAGGTCCCGCGTATCGGCATAATTGGGACAGGTGTGGTCACAGGAAAAAACAGTGTTCGGCAATCCCTGATCAAACGCGTCGTCCCATAGATCAAACGTTATATGATATAAATTATAATAATCCCAAAATTCGCTATTATTGGAGTCAATCTGGCGGGTGGCGTTCAAAGATTTAAAAAGGTTCAACATGGCGACACGATTATTGTACTCTCGCCCCCCCCTGCTGCCCCGCAGTATAAAACAGAATCCGGCCATTGCAATATTTTTATTGTGGTCCCCATCGGCCCATAATTTTAGGGGTACAAAGCGAAATTCTTATTTGCACCCCCTTTTTGAATGCGCGAGGTGAGAAGCATGATTCAATAAATTGAATTTTTTCAAATAATCATAGAAAGGTAAAATTTTTATGCTAACATGCCATTCGATATGAAAGGGTTATTCATGACAGGTATTGAATATATAAAAAACGCGGTGTTTGAATTATTGAAAACCAATTCCAACGGACACGATGATAAGCATGTCTTTCGCGTTTATAACACGGCGATGAAATTTTGTGATGAAATTCCGTCGGCCAATCGTGAGTTGGTGGCGGCCGCGGCATTATTGCATGATTGTGATGATTACAAACTATTTGGTGAAGAATCAGAACGTTTGATGACCAACACCAGACGCATTCTCGCGTCTTCTGGATTTGATGCCGAATTCTGTGAAAAATGTATCAATATTGTCAAAACTATTGGATACAGCAAGCGGTTAAAGGGGATTGCGGCATACGGCACGGAGGGTGCCATTGTATCCGATGCAGATATGTGCGATGCATCCGGTGCCACGGGGATGTTGCGGTGTATTGAATATCGTGCCGGGTCGGGGCAACCATTCTTTGACCCGGATTGTTTCCCGCAAGAGATGGATGCACAGACGTACAGAACATCAAAGGTCGATCCGTGCGTCAATCACTGTTTTGTTAAAATATTCCATTTGCGCGATATGTGCCTGACCGAAGCGGGGCGCAAATATGCAGAAAAAAAGCATCAAACCGTTGTTCGGTTTTTGAATGACTATTTTGATGAAGTGAACGCCCCGCAGGCATGGAAAGATTTGCTGAAGAAATATGAATGAAACTCTTTGAATGGGGAGTAGGGTTTGAATGCTTGGGCACATATTTGTGTTGACATATTTTGTTTATGTGTTATATTTTGCGTGTGTTAGAATCAGAAGAAAAAATTTTTACATTATATCATGGGTCGCCGGCAAAATTACAAGTCGGGGATTTTATTTGTCCGTCGTTTTTTGGAAAATACGAAGATGTAAAAGTTCCGGTTAAAAATGAACCTGCGATATTCTTAACGCCCCATTTGGATATGGCCTTTCGCTATGCCAGACGCGAAGTTTATTCGGTTGTTGATTGTAATGACGATATTCAATATTGTATTTTTAAACATCCACAGCAACAATTTTATATATATAAAGTGAAATTGCCGGCTTCAACATTATATAGCGTCATAAATGGACGGTCCGTTTCAGATATAAATCATGGCGAAGTTGCGTGCTTTGAACCGGTGTTCATATTGGAATGCTATTGTTATGATATACCGTTTTTATTGGCATATTATTCCGGTAAAAATAAAATGTGAACGATGGCCCGAATTTTAAAAAATGCAAACAAAGTCCCGAAAAGCTTTGGGGATTTAAACGGTTTATTTGGAAAACCAACGTTGGATTCTGTTAGATTAAAGGAAGATTTGAATAAATACACGACGCCAAGAAATATTTTGGACAATGCAGGAAAAAAAGGAATTGTTTTCAGGAATATCCCCTAAAGATAAAGATGTTCTGAATGATAATTTATATAAAAGCATTCAAGTTATACCGAATTTGACCAAAAATATTTATTTTGTCGCGGTTAAATATGCGATTTCTGGATTTGATAAATCCGTTTTGAATTTGGATAATATATCCGCCTATAATAAATATACCACCAAATGGGTGGGGGGGGCGCAGACGAGAATTTTGGAACGATAGAAAATCCCAATTCTGTTCAAGATTTTAATCAATGGTATGAATGCCATGCGTATAGTGGCGGTCATCCTTTTGAAATTTATCCGTATTATTGTTTGTATGTTAATCGTAATGACGATGGTTCATTTTATTTGCGCCTGGGCGATATGTATGGCGATTTGAATTTAGGCGTTATAAACAGAATGTTGAAAATGTATCTTGGTCTATATAAAAACGGATTTCCATGCGTTATGCCAAAATATAATAACTATGTTTTGGATATCTTGAACGACAAATTGAGATGATGATTTCTACATGTTGAGTGGGGGCAACCTAATAAAAAAAGCATGAATGAGGGGCTTTTTTATTAGGCACGTATTTTCAATTTCATCAATCGCATGACGGTCAGCAAGTCCAAGTAATCATTGGTTTGATATTCCAATGTGTTCGGGGAAATTTGTCTGACGCCCGGTACCGTGGCGGCATGCAAAGCGGCCTGATTTTTATCCACATACTGCAAGGTCAACACAAATTGTTCGGGCAGTTTTATATTGAACTTCTTTTTATTTTTATAAAACACGTTTTGGGCCCGGATAAAATCAGATTTGATTTTTTCCAGGACGTCCTTTTCAGACAACATAAATTTATCCCGGCCATTAAATTTTTTGGTGATTGTTCCGACGATGTGTGGGTTTATGGATTGGGCCTCGGCCACGGCGCCGTAATCGCCGCACACATAAACGAGCGGGACCCCGAAATAGGCCGCGGTATAAATCGCAAACGTTGTTTCACCCACCAGTTTGCCGTTCAGCGTGAATGCCACAAACGAATCCGATGAAAAAGTATGTGCCAGGGGTGAAAGCCCGCTGTCGCCCGCCGCGTGATAGCCGTGCAGACAGGCAAAATCATACTTTTTATAATTTATGCCACGCATCATGTTGGTGGGTTCTTTATTCCAGCCCTGAATCAAACGGACATATTTGGGCATCATTCTTTTCAGGACGTTTTTACCACTGCCGTGGGCATCACGCAGGACAATTTTGGATGGTTTGACAACAGATTCCGCCAGGGTTGCCAATTCAACGGTCATTATGGTACGAAAAACCTGATATATCCGGCAATCATCATCGCCTTCGTCCCAATCGCTGGTCCAGGCGACGCCTTCGATATCGGTGGAAATATAAATCGATTGTTTCATAGGTGTATCCTTAACATATATTGCCATTATACAAATAGTGTGATTAAATGTCGATTGTATTTTTTGTTTTATCAGACAGGGCCGTCATCCATAAAGATTATGCTCATATTCACTATCCTTTTTTTGTTAGATTGATTATATTTTGATTCAAAATATACTTTATCAAGTATTTTAGGGGGCAAAATAAAACCGGCGGATTGCCGGTTAAATTTTATGGCACCGTGGGCGGGAATGTAATTCCCACCGCATTTATAATGCGGCGGGCCCCTTTCTGCGCGTATGGCTTAAACAGCGCCGGTGGCTTGTTTTCGCCAACTTTGCGATCAAACCCGTCGGGTTCGATCCCCGGGTCGTGCGACAAAATTAAAACCGGCATGAAAGGCCGGTTTAAATTTTGGCACTCCCAACGGGAATCGAACCCGTGTTGCCAGAATGAGAATCTGATGTCCTGACCGCTAGACGATGGGAGCGTTACCCCATCATAACATGCGATTATAATCATTGCATTAAAAAATTTGCCCCATTGATGATGCGGCCCGGGGTTAATGGGCCATATCATAAAGGCGATTGTATTCGGCCCATACGGCATCCATAAAAGGATAAACATCCCGATGTCGGTTGCGTGTTAATTCGATTCCGAAATCACCAAACTTGCAATCTTCCCAATCGATCATGGCGGTAATATCACCCGTGATAGGATCGATAAGGAAATTATCAAACACATCCCAATGATACCATCCATATCCCCGTGCGGGCGTGGCATCAGCCGCCGGTTTCAGATCGCGAATTTCCACCGGATCGGCGATACCAATTGAATAAACAAATTGGGCGATTTGGTGGATTAATTGTGGGTGCAACCGCGCGGCGTCATCCGGGGGTAATTGGCGTATACCCATCCCACGGATCCATTCATATCGGCGAACCAATATATCCCCATGGGTTAACAGCCGCACATCTGGAATGTGGATGGGGGACACCGGCCCCAGGGCGGTTGTAATTCGAACCTCGCGCTGGGCAAGGGATTTGTAATTTGGATTTCGCAAGGGAAATTTATAAATATACGCATCATTGACCGCAATCAGCAGGTTTTTTGCCCGAAAGCCCACCATCAGATGAATGTGTCTGGGGCGCATCCCCAGATCGCGACGGATAAATCGCAAATAAGATAATACCGGCGAATTTAACACCACACGCCATTTCTTGCGCCGATCTGGATTATAGATAAAGGCACAAATAATATTGGTAAAAAAACGCCGCAGGGGCCCTGATTTCATATTAATTTATTTTTATCACATGTGTCCATGTGTGGCAAGGTCATTATTTCCCATAAATAAATTCAGGATTTTGCATCAATGCGATGATAACATCGGTGTTATCGGTCGGTGCCGTATGTTGGCGGATGGTTTTGCCACATTTTTCGCATCTGTGGGTGATAATGAATCCATCCCCATCCGGTGCGGCCGCCATGGGACGCATCATGCCGGCACATGTGGATGCCCGATCGCCCGGTGTTGTATCCACGTGGCGCGACCATAAACAATTCGGGCAATGGTTTGTATACCCGTTGCCCGAAACATGTGTCCCACAATGGGCACAGTCAAAATCTTCGACGCGTCGCGTGAATTTTTTCATTATATCCCCAATGCATCTCGATACATTTTGGTTAATTCATCCGCTTCGTCCAATTCATCCGGGTCCAGTTTACGCAACCGGATCATCTGGCGAATGTATTTTGGATCGTATCCGGCAGACTTCGCCTCGCTAAAAATTTCTTTGATATCCGCAGCAATGGCGGCAGAATCTTCGTTTAATTTTTCAATCCGTTGAATAATCGTCAACAATTGTTCATTATTAATGGCGCCGTGATTGGGATTTTTCATCATGGTGTGATTTCTCCTTGTATCTTTCGAAATTCTATGATATATGAATAAACGCAAAAATCAAGGAAACAAAAATGAAAAAATTTACAAAAATCACGTCTTCAATTGGTCCGAACAACAATGGATCCAAAGAAATGTTGGCCAAAATGATTGCGGCCGGGGTTAATGTTTGCCGTTTAAATTTTAGTCATGATACCGGCGAAACCCAGGGGCAAAAAATAGATTTTATTCGTGAAGTTTCGGCCGAAACAAAAACGCCGATCGCGGTTCTGGTCGATTTACAGGGCCCCAAGCATCGTATTGGAAAATTTGAAACAGAAGATAAATTTCCCATTGTTCCGGGGCAAAAATTTGTTTTTGATTCTGATCCGACACCGGGTAATTCGTCCCGTGTGCAATTGCCGGATATGGACGTTATTCATTCATTAAAGGTGGGTGATCGTATTCTGTTAAATGACGGCAAGATTGAAATGAAGGTGGAACAGGTCAATGCCGACAGTATTGAAACCATTGTTGTGCGTGGTACCCAAATTTGGGATCGGCGTGGGTTTAATTTACCTGATACCGAAGTGGCAACGTCCGTCTTGACGGCCAAAGATCGCGCAGATTTGGAATATGCATTAACCAAAAATCCCGACTATGTCGCGATTTCGTTTGTACAAAAACCCGAAGATGTCGTTGAAACCCGTGAATTTATCACCGCGCGTACATCGCATCCGGTTAAAATCATTGCCAAAATCGAACGCCCCCAGGCGGTTGAAAAAATCGAGGAAATTGTTGATGTTGCCGATGGGATTATGATTGCACGTGGCGATTTGGCGGTCGAAGTGCCGTTTGAAAAAGTGCCGGCCATTTCACGTCGCATTGTGCGTTTGTGCCGTGAACATAACAAGCCGGTCATTATGGCGACGCAAATGTTGGGATCCATGGTGGACAGTGATTTCCCAACGCGTGCAGAAATCTCTGATATTGCGACGGCGGCCTATTTGCATGTGGATGCGACGATGACGTCCGAAGAAACCACGATGAGTGCCAATCCAGCCTTTGTTGTGGAAACTATGGCCAAGATTTTAAAGAACGCCGACCAGGATTCGATCGAAAACGCCCAAGACTGGTCCGATGTTGAAGATTTGCCGATCAATGATTGGGCATTGTCGGTAACGTTGATGGCAGAATTAAATCGTGCCGATGCCATTGTGGTTTTTGCGTCCAACACCAATGCCGCCACGTGGATTTCATGTCGTCGTCCCGACGTGCCGGTTTATGCCGTTGCCGCCCAGGATGTTGTGGCAAACCAATTGGCATTGTCACGCGGGGTATATCCGGTGTGCGATGCGGCCATGTTTGACGCGCGTGATGTCGAAGCTGTGGCCAAGCACTTTGGTCTGGATACGGGGATTATCGTTGTTGTCGATGGGGAAAAGATTTCTCTGCGTAAACTGGGGTAAATTTCACCGTGGTCGATTAAATGAATCCGCCCTTGACCCATGGGGCGGATTTTTTGTATGATCGGGGTATGAAATGGGCCGTTGTATCATTTTTGATGATATGCATGGGGACATCCGTCTATGCGGGCGGATATCGTGCGGCATTGGTGGCCGATATGGATACGGGGCGCGTGCTTTATTCTGAAAATGCATCTGATTTGAATTACCCGGCCAGTTTGACCAAGATCATGACACTTTATCTGACGTTTGATGCGTTGGAACATGGGCGGTTGCATTTGGATGATTATTTGATTGTATCGAATTATGCCGCCGCGGCATCGCCGGTAAAATTGGGATTGAATGCCGGTTCTAAGATCAGTGTCGAAGACGCGATTAAGGCGGTCGCGGTGCTTAGTGCGAATGACGTGGCGCGTGTCTTGGCCGAAAATTTAAAGGGTGGCAAAGAAGGGAACTTTGCGTCGTTGATGACGCGTGTCGCCACAGAAATTGGGTTATCAAAAACAAATTTTGAAAATTCGTCTGGTCTGCCCAATGATGATCAAATGTCGACCGCCCGGGATATTGCATTGTTATCGATGGCGGTTTATAAACATTTTCCCCAATATTGGAAATTTTTTGGGATAAAGACATGGACCTATAACGGAAAAACATATACCAATGGTAATCGGTTATTGGGGACATATCCGGGGTGTGACGGGATGAAAACTGGGTACACTAATAAATCGAAGTATTCATTGGTTGCGACGGCATCACGGGGAAATCGGCGATTAATATCGGTGGTTTTGGGTGCCGCCGACAAAGATATCCGGGCAACGGTTTCAAGAAATATGTTGAATAAGGGGTTTGAATTGGTGGGGGCCACCGGGGCGGCCCCGACCGCATCCCACACACCCGTCGCGGTGTCGAATCCATCGCCGGTCCATGTAACGAATGTCCAATCTGCACCGGCAGAACCCAAAAAATATGGGGGTGGAAATGCGGGGGTGCAATTCGGGGCATTTTCATCCCGGGCGGCCGCCACAGAACAGGTTGCGCGCGTCAAATCCAAACTGAACGTGGTGGCCACGATTGAAAATGCGCCCAATGGGATGTATCGTGTGCGGGTCAAGAATTTATCGGATGCATCCGCGGCCGATTTAAAATCCCGTGCATCGGCCAATGGCATTGACAGTTTTATATTTCATTAAAAGTAAATAATATGAACACGAAAATTGAAAAGTTGATTAAACAATTTGCGCGTCTGCCGCGTGTGGGATCACGTGCCGCGGGGCGGATTGTCATTTCATTATTGCAAGATAAGACGGGGCGTGCGGCGGCATTGGCGGCGGCGTTAACGGATGCGATTGATAATATTGCACCATGCCCGGTGTGCGGCGTTTTGACCACCAGGGATACCGATCGGTGTGAATATTGTTGTGATACGGCGCGTGCCAATGGGCAATTGTGTGTGGTGCGGGACCTGGGGGATGTTTGGACGCTTGAAAAATCTGGGGTATTTCATGGACGTTATCATATTTTGGGGGGACAATTATCGGGGGCGGCCGGTGTCACGCCGGATGATTTAAATATTTCATCCCTGGCCGGGCGTGTTGTGAATGAACAAATCAAAGAAATTATCTTTGCATTGCCCAACACGGTCGAAGGAAAAACCACCCAACATTATGTTATGTCGGTCTTGGGCGGGGAAAGTGGTGTTCAATTTTCTGAATTGGCGTCGGGTGTACCGTTGGGGGGGGATTTGGATTATTTGGATGATGGTACATTAACATTGGCATTTGGGGGCCGCAAAACGTTATGAAGCAGTGTTCAGATCGCAGAGTTCAGAGTTCAGATAATGTGACGGCGTTGCCGGGGGTATCTGAAATGATGCGGAATGCGGGCTTGATGCCTAAAAAGCAATTGGGCCAAAATTTTTTATTTGATTTAAATTTAACCGGACGCATTGCGCGATCGGTTCCGGATATAACATCGATGCCCGTGGTAGAGGTGGGGCCGGGCCCGGGTGGGTTGACCCGCGCGTTGTTGATGGCGGGTGCCCCACGGGTTATTGCCATTGAAAAAGATCGGGGGACCGAACCCATTTTATCGCGTATTGTGGATGCATCTGGGGGGCGGTTGGATGTGATATATGATGATGCCACCCGGGTGGATATGAATGCGTTGGGGGTGACGGATTATGCGATTTGTTCGAATCTGCCCTATAACGTGGGAACAGGGCTATTGATTGGATGGTTAAAGAAAATAGCGTCCCAGCATGACGGTCATGGTATTCAATCATTGACATTAATGTTTCAAAAAGAAGTGGCGATGCGTATCACCGCGCATCCCGGGGATGAACATTATGGTCGTTTGGCGGTATTAACGGCAATGGTGGCGGATGCACGGATTTTATTCGATGTGCCCCGCACGGCGTTTGTTCCCGCGCCCAAGGTTACATCGGCGGTTGTTCAAATTGTGCCCAATGCGGATAAAATCAATGCATTACATGATCTGGCCCAGATCGAGGCAGTGACAGCCAAGCTGTTTGGGCAACGGCGGAAAATGATACGGTCCATTATGCAAGGCGTTGATTGGGCACGTTTTGGGTTAAACGGGACCGAGCGGGCCGAACAATTGCCCCCCGAAAAATTTGCGGCCTTGGCCGAGATCATAGATTAGTGTTCAGAGTTCAAATAAAAAACCACCTCCTCCGTCGAGGGAGTACCGGCGTAGCCGGAGAGGTGGTCTTTTTTTAAAGATTCCATACGGGGGGAGTTCTTTGTTCCCAATTTTTCCCTTGTAAAAAATCGCGCAAACGGGTATAATTTCAGGCGTAGAGCGTAAAAACACTATGCCTAATCTAAACCACCCTTTGGATTAGGCATATTTTTATTTTTTCAAACCCCGGATTTCCGGGATTTTTTTGTTGTCCCACTATGCCTAATCCAAAGGGTGGTTTTCGGGGGGACGGATGCGTCGGGTTTTCTTTCTGCTTTTATTAATTTTACCCGAAACACTGCATGCGGCCGAAAATTTGATTATGGATTTACAGGTCATACATAATTGCACTTTGACGGATAATATTGTCCACCAGATAGATCCGGATACCCGAATTGACATGCAATGGAAATTACTGGCGTTTTATAATAACAACCGCCATAATGCATATGATGATACGCATAGCTGGGAACACCTTTGGAGTTTCTATGATAATACCATTGGATTTATTTCGTACACATTTACAACGCCCGACGATTTAGAGGATCTTGCTTATTTTAGATTTGGTTTAAATGGTTCAAAGATTGATACCAGCATTAAATTCGATATAAAAAACGTGATGCCCAACACCACATACACGTTGCAGTGGCGGGTCTTGAACAACACCCAGGGCACGGTCGCATGGACCGACATGTTTTTGACCCAATGCGGGGGTGGGTATACGCTGGCGTTGGGGGATACGAATTGTTCCCGGACATGTGATAATCAATTGGTTGACGGGGGATATATCCCCCCCGATAGCATGCGTGTCGATGAACCGGGCCTATGCACATATACCCCGGATCATTTGGTGTGTAATGATGGATACGGGCGTGTCGGGGATACATGTGAACAGATGTGTCGGGCCGGCATTACGCATCTGCGTGTGGGCACGACGGTTCATAATTTATATGCGCGCAAGACCGGTACGCCGTCGTTATGTGTGCAATACAATGGCCATGTCTGTTATGGTCGATTAAGTCGGGGCGATGGAACAGGGATAAACATTAATATTGATGGGATGGTTTATCATTTAATTGATTAACATAAAAAAAACGGGTGACAGCGCCCGGTGATTCTTTTATAATTTAAAAGTTAGTCAAGCAAGAGGGGGGAAATCATGCCATTGTCCATATTGGCGTTCTTTGGGATTGCGTTTGTTTTGGTATTTATACTGCGTCTGGCGCGGGTTGGGACGTTATTGGCGTTTTTATTTGCCGGTGTGATTTCGGGTCCATATGTTTTAAATCTTTTTCAATTGACCGATACGTGGAAATTCCTGGGCGAGATGGGAATTATGTTTTTATGGTTTAATATCGGATTGGAAATCAATATGCGGCGGTTGTGGCAAATGCGGCACACCATATTTGGATTTGGTGCGGCCCAAGTTTTGATGGTGGTCGCGATGTTGTTCCCGATTTTGTTTGGTGTCACATCATGGTCGATTTTGGGGTCGGTGACCGTGGCATTGATTTTGGCCATGTCCAGCACGTCCGAAGATTTACAAATCTTGGCCGACAGAAACGAGCTCGGCACAACAATGGGGCGTCAGGCATTTTCAATTTTATTATTCCAAGATTTGTTATCGATTCCGTTGTTGGCGATGGTACCGGTATTGGCGGGGAAATCATTTAATCTGGGGGCGACGGTCATTGATGTGGTGGTGTTGTCGGTGGGATTGATTTTGGGTGTTGTCATTGTTGGGCGGTTTATTTTGAATCCGGTGATGCGCGCCATTGCGCGTCTTAAATCGAACGAGGCGTTTTTACTGGCCATTATGTTGAACATCGTTGTATGGGCCGTGGTGTTGGATTTTCTGGGGATGCCGCCGGCATTGGGGGCATTTTTGGCGGGGATGTTATTATCAGAAACGATTTACCGGCATCAGATTCGTGCATTAATTGGTCCATATGCGACGTTGTTTATGGCATTATTCTTTGTCGCGTTGGGGATGGGATTAGACGTGCCGTTTTTATTACGCAATTGGTTTATTGTGGTGTTGGGGCTGGGGGGATTGATATTTATTAAATTCACGGCCATCTATATCGTGGCACGTGTGCGTGGTGTTTTATCGCGGGATGCGGCGGTGATTGCATTAATCTTGGCGCAATGTGGGGAATTTGGATTGCTTATCCTGCAAACAATGAAATCGGCCGGGATTGATGTTATTCCACCTATGCATCAAGAAATATTAAATGCCATCATTATCCTATCGATTATTGCGACACCAATTATGTTGGCGATTTATGATCGGTTGCAACGATCGGGACGATTGTTTTCGCATTGGTTACAGAAAGAAGTCAATAAATCTATTCCGACCCAACGGCCCGATGTGATCATATGTGGATTTGGGCGTGTGGGTCAAATTGTGGCCCAGATGTTTGATGCCGCGGGAATTTCGTATGTGGCATTGGATTTGAATGTGGATGCGGTCATCCGGGGGCGAGAGAAAGGATTTAATGTCTTTTATGGCGATACCAGCAGTGAAAGTGTCTTGCGACAATTTGGTTTGGCACCCCGTCATACGCGTGCCGTGGTGGTTGCATTGGATAATACGACCAATGCACGCAATACGGTCAAATGTGTTCATTCTATTGCCCCACGGGTTAAAATATTTGCGCGGGCGCGTAATTTATCTGAATCCAAAGAATTACAATCTATTGGGGTGCGGACGGCGTTACCCGAAACGATTGAATCATCACTGCGTTTGGGCGGTGGTGTTTTGATGGGGGTTGGTATGTCCGCGTCGAATGCAGAAAAGTTAATCGATAAAATGCGGGCCGACAATTACGCCGACATCGACCATGGGACCGTCAAGAAATAGGGATTGTGCATGAATAATGTCCCGTATCAGATGGGACATTTTATTTGCTTTTGATGGTTGTGATTGCTAGACTTCTGATCAAGCGGGAAAGAGGAAAAAAAGAAATGAAGCGTTTTTTTATTTTTGCAGCTGTTATTTTGGGCATTATCGTTGTGGACCAAGTGACCAAGGATTATTTAATCTATCTGATTACGGGGGGCGTTCCGGCATTTGCCGATGCGTTTGAATTGGTGCCGGTATCGTATCTGATGGCGCATGTGACAGATTTCTTTAATGTTTTATTTACATGGAATCCAGGGGCGTCGTTTTCAATACTACGCGGGGTGGGGGAATATGCCCCGATGTTTATTATTGTGTCAACGGGTGCCATTGTGGGATTTTTAATCTATTACGCCATTCGATGTGCGTGTCGGTTTGAACAATGGCCGGTGGTATTAATTATTGGCGGGGCATTGGGTAATTTAATCGATCGGGTGCGTTTTGGGGCGGTCATTGATTTCTTGGATTTTCATATCGGGGGAATTCATTGGCCGGCGTTTAATGTGGCGGACACCTTTATCGTGATGGGGGTGGCGCTTTACATGATTAACTGGATCGTTCATCGGCGTCGGTGCGGGGTTAAATAATTAAAAACAGGGAAAAGAAATGGTTAAATTTTTAGATAATAATTCTGGATTTGCACAATGGAATGCCAACCGGAAATCACCGATGTCACGTCGGTCACGTATTGGTGGGGCGTTGTGGTGGATGATTATTTTTCTGATATCATGGTGGTTGGTATCTATTTGGTCCGGCCCCCGGCAAAAAGCCGCGGTGCCATCGGCCCCAACCCCCATCGAAGATATTTCGCATGTGCCGGTAACGCGGGTTGGCGATGCCGTTATGACCGCCGATGTTCGTGGATTGGGGATTAACAATATTGCATTACATGATTTTAAAAGTGCCGGTGCCGATACACCTGTTGTTTTATTGGGTGGCGACGCCAGTCGCGCGGTGTCTGGTTTAATGGCCACATCCACCACGGCGCCGACGGCCACAACCGTATGGAAGATGGATGGAAACACCATGACATGGCACAGTCCTGATGGCGTCGAATACAATCGTGCGGTGGTGGTGGATCAATACGTCATGACCATCACAGATACGGTCCATAATCGCAGTGGGCATGACATTCATATTGCCCCCTATGGTCGGATTATTCGTGAAAATGGGGATGTTCAGACCGCGGGTGTTTTTGCCGGTGCATTGGCGCGCGTGGATGGCCGGATGATGGAAAACGATTGGCGCGATTTGGATCGACATACATATGCCTATACCAGCAACAGTGGCTTTGCCGGATTTGCCGATCAATATTGGGAAACGATTATGATGATTGATGCACCCGATCAAACGATTCGTATGAAAAAGTTAGACGGCGGCGATGACAATCCCCATTACCAAATTGAAATTGCGGCATCTGCGCGTCGTATCGCGTCCGGTGATACAGATGTCTTTACCACACGTCTGTATACAGGCCCCCGTTCCCAGGCGGAATTGGCGGCCGCGGCAAGTGTCATCCCGGGGATTTCAAAAACCATGGATTATGGATGGTTCTGGTTTTTGTCGCGCCCGATGTTGTGGGCATTGAATGCATTGAATGCAGTGGTCATGAATTATGGGGTTGCAATTATTCTGTTAACAATCGCGTTGCGGTTATTGATGTGGCCGTTAACACGTAAATCATACGCGTCGATGATGGTCATGCAAAAAATGCAACCGGAAATGGCTCGTATTCAAAAGCAATTTGCCAACGACAAACCGCGCATGCAGATGGAAATGATGCGTCTTTATAAAACGCACAAGACATCGCCGATGTCGGGATGTTTACCCATGTTGATCCAGATACCGATCTTTTTCGCGTTGTACAAGGCATTGTTGATTTCGGTTCAAATGCGTTCGGCGCATTTCCTGTGGATTTCTGATTTGGCGGTGATGGATCCGTACTTTATCTTGCCGATTTTGATGGGGGCAACCATGTGGTGGCAACAACGTCTACAGACCGCATCTGTGTCCCATGGGGGGGGGAATGATGTCGCCGCACAAACGCAAAAAATGATGAAATGGATGCCGATATTATTCACCATTATGTTTGCGTGGATGCCGGCGGGGTTGGTTTTGTATTGGACGGTGTCGAATTTATTTGGCATTGTTCAAATGTTTGTTATCAAGCGTGCATCAAAACGTTCATAATAAAAATCCGCGCAATGCGCGGATTTTTTAATTCCATTTATTACCGATGACCGTATAAATAAATATACAGGGCATAGGGCGTCTGAATAAATGGGGCGCGAATGCGTAACGCGCGCTTGGCCGCGCCAACACATGTGTGGCACCGTGCCGCATTATAATCAGATGGCAATGTTCCATCCATATAGATAAATCGCCATCCATGTCGGCGCAGTGTTCGAATATCACGATCGCGCAGATAGATACATGTAACGCGCCCGGGGCGCATGAATTGGTACATGACCAATTCGTCGCCCCGCGGTACAATAACCGCGCAATGATAAAAGTGCCGGCAGAATATGCGCGGCAGGATTTTTGATGTGCTTTGTGCAAATGCAATAATAATCATCGTCTTTTCCTGCGTTGCGTTATTCAATCCATCCGCGTTTCTGTGCGGCGGCACCCAAAACCGCCATTGCATCACGCCATTGGGCCGCCGCATGATTTTCTGCCCAAATATGTTGATGTGGGGCGCGACGGCGGTCCCCAAATTCTTTGAGCGTTTTTAATTGTTCGTCACTTAATTGTCCCGAAAGGTACAATTTTGTGATTAATGTTTCCACATCCAATAATTCGCACGGACGGCGGTTTGTCGTTATGGATGGGCCGCGCATAAATCCGTTGCGGACACTGCGGCTATATAAAAACCAGAACCACAATTGTTCGGCAGTTTGGAATTTTTCGCATGTCGTCTGCGTTTTTGGTTGTGTCATTTTCTCTCTCCTTGGGTTTTAATCGATATTTGCATATCGTGGTTTGATTTATAAGATATAAATGGAAAACTGTAAAACACTACAACTTTTAGTTGAAGTGTGATTCGAATTTCCGATTCACATTGCATTTTTTATTTTTTAGCCGCGAATCGCATTCATTCCAGACATCCATCGTGTTAAAAAACCACAGCTCCGGTGCCTTTACAATAGCAAGGCGAACTATTTTTTTAAGGGCCCCCGTTAAAAAATAAACCCGCATCATGCGGGTTTATTTTATATCAGTGGCGGGAAACAATCGCCACCCGTTTCTGGGCAACAATTAAATCCCTGGTCCCCCATGTCCGTATAGATTTCACCGGTGCAACATCCGTTGGCATCGGGTGCCGTCCCATCTTCGCATTGCAAGGCGGGTACTTCTTCGGCGGGGGTATTAAACGGATTTTGTATAGTGCCGTCATCGCCATATGTCAAGCCCAGGACTTCTTCATTATATTTTTGATCGCCCGATACACCAATCCCAGACACACCGCCGGTTGTCCCAGATGCGTTGTAATTATCCTGGAACTGATCCTTTTGATTCTGGAACAAGGCATCTTGGCGGGCGTTATTAATGGCCTGATAGTTCATGGACTGACAGAACATGACAATCGTGCTGTATGAATAACCGCTTTGGGCGATTTCTGCCATGGTGTTTTGATCTGATTTTGCTTCCCAGACGTTTTTGTTATTTTGCTGACAATATTTCGACATATTGAACGACCGGGACTGGCCCACCCATGTGCCGTCGGTATAATCCGGGCTTGCCTGGTTGCGCCATTGTTGACGTGTGGCGCGGCCATATTCGGCAACGGCGCATTTCTTGGTGTTATCGCCCGGCGCACCACAGGTCACCTGAAGATCCACAGGTGAATAGACCGTAATACGGGTACCGGCCGCGATGGTAAAGGGTGGTGTGGTATTATCCATCATGTCGACCATTAATTTCTGGGCCACCTGATTCCAGGCGGTAATGATTTCATTTTTCGCCAATTCTGATGACCGCACGGTCCCCGATTGAACCACCGTGTTGTTGTCAAGGTCGATCTGGTTCACAAATCGATCAGCAATGGGTGCGATCATATTGACCGCCGCCGGCACAATAGCCGTTAACATCGGCATAACAAATTGTTCAAGGTAATCGGTGCTGCCCCGGCCGGGAACGCCAACACGTCCCTGGGCGTCGCCCGAAAATGGATCATTGGACCCGTCAAAGTTAAATTCAACCCCGTTGGGTAAAATAAATTGATACCAATTGATTTCCATTCGGCCAATGGCGGTATAGGGGCCGGGCATTTTTCCCCGCAGATACCCCAACAACAATGTCCCGGCCGGTATAATGACCGTCCGTCCGTTATCCGAATAAACATTTCGATCAACCGTTGCACGAACCGGCAAAGTGTTGTCTTGTTGATAAAGCGTTGGATCGGCACGCACATCCGAAACGATCGTTGCCGGAATGGGTTTATATTGCCGCAAGATAAACGTACGATCATAAATGCGTGTAGACGTCACGGTGCCTTGGCCGGTTGTCGCAAATTCAACATCCGTCTTGGGGGCGGGGCGAACGATGCTGTTGCTGATGGGGGCCCAATCAGCACTCATCCGGGCCATGGGGTTTGACGATTCGGGGGTGTCAGATTGGGTGGCACGGTTTATTTGCTTTTTCTCGACCGGGTTAGACAATTGCGGGATTGTGCCATTGGTAATGGTTGTGTAACCAATATTATCGGCATCCGTCCCAATTTTCTGGGATGGGTTATCAATGGCGGTAATAATGCCATTGTCGGGATTATAAATACCCGTTGGCGTATCACAGGCACGATCAGAAAACGGATGAAAATAATACGCCCCCCGTTCCGGTTTAATCCAACCAATTTGCATCCCCGATAGGTTATATCCCGGAAAGGCAAAATCGGAACAGGCTTCGGCCGTCTGGGTATAGGTTTTCTGATCCACACCCGATGGTAATTCTGATGGTGCGGTGTCTGGGATCGATGTGATTGGTTCTGGATCGTCCACATGTTCAATATCATCATCAATAAATGTTAGATCCGGCCCCAGGGATTGAATTTCTTGGCGGATTTCTTGTTTGGTGTCTATGGGATCGGCCATCGGTTCGGGATCGGGTTGGGCAATGGGGGCGGGATCTGGTTCGGATGTCGCGACCGGCGTGGGGGCCGGGGTTGATTTGCCAATGGCCCCCAGCGTAATTAATAATTGTGCCGCCTGGGTCATTTCATCGGGGACACCGGCGGGACGCCAATCAATTTGAACCGGTATCTGGGTGGCGGTCGCATTTTCTGTTGGCGCATACGTCAAATCAATTGTACATGAAATCTGATCGTTGATTTCACCGATATTGGTGCATGTCGTTTTGGGGGGCGCAAATCCCGGGATTGCACGATCCGCATGTACCGCCGTTACCCGAACAGGCGCCGTTGCCGTTACTGTCACCTTTTGAGAAACAGTGGTATCAACCATCGTCGCGCCCCAATTAATGGTATCGGGGGTCAATGTGATTGATGCCGCCGTGCCATCAGGCACAATTACGGTTGGCCGTTCATTGCCCCCACGTAATAACATTGTCAACAGGATCAGTACAACCACAAATGCCGCCACCAATAACAACCATTGAACGTGGCGGGGAATATTCCGGCGAAGGTTTGAAAACTGAACAAATATTTTCTTCATAGATACCATTTCCTGTTGCGCGGTTGGCGGCGGGGCGTTTATTGAATACGTACCACGTGACAGCTGGTGCCACTAAACTTTAACATTTGGTCACAAAGACGTTGGGCCGTGTCAATATCAGATAACGGGCCAATCCGTAACCGGTACAGGCGCGCGGTGGCAGAATCTGCCCCCAGATCACCAACCCCTTGTTCATCAACCGCAAAAAATACATTGTCTTTATACGGTGTCAACAGGCCTTGGCCGTCCGAACCACTAAACTTGGCCAACAGGTTTGTCCAATAATCATTTAATGCCTTGACCGATGTATCCGATTTTAATTCGATGGCAACACCGCTTTGGTTACTGTTAATCACCGGAATATTTGTTTGCGGTAAATAGGCACCCGCTGTTTGACGCGCCGTTGGCATCATCGTGGTGCCTGTCGTGTCATAAACCGATGCGGTTTGGGTCGGTACACCATAACCGGCCGGCATATAATATCCCGCCCCGGTTGGATTTGTGGTATCTGAAATATACATCGGTGTCGTCGAATATCCACCCATGTTCCCCGTCATCGCGGCCAGGTCGGCGTTATACGCAATATTATTTAATGATTGCCCCGAGAGCATGGATTGTGCAACGTTCGCTTCGGCCAATGCCATGACGGACGCCGTGTCTGTGATCAAGAATGGCTTTTCCCGTTTCTTTATACAAACGATGCGTTGTCCACTCCGCAGGACCATGTCACCCACGGCCTCTACAATCAATAAACGACCATCTTCGCCGTCGGTACGGAAACCAACCGGGGATTCGCCCCCTTCGACCAATAAAGAGACGACGGGGCGTTGGGTCATGGCAATAACCTTATCACCAAAATCAATATAGGTAAAGATGCGGTCACGCCATACGCGTTCGGGCGCAATGACATAATCGTCCGGGTTTGGAACAAAAATATCCAAATCAAAACGAAATTCAGATGGATCGATTTTCATCGATTTGATCCACCCATAATCTTCGCCATCAACACCCAATGTGGATGATGTTTTTGGTGTTTTTTTGAATATAGAATTCATGCCCCCGCCCGACGTTACATTACCGGTGGCCATGGGCAAGTTGCCGTTCCCATCGATCACAACATCAACCTGAGAATAGGTGATTTCACTGGAATTAGATGGTTCACTGCGTAAATAAAAGACATATTTATTGCCCGATTTACCCGTCACAATCAAATTTGTGTCCGATCCCATGTTGTCCGATGATGGTGAAATAAACATGGTTCGATCACCCTGGGTGGTGTCAATCGTAAATAATCCCGAATTGCCGACCACCGCATCGGCAATTTGTTCACCGTTGGGCAAACTGATCATGGTGACCATGCCGTTACGCAATTTGATGGGTAACACGTTGCCGTCCGACCAAGACAATTGGGCGTATCCGGGTTTAATACTGCCCGCGGCCATGTTCAGGGTTGGGTTATCCCACGCCTCTTGCACGGCGGCACGTGCCGGGATGCCCCCCATGCATACCACCGCAACGCACAATACGGATATATTTAATCTTAGCGTGTTTGAAAAAGTCATTCCAATCCCTTTCCTTTGATAAACCAATATGGTCGCCACCATGACTATTTAAAGTTTAGCGGATCGTCGCCCCCGGATTCAACCCTGTATTCTGATACCCGCAGGCCCAACGGATTAACCAAACGATCGCCCCATTTAATCGATGTATCGGTGTCTGATGATAACCTGATTACAATTGTATAATCTTTTTTATCGGTCTGTCCATTATTATTTGTACAAAAATAGGTAAAATTCACCGCATATGTATTATCGGCCCGCGGGGCGATGGAGTTAAATTCAACCGGACACGAAAATTCAATATCTGGAACGTCATTCATATAGGCCGTCCACATGTCCGTTTGGGTTAAATCGGCATACACATCCGGTGTTGACCACGTATTGACCACGCCATCGGGTGTTGTGGACCATTTGCGCCGCATAACCCCAACGTTGGGGATGATTTCATTGCGTGCCTTGATATATTCTTTGATAAATGCGCGTTTGTACGCGTCCATGTTTTCCATGTTTGGTTCCATGGCATGCAATCGAATTTCCAGGTTTTCCCGCGGATGCGTGGTCAGGAAAAATACCTGGGGGCGGTTGAGTGGAAACATTTGCGCCAGTGTGACAACCAACACAACAACCGTAACAATGGCGGCCGAAAAGACAAATGTCATTAATCTGGATAGCAAAATCGGTGGCTCAATGTTGGTGGACACTGTGCTTTCCCCCCTATAATACTCTTTTGGTAACTTGATTGTAGTCAAAAAACAAAGGGACGTGCAAGTAAAAAGTTCATTTGACATCATCGTCAGGGCAAAGGTGATAAAATTTTGCTTGCGCCAGATTGATTAAAGTCTTATAATAAATTCCGCTTGATTTCTGGTTTATGTGTGTTATTCTGTCCCAAGACTGTGGGGTTTATGGTGATGGTTTGCCGGTAAATCTGGTTAATAAGCGTTCAGGGGCATAGTTCAACGGTAGAATATCGGTCTCCAAAACCGCGGATGAGGGTTCGATTCCTTCTGCCCCTGCCAAATTCCAGAAAACAAAGTGTTGTTTTGTGGAATTTGGTTAAGTTAGCGGCAGGGGAAGCGAACCCGAATAAAAAAAGATGTTGGGTTCGACTATGAGTTGGATTTTGCAAGCGGTGCGTCGCGAAATCCATACGAATGGTGAGGGGAACGAACATTCCTTCTGCCCCTGCCAAATTCCAGAAAACAAAGTGTTGTTTTGTGGAATTTAATACGGTCCCGGTGTGGCGATAACGGTGAAAGTTGATGAAAAAAGTCATTGAATATATTAAGTCTGTGCGTGCGGAATGGTTTAAGATTGTTTGGCCGTCCCGTGACACCGTTATCCGTACAACGATAATGATTTTGGTTTTTTCGGGGTTGGCGGCGCTGTTCTTTTTTGTGATAGACAGCGTGCTGAACACGATTGTAGGTTGGGTTTTCTAAAAAAACGGACAAAGGGAAGTGCATATGGAAGACAAAATGCAGTGGTTTGTCGTGAATGTTCACACGGGATGCGAAGATAAAGTGGCGCGCGGTTTGCGCGAACAAATTGACAAGCGGCGGTTAAATCCGTTGTTTGGTGAAATTTTGGTGCCGACGCGCGAAGTGACCGAGGTTAAAGGGGGTAAACGCGTTAAATCAGAAAAAAAGTTTTTCCCAGGATATATTGTCGTTCAGATGGTTATGACCAATGAAACGTTTTCGTTGGTGAAATTAATGCCCCAGGTGGTTATGTTCTTGGGTCAAAAGAACAAACCTGTGGCCGTGACCGAGGATGAAGCCCGTCGTCTGCAAAAGCAGGTCGAAGAAGGGGCGGTTGTCATGGAAGATGTTGTATATGAGGTTGGACAAGAAGTTCATGTAATCGATGGGCCGTTTGCCAATTTTAACGGTATTGTGTCCGAAGTTGATAATATCAAGCAAAAAATGACGGTAACGATTTTGGTCTTTGGGCGCGAAACAAGCGTAGAATTGGACTTTGTTCAGGTGGAACGGATATAGACATTGTGTTTGTGGGTATAAAATGCCCATAAGGTAAAGTTTTTTGTGGTTTTTTGCAAAAGTTGCGATAAAATCACAACCCCCGGGTAACCGGAATATGCGGTAGATACGCCATATCGTACCGCAACACGAACCGAAATAGGAGTGAAAAATGGCAAAGAAAGAAGTCAAGGGACTGGTCAAACTGGTCGTCCCGGCCAAGCAAGCAAACCCAGCGCCACCGATTGGGCCGGCGTTAGGGGCGGCGGGTGTAAATATCGCCGAATTCTGCAAACAATTTAATGACAAAACGGCGGACAAAGAACCGGGTATGCCGATTCCGTGTATTATCACGGTTTATACCGATCGCAGCTTTGAATTTATTATGAAGTTGCCCCCAGTGTCTTATTATATTAAAAAGGCATTAAAGTTGAAACTGGGGTCGAAAAAACCGGGCCGCGATTTTGTTGGCACAATTACCAAGAATCAGATCCGCGAAATTGCAGAGGCAAAGATGCCGGACCTGAATTGCTCTACCATTGAATCTGCAATGAATATTGTTGCGGGTCAATGCCGTTCAATGGGCGTCAAGGTGGAGGAATAAGATATGAAAGTCACGAAAAGAAAGCAGACATGGGCCAACCTGGATACGGACAAGGTTTATTCTTTGGCCGATGCAATTGAAACATTGCGCGGGTATGCATCCAAGAAGTTCGACGAAAGCCTGGAATTGGCGATCCGTTTGGGTATTGATGTGACCAAGGCCGATCAAAACATTCGTGGTATGTTGTCATTGCCGCATGGTACCGGAAAATCAGTACGCGTTGCCGTCTTTACGATGGATGCGGCCGATGCCGCCAAAAAAGCGGGTGCCGACGTGGTTGGTGGCGAAGACCTGATTGAAAAAGTGGCGGCGGGCGAAATTAATTTCGATCGCGTGATTGCGACCCCCGACATGATGCCGAAAATGTCCAAAGTGGCACGTGTTTTGGGCCCCAAAGGTTTGATGCCGAACCCGAAATTGGGAACGGTGACGAACAATGTGGCCGAAGCGGTTGCGATCGCCAAGGCGGGCCAAATTGAATACCGTGCGGAAAAGAAAGGTATTATCCACGCAGGTGTTGGCAAAATGTCATTTACCACAGATCAATTGGTGGAAAATGCAACGGCATTGATTGAACAATTGAAAAAGATCAAGCCTGCATCGACCAAGGGTCAATATATCTTGGGTGTTTGTGTATCGACAACCCAGGGACCGGGTCTGAAGGTAGATGCGAAATAAGTATTTGGTTTTCAGAGTGCAGAGTTCGGATGCAAAATGGAATATAACAGAACTCTGGACACCTGCATTCTGAATTCTGATAAGAGATTTCTGTCCAAGACTGATGGTGTTTCGGCAAAGCAATAGCGGTGCGCGGGACTTAATTTCCATCATAGACAAAGAAAAAATTCTTTGGGGCAGGAAAGCAGCCCCATACCGGGAAACCGGCATGGAAAGTTAACAAAACGAAGCGAAGGAAAATGACAAAATGAAACGCGAAGAAAAATCAGATCTGATTTCAGCGTTGCAGTCGTCCCTGAAGCAAGCAAACGGTGTTTTCGTTATTGAAAACCACGGGTTAACCGTGAAAGAAATGGAAGGGTTGCGTAATGAATTGCGCCCATTGGTTTCTTTGTTCCGCGTGGTCAAGAACCGTCTGATGAAGTTGGCCTTGGCCGACACCGATTTTGCACCAGTGTCCAGTTTGATGAAACGTCCAACGGCGGTCGCAATTGCGACAGATGCCTTGGCGGTCACCAAGGTTCTGGCGAAATTTGCCGAAGAACATCCGAACCTGACGATTGTTGGGGGAAAGATGGATGCAGATTTGCTGGGGCCGGACGGCGTTATGCAGTTATCCAAGCTTCCGTCCTTGTTGGAAATTCGTGGTACAATTGCGCGTATCTTGGTTGAACCGGCGTCGCGTTTGGCCCGCGTTTCCGCAGAGTATGGAAAAAAAGAACAACAATAACCGGAATGAACACATTCTGATATATTACCGAATAGGAGCTAAAAAATGGCAGACATTCAGAAATTAGTTGAAGAATTGTCCAAATTGACCGTTTTGGAAGCAGTTGAACTGTCCAAGGCGTTGGAAGAAACATGGGGCGTTAGCGCCGCCGCCGCGGTGGCCGTTGCCGCCGGTCCGGCAGCCGCCGCAACAGAAGAAAAGAGCGAATTTGACGTTGTCTTGGCAGATGCCGGCGCGAACAAATTAGCGGTGATCAAGGCCGTGAAAGATATCACGGGTCTGGGCCTGGGCGAAGCCAAAGCCTTGGTCGAAGGGGCACCGAAAACCGTTAAAGAAGCGGTTGCCAAAGACGAAGCCGAAAAATTAAAGGCGACGTTAGAAGGCGCAGGTGCCAAGGTTGAATTAAAATAATTTGACCCAGGGAAACAGTGGTTTCCCGACAAAAGAAAAATCGCACACATATGCGATTCGCCGTCCGTCTGGGATGCTGTATATCCCAGGCGGACGTACAGGCGTAAAAGGTATATACTTTTTTCGTTTGCAAAACACAGAGTAAGAAAAGGATTCAAAACATGGCAATTCTCCAGAGACGTTTGAAAATTTTTGGTAATGGTTTTTTGCAAACTCCGCTTCCTGATTTGGTTGAAATTCAATATAATTCGTACAAAGATTTCTTGCAGGCGGATGTTGATCCCCAGAATCGCAAGAATATCGGTCTGCAAAACGTATTCGCATCCATGTTCCCGATCAAGGATTATACCGGTGTGGCCGACCTGGAATTCGTGGAATATACGCTGGACAAGCCGGTGTATAATGTTAAAGAATGCATGCTGCGTAATATGACATATTCCAGCAGACTGAAACTGAAGCTGAGATTAATTTTATGGGATGTCGCCGAAGACGGCAAAAAAACGTTGCGCGACATCAAAGAACAAGAAATATTTATGGGCGAAGTGCCGTTGATGACCGAACGCGGTAGTTTTATCGCATCAGGGGTGGAACGTGTTATTGTTTCCCAGATGCATCGCGCCCAAGGAGTTGTGTTCGGTACGACCAAAGAATCCAAGGTCGCCGGAAATCCCATTACGTATACAGCGCGTATCATTCCCGAACACGGTTCATGGATTGATTTCGAAGAAGCCAAGGGCGTCATTTATGCCCGTATTGATCGACGTCGCAAGGTGCCGGCAACCGTACTGTTGCGGTGTTTGCCGTCGGCCGAAGACGAAAAGAAATGGGTGGCCGACCCACGCAAGACGACCATTCACGGTATGTCTGATACGGAAATCTTGGGGGCATTTTACAAGAAATTGCCATTGGCATTTGATGGTAAAATGTGGGTTGGTGATGTGGCATCGTTTGAAGGATTGGAAAAATATCGTTTGAACTATGACATTATTAATCCCAAAGATAACAAAGAATTGGCGGCCAAGGGCGATCGTTTAAATGCAAAACGTTTGGCCAAGATTATGGCGGCCAAACAATATGCCATGGCATCCGAAGGATTGATCGGTGAATATTTATTTGATCCCATCACCCAGGGGGGCGATGTTATTTACCCCGCCGGCACAGAAATCACCGAAGAGGTTTTAAACGATCTGGAAAAGCGTGATATCAAAAATATATCCTTGATCGCGATTGATAACACCACCGTTAGTGCACATATGCGTAACACATTGGTGGCGGACAAAACGACCAATCGTGAAGAAGCCTTGATCGAAATTTACAACATTATTCGTCCCGGTGAACGTCCCACATTAGAGGCGGCGATTAACCTGTTCCAGCGCCAAGGCTTTGATCCGGCATACTATGATTTATCGGCGGTGGGTCGTTTTAAAATGAACAAGCGTTTAAAGATCGAATCGGGCAAGCGTCCCGAAGATGAACGTTTGTTGACCAAGGCGGATTTCTTGGCGGTGTTAAAGACATTGACCAACATTATTGACCGCAAGGACACCATTGATGATATTGACAACCTGTCGAATCGCCGTGTGCGGACGGTGGGTGAATTGTTGGAACAAAATTTCCGTACCGGGATGGTTCGTATTGAACGTTTGGTCCGCGAAGCGTTGTCCAGTCCCAACATTGCCAATATGCAACCCCAAGATGTCATTAATGTCAAACCATTGATGTCATTGGTTTCAGAATTTTTGGGAACATCCCAATTATCTCAATTTATGGATGCATATAATCCATTGGCGGAATTGGAACATAAACGGCGTATTTCTGCGCTGGGGCCGGGGGGATTAAATCGTGACCGTGCCGGGATTGATGTTCGTGACGTGCATCCGACACACTATGGTCGTTTGTGCCCGATTCATACACCAGAAGGTGCGAATATTGGGCTGATTAACCATTTGGCCACGTATGCGCGTGTCAATCCCTATGGGTTTATTGAAACGCCGTATTATGTCGTTGAAAATGCCAAAATCACAGACAAGATGGTTTATTTGACGGCGGACGAAGAATTGGGTCATAAAATTGCCCAAGGAAATACGCCGACAACATCAACAGGTAGTTTGGCCGAAGATATGGTTACCGCGCGTGTTGATGGCGAATTTACCATGGTGCCAAAGGAAGAAATCGATCTGATTGACGTTGAACCGCGTCAGGTGATGTCCATTGCAACGGGTCTGATACCGTTCGTGGAATCGGACGACGCGAACCGCGCATTGATGGGATCGAACATGCAACGCCAGGCGGTGCCGTTGTTACGCGTGGATGCACCATTGGTTGGGACCGGTATTGAACGCGAAGTGGCCCGTGATTCCCGCACCGGGGTTGTGGCCAAGCACAGCGGGGTTGTTGAATCGGTTGATGCCAATCGTATTGTGGTAAAATGCATGAACAGCCGCAATGTCGTGACGGGTGTCGATATTTACAATTTGGAAAAATTTGAACGCTCGAACAGTGAAACACTGATCCACCAAAAACCTTTGGTAAAGGTGGGGGATCGCGTATCGGCCGGTGACATTATTGCCGACGGATCGTCGATGAATTACGGTGAATTGGCATTGGGACGCAATGTCTTGGTGGCCTTTATGCCGTGGCGTGGGTATAATTACGAAGATTCAATTGTGATTTCCGAACGCATTTCCCGTGATGACGTCTTTACGTCGGTAAAAATTGTGGAAAAAGAATTTAAGGTTCGTGATACCCAATTGGGCCCCGAAAGTTTGACCCGCGATATCCCAAATGTGAGCGAAGAAGCGTTAAAGAATCTGGACGAATCGGGGATTATCTATGTGGGTGCCCGTGTGAAACAGGGGGATATTCTGGTGGGGCGTGTATCGCCAAAATCAGAAACACTCCTTACGCCCGAAGAAGCGTTGTTGCGTAATATCTTTGGGGAAAAGGCATTAAATGTCAAAGATACATCTTTGCGTGTGGGGCCGAACGAAGAAGGAACCGTTATTGGTGTGAACGTTTTGACCCGCCACGGGGTTAAGAAAGACGAACGCACCCAGATGATCGAATTGCAGAAAATTGAACAGATCAACAAAGATCGCGAAGAAGAAACCAATATTATTGAAAAAAGCTTTGCCGATCAGGTCTTTCAGATTGCCGAAGGGATTGTCATTGATTCCGGCACAGGCAGCGTAAAGCCGTTTGTGGGCAAAAAGTTAACCGGTGAAGTGTTCGAAGGCATTCGACCCGCGGATATGAAAAAAATTGTTGTTCGCAACAAAGAAGTACAGGCCAAGATTGACGAATTGCGTGAACAGCATGTGATCAAGTTAAAGGCATTAAATGACAAAGCGGATGCCGAAGTGGCCAAGGCGACCGAGAGCAATTCGCTGAACGCGGGTGTGTTAAAAGAAGTCAAGGTGTACATCGCACACAAGATGAAGTTGCAACCCGGGGATAAAATGGCCGGCCGTCATGGGAACAAGGGTATTGTATCCAAGGTTGTGCCGATTGAAGACATGCCGTATTTGGCGGATGGAACACCGGTGGATATTGTCTTGAATCCGTTGGGTGTGCCGTCGCGTATGAACATTGGTCAGATTCTGGAAACCCATTTAGGGATGGCGGCGCGCACGTTGGGTGAACAGATTGGTGCCACCCTGGAAGAAGTCAAGCAAAAGCGGGCGGTGACAGATGACCTGCGCCATATTATGGGCAAGGTCTATGGCAAGGATGTTGCGGAAAAACTGGAAAAAATGACAGATACCGATGTCCGCGCCGAAGCCGCGTTGTTGAAATCCGGGGTACCGATGGCAACGCCGACATTTGACGGGGCGACACCCGAAGACATCCGGGCGATGTTGAAATTGGCAAAATTGCCAGAAACGGGCCAATTCGACCTTTATGACGGGATGACGGGTGAAAAGTTCGCACGTCCCGTAACGGTGGGGGTGATGTATATGTTGAAATTGCATCACTTTGTGGATGAAAAGATTCACGCCCGTTCGATTGGGAACTATTCACTGGTGACCCAACAGCCCTTGTCCGGTAAGGCCCATATGGGTGGCCAGCGCTTGGGTGAAATGGAGGTATGGGCACTGGAAGCGCATGGGGCGGCACATTTGTTACGCGAAATGTTGACGGTTAAATCCGACGATATTACCGGGCGCAACAAGATGTACGAATCCATCATTTCCGGCAGTGACGACATCCAGACCGGTACACCAGAAGCCTTTAACGTGTTTGTACGCGAATTAAAGGGGCTGGGGCTGGCCATGACGCCGAAGAAGATTGATTAATTTCTGGTTTATGGTTCTTGGATTGGGGGCAACCCAAATCCAAGAACACATCATAAATCAGGTCATAAATCAGAAATAAAAAGGAACATTAATGACAAATATGTTGCAAAAAATTTTCGGACAAATCGAAACCAAGGAACAATTCGACGCATTGCGGATTACGATTGCGTCACCCGAAGAAATTCTGTCTTGGTCCCATGGAGAGGTGAAAAAGCCCGAAACAATCAATTATCATTCGTTAAAGCCAGAGGCGGATGGGTTGTTCTGTCAACGGATTTTCGGTCCAGTCAAAGATTATGAATGTGCCTGTGGCAAGTACAAGCGTATCAAATTCCGTGGGATTACGTGCGAAAAGTGTATGGTGGAAATTGGCCCGTCGTCGGTCCGTCGTGAACGTATGGGGCATATCAAATTGGCGATGCCGGTTTCACACACATGGTTTATGAGAGAGGGCAAGATTGCGACACTCTTGAACAATTTGCCCCAGAAAAAGTTGGAACAGGTTATTTATTACGATGCCTATATCGTGACGGAACCGGGGTTGACATCGCTGAAAATGTATGACGTTATCAGCGAAGATGAATACCAGGCCGCGGTCGAAGAATTTGGCGCGGATGCGTTTCATGTTGGCATTGGGGCCGAAGGGATCCGTAACATTATTGCCAATCTGGACATGGGGGACGAACGTCGCCGTTTGCGTGCAGAATTGGCCGAAACCAAATCTGAAACCAAGCGCAAGGGATTAATCAAGCAATTGAAATTGGTCGAAGCGTTTCTGGATTCCAAGACGGATCCGGCGTGGATGTTGCCCGATATTATTCCCGTGATTCCGCCAGATATGCGTCCGTTGGTGACGCTGGATGCGGGACATGTGACGGCATCTGATTTAAACGATTTGTATCGGCGCGTGATTATTCGTAACAATCGTTTGAAAAAGTTTATGGACATGCATGCCCCGGAAATCATTGTTCGCAATGAAAAACGTATGTTACAAGAAGCGGTGGATTCCCTGTTTGATAATGGGCACAAGGCACGCCCCATGGTATCACAGAATCGGCGGCCTTTGAAATCTTTGTCTGATTCATTGCGTGGGAAATCGGGACGTTTCCGTATGAACATGTTGGGGAAACGTGTGGATTATTCTGGGCGTAGTGTGATTGTGTCGGGACCGACATTGAAATTACATCAAGTCGGATTGCCCAAGACGATGGCACTGGAATTGTTTAAGCCATTTGTGTATGCACGTTTGTTGGCCGGCGATTATGCCAATACGTTAAAAACCGCACGCAAAATGGTGGAAAACGGCGAAGAAATTGTGTGGGAAATCCTGGAAAAAGTGATTTATCAACATCCGGTTCTGTTGAATCGTGCGCCGTCGTTGCACCGTTTGTCGATGTTGGCGTTTGAACCGGTATTGATCGAAGGCAAAGCTATTCGTCTGCACCCATTGGTGTGTAAGGGATTTAATGCCGACTTTGACGGGGACCAGATGTCGGTGCATGTGCCAATTTCATTAGAGGCGCAATTAGAAGCACGAACATTGATGCTGTCATCCAACAACGTCTTGTCCCCGGCCAATGGTGACCCGATGTGTGTACCATCCCAAGACATGGTATTGGGTGTTTATTACATCAGTTTGATCAACGGGGAACACGATGAAAAATCGCCGCGCTTTGCCAATATGGACGAAGTGCAATTGGCGTTGGAAAACAAATCGATTACCCTGCATACGCCGATTGTGGCCCGTATTAACGGTAAAACGTACAAGACCACGGCCGGTCGTATGATTTTGGGTGAATTGTTGCCGAAATCGGACAAAATGCCGTTTGATCTGGTGAACAAAGTCATGCCGGTGAAAGAAATCAAGGCCTTGTTGGCAACGACGTATGAACGTTGCGGGGACAAGGAAATGATTCTGTTGGCGGACGCGTTAAAGAACACTGGGTTTGAACAGGCCGCCCGCAGTGGTATTTCCATTGGGTTTAACGATATTGTTATTCCCGAAGAGAAAAAAGACATGATTGCCGCCGCAGAAAAGCAGGCCCAAGAAATCGAAGAACAGTATCAGAATGGGTTGCTGAGTAATGGGGAACGGTACAATAAACTGGTTGATTTGTGGCAAAAGACCACCGATAAACTGGGGGATTTGGCCTATGCGGCGTTGGGCAAGACGACGGGCGACAATTGGAATTCAATTCTGATGATGGCGTTGTCGGGGGCCCGTGGATCCAAAGGTCAGATTCAGCAGTTGGCCGGTATGCGTGGTATGATGCAGAAACCTGACGGATCGATTATCGAAGTGCCGATTATTTCAAACTTTAAAGAAGGTTTGACGATGTCGGAATACTTTACATCAACCCACGGTGCGCGTAAAGGTATGTCGGACACCGCGTTAAAGACCGCGGATGCGGGGTATTTGACACGGCGTTTGGTTGAATTGGCCCAAAATACCGTGATTACAGAACACGATTGTGGAACCACCGAATACATCACCGCCAAACCCGTGTACCAGGGATCAACCCTGTCGGTGGCGTTGGGGGATGTTGTATTGGGACGCACGGCGGCGCATGATGTGATTCATCCGATCACCAAAGAATTGATTGTGCCGGCGGGCGAATTGATTACAAAATCTGCGGCCAAGAAAATTAATGAATCAGGCTTGCCATCGGTTGATGTTCGCAGTGTGTTAACATGTTGCAGTGATGGATTGTGTGCCAAATGTTATGGTATGGATTTGTCACGCGGGACATTGGTCCATGTTGGCGAAGCCGTTGGTGTTATTGCCGGTCAATCGATTGGTGAACCCGGGACCCAGTTGACGTTGCGTACCTTCCATATTGGGGGTATTGCGTCTGGGGGTGCCGAAAGTCACTTTATCGAAGTACCGGTTGCCGGCAAGATTCAATTGAATGGTGTAAACACCATCAAGAATTCGGCGGGGCGCGTGGTTGTCTTGTCACGTAACGGTGAATTGGCGGTGGTTGATGACAAGGGGGCCAAACTGTTTACGGCCGCGTTGCCATATGCATCCATGTTGATTGTCAATGATGGTGACATGGTGGACAAAGGTGCCAAGGTTGCCGAATGGGATCCGTATTCCAACATTATCATTGCGGAAAAAGACGGGGTTGTTGCATTTAACGATTTGGTCGAAAATGTATCGTACCAAGAAGAAGTTGATGCCATGACCGGAATTGTTTCGCGCAAGGTGATTAATTGGAAAACAAACACCAAAAAAGCGTTAAAGCCGGCGGTAACGTTGGTTGACGATAATGGTAACGTTATATCGTTGGGTGGGAAAAAGATTGCAGAATATCTCTTGCCTATTTATTCGGTGTTAAACGTGGCCAATGGCGATCGTGTATCGGCGGGTGATGTTTTGGCACGGATTCCGGTTCAGACCAAACGTACCAGCGATATTACCGGTGGATTGCCGCGTGTTGAAGAATTATTAGAAGTGCGCCGTCCGACGAATCCCGCCTTGCTAGCAGAAATTGATGGTACCATTGAATTGGAAGATGCCAAGAGCAAGATTATCATTCGCATTGAACCCGATGATGGTACTGCGCCGGTGGAATATGCCGTGCCAAAGGGAACCAACCTGTTGGTACGCAGTGGTGACACCGTCAAAAAGGCCGAAAAGTTGGTTGATGGTGATCCAGTACCTCAAGATATTTTGCGTATCTTGGGCCAGAAAGCATTGGCAACGTTTATGGTTGATCAAATCCAACAGGTTTATCGTCTGCAGGGCGTGGTCATTAATGACAAGCATTTAGAAATTGTCATTCGTGAAATGACGCGTCGTGTCGAAGTTATTAATCCGGGTGATACAGGATTCTTGATGGGTCAGGTGGTTGATCGTGTTGATTTCGAAGAAGAAAATGCACGCGTCGTCCGTGACGGTGGTCGTGCCGCCGAAGCGTCCCAGGTTCTGGTTGGATTGACACGGGCATCATTGACGTCACGGTCATTTATTTCCAACGCGTCGTTCCAACAGACAACCAAGGTTTTGGTTGATGCCGCCATCAGTGGTGCAACCGACAAATTGGTTGGGATTAATGAAAACCTGATTGTGGGTCGGTTGATCCCGGTGGGTACCGGTGCCTATGTCCGGCGTGTGCGTGAAATCGCCAAGGCCGAAGAAAAGGCAGAAAAGTTGGCCCGCGAAGGTGGTGATCACCAACAATTGTTGGATATATAACATCTGGATGATACCCGGCCCAAAACACCGGGTATCATAAAAAACGCATGATGGAAACAGCGGCAATTTTTTGTGATATAGATGGGGTGGTGACAAAAAAGTTTGCGATCCCAAACTATGACAAATTTGGTGAACCAAACGAAAATATGGTTCGTGTCTTGCAGACATTGGGGCGCGATTTTACCATTGTTTTTATCACCGGTCGTTGGGCCATCGGCCAGGACAAAGTAAACGCCATGATTGATCGTTTATTGCCCAATGTTCGTAAACGCGTTTTTTGTAAACCCCAAGATTATCCCGGTACCACGGCCGAGTATAAGGTGGCCGTTGTTTCCGATCTGGAACGGGCGGGATATCGATTTTACTTGGGACTGGACGATCATAGTGCGGTGATTGGTTTAATGCACAATCATGGACTGTTTGTTGCCCAGGTTATTTCAGATTAAACTTTTTCTTGCAAAAGCGGAAGTTTTTAATAAAATATAAACGTTTAAACATTAAAAGGATTGTAAAATGGCAACGCCAAAAAGTAAAACAAGTAAAGCACGTAGCGCACAACGTCGTTCGCACGATGCATTATCCGTCATGCCGTCGACCGTGTGCAAGGCATGTGGGGAAAAGAAACGTCCGCACCACATTTGTCCGGCGTGCGGGGCAAAATAATTTTTTGAATCAAATGGTATAAGCAGAAGTGGATGGGTTAATGCCTTCTGCTTTTTTTATATAAAATGTCGGGCGAAAAACAAATTATTTCAATTGATGCAATGGGGGGCGACAAGGCACCGGCGGCTGTCTTGGGCGGAATGAATCAATTTTTGTTCCAATATGGCGAAGACATGGTATTTTTCCGTGTATTCGGTGATGAAAAGGTTTTGCGGCGGATGATGATGAAATATCCCCGTGTGGCCCGCCATTGTGAAATCATTCATGCCCCAGATGCGATCAAGGGCACAGACAAGGTGCGTGATGTCATTCGTCACGCCCAAAACACATCGATGTACATGGCCATCAAAGATGTGCGTGAAGGGAATTCTTCGGCCGTGATCAGTGCCGGTAACACCGGGGTGTTAATGTCACTGGCGAAATTGGCACTAAAGACGGTTGATGGTATATCGCGTCCGGCGATTACCACAATGTTGCCGTCGGGCGGTGGTGATTCACGGGTGGTAATGTTGGATCTGGGGGCAAATGTCCAATGCGATGCGGAAAATTTGTTTGATTTTTCCGTTCTGGGCAGTGTTTATGCCGAAGTAATCGGGCATATGCCGAATCCAAAACTGGGGATTTTAAACATTGGCGAAGAAGACACCAAGGGTAATGAAACACTGCAGCGGTTGAATAAATTGCTGATGGAAAATAAATCAAAATTGCCCTATAAATACATTGGCTTTGTCGAAGGTACAGATATTAGTGCCGGTGATGTTCAAGTGGTTGTTACCGATGGATTTACCGGAAATATCGTGTTAAAGACCGTCGAAGGCACGGCCAAGTTAATTAAACGGGTTTTGATGGATAATCTCAAGAAATCCTTTTTGGCCATTATTGGGGCGTTCTTTTTGGTGCATGTATTTAAACGGTTAAAGCATAAGATTGATCCACGGTCTTATGCCGGGGCCATGTTTTTAGGATTGCGGGGATTTGCCATCAAAACCCATGGCAACAGTGATGCCTTGGCATTTTCGAATGCGATACGCAGTGCGCTGGATCTGACAAAATCGGATGTTTATAAAAAAATTGAAACACGTGTTAAAAAGTTGGCACCCATTAAAAAGAAATTGTTAGAATCGAATGTAGATTAAAAAATCCGACATTGGGCGGATTTTTACGTTGGTTAAAGGATTATTATTATGGTTATATTCCATATGGGGTCCTTGTTGTGTTACATATTTCCAATGATTGACCCCAAACGATATCATTATTAATCCGATCAACGGGCGTTGTTTACATTATTCCATCCGATATGTTGTGCCGGCGACGGTCACGTTGACCCCATTGCCGTTGCCCGGCGTCAAGTTTCCGTAACAGATGCCGCCCAGTGTCCGGATGACAAGTGTCGGCGTCGTATATTTAACCGGGAACAAAGGCGCGGTGGTGGTTCCGGCGTGGATATGGGTAATGCCCGCATTGCATAACGGTTTACATTCGTCCCCGACGCGCCCAAACCCATCGTCACATTCCCACGGGCAATCATTGGCGTCCAGAACCGATCCATCCGGCGCGTCGGGCGTGCCGGGTCCGGTATAGTGCGCGTGCGCGGGGGCATTGGTGCATGATTTGGTTCCTCTGTACCATACGCGGGAACTTGTTGATCGATAGGGGGATAAATAATATCCATCTTTGGCCATATACCAATAAAAATCATTGTTTAAATGATAATCTGTTCCTGTAAATGGTTGTTCAACATATACGACGCCGGTGGTCGTGGTTGCGTCAAATCCCACAACGCAATGTTGGGGGGCACTTATCGGGCAATTAATACACCAAGACATATATTTGGTTTTTCCAAATTCTTGGACAGTATGACCCAAATTGGAAAATATTTTACGCCAATCGGTTGTATCGGTTGGGCATGTGTGGGCGGTATCATCACCGGGGCAATAAAAACCTGTTTTGCATTTGGTGCATGACCCACTTTCCATATAATACCCCGGATCGCATGTCGCAGCACCGGCCGATGTGGCGGTCAAAATGGCCATAATTGCGCCCCAAAAACCGTGGTTTAGATTAGGCATAGTTGGGGGGAAAGGAAAGTGCAGAAATCCGGGATTTTTAATTTAAAGATTATGCCTAATCTAAACCACCCTTTGGATTAGGCATAGTCAAATTACGTCCAACCCCAGGAATTATACCCGTTTGCACGACTTTTGACAAGGGGAAAATTGGGAACAACGAACTCCCCCGTATGGGATCTAAATAAAAGACCACCCCGTCGGTATCACCCCCAAAAATTTTTAATTTTTGCGGGGCCCGATTTCGCGCCCACCCCCCCCACAGGAGGGGAACCTGGACCGAACAAGCCTGAGTCACAGTTCTTCTCCCTCGAGGGAGTACCCCGAACGGGGGAGGGGGGATATATCCGAACTCTGCACTCTGAACCCTGAATCACGCAAAGGGATTATTGGTCCAACGGTGGGATAAATACAGAGTCATTATAATGACTAAGGAATCGCTTTCCCGTAACGCAATATATTTTTTGTAATGAATCTTGGTATTGGCGTACCTCTGTTACCCAGCGATCTTCAACCTCGTTCTGGGCACCGGTATACCCGGCCAATGCCCCCAGGCCAGCGCCCGCCCCGGCACCAATCATCGTGTTTTTCATACGGGCCCGATTGCCATAATCGAGTAGACCGCTGTTGTTGGCCGATTCTTTTGACGGGTTAAAATTGGTCAAAGAATAATTGTTGGCATTCTTTTCTTCCCCAAGGGTATAGGGATTTCCCTTGTTATCCCGACCCCATATTTGGGCATCCGGGTGATTGCGCCGCCATTTAGACCAATCAGCCGGGGACATACCAAAGGTTTTGTTTTCGACATCCGATACCATGGCCATGATTTCACGCCCCGGGGTACTGGCCCGGGTTACGCGCGCCCACATGCCATCGGCATTGCCGGAAAAGCCCGGGGACATTCTTTTATTGTTATCCAGGCTATATTGCATATTGGGATCATTTTTGATTTTTTCAAATTGTTCTTCATAGGCCGTGTCCATATCATCGTATCCATCAATCAAAATATTGATTAATGATGCGGGGTTGCATTGGGTACTATCTGAATTACACTGAACAATGTCACCCGTACTGATATTATAATAAACCGTCGGATCGTTGGGATTGGATAGTGATATGGGGTCGCCCGTTTGCAATACCCCCCACAGACATGTTGTGGATCGCCCATCGGGCAGGGTGCATTTTTCAACGCGCAAAACCGTATTTGCGCCCCCCATCATGTTGCCGATGGCACTGCCGGCGGCGGCATTGACGCCGCTGGATAAAATGGTATCGCCGGCAATTTTTCCGCTATATGTGCTGGTTGCGACCAATGCCGCCCCCGACAATGCCCCGATCGCTGTGCCTTGCATTTTTCCTTTGCCGGTTCCCATCAGGCCGTCCCGGCCCACTTCGTTCTGGCCGGCGATATTGCCCATTAATCCGCCGATAACCGTGCCGGCGGCAATTTTTATACCGGCATTTTTCTTTTGTTCATCATTCATGACCCGGATAACATCATCCATGGTGGGTTCGGCATCGGCCGGAAATTCAATGGTGCCGGCATTCACGGTATAGGATGATTCTGGAAAATCCGATATGTTACATTTCACCGTATCGCCGGCCGCCAAATAAGCACGGGCCAATACCATATCTTCGCCCCCAAGGCCCGAATTAATGGCGCGCATTTCCACCACCGCCACACATGTCATATCCCCCCCGGCGTGTGAACCGACGGTGGGGGTATTCCACATAAATTCGCCATCGGGGTAAACACGTGCACATGATTCCAGGGTGGCCACCGGGGCATCACCCCGGGCAAAGCGTGATGCCATATCGGCATCGGCCACGCGCACCGGTAAATCGTTGGTTGTCGCCGTGCCGGGTTCTGTGGCGCGGGCGTTGATGGTATTTACGGTATTATAGGCGTCGGCATAACTGCGCGACAAATTACCCACGCGAATGGCGGCAAACGTGTCTGTGGCACAGATAACAGAGAGTATCGTGCCCAGGGCATAGATGTATTTTGTGTTCATATTCTCTCTCTTACACTTGCGTATCGCCCGTGCGGCGCGGCATGATTTATCGTTTAGAATTGCAACCGCAAACGAACGCCCACATCCACCATCCCAATGCGTCCACTTTCGGTCCAATTGGTATAGTGGAAAACACTGTCATACGGGGCCTCGTATTCGCCACCTTGGCCGTCGGCCAATAATTCGGTTTGGGATAAAATAATACTGCCCGATGTTTTAACCTTGCCCAGGTTGGCATACCGTACAAAGAAATCCATTTTAATGCCGCCGTCCAGGCTGGTGGTGATTCCGCCCTCTAACATAAAGGCAAATTGTTCGACCGTGCCCCCATTATGATAGGCGTAAATGTCTTTGACCGCGGTCAATGTTCCCGCCGGCACATTGGGCAGGTCTGCATCCGGTACCTCTGCGTACAAGGTGCCGTCATAAACCACATAATCGGCGATGGTATTTAATGATATACCCGCACCCAAACCAATGTATGGTCGCAATGATCCCCCCGCCAAATATCCGGTATAGGCATCGATATTATAATACACGTTTAACATCGTTGCGTTGGCTGTAATTGCCCCACCATCAACCGTGGCAGTCGTATATCCATCCCCGGTATAGGTTTGAACCGATCCCGGATAGGACAGACCCGAATAACGCAAATAAGAAAAGTCGGCACGGAAATCGTTATTAATGGCGGCACCGACAGAAACCTGAAGCGGGATGACACCATCGGCATCAAAATCCGCATCTTGGAATGCGCCCGGGACGAACCATGCATTCTGTTCGCCGGCATAATCTGCCGACATTGATCCCATGACGGCCGCGGAATACCCAACCGATAGACCAACGTAAAGACCACTGTCGGCCAAGCGGTCATAATCGGCCGGTTGATAATATTGCCGTCCGGCGGTCGATGATGTCGATCCAATACGTGGCAATGCGCCGGTGATGCGGGTCGGACTGGATGCGACCACACTGTTGGTGGCGGCCGATGTGGCGTTGGGTGTTTGTTGAACAACCGCCCGGTTTTGTGGGTAACCAACCGCCGTTGGATACGCGACCGCCCCCGAGGGATAGGCCACCTGGCGATTTGGATAGACGGGATACGCGGCATCTGCCCCCATGTGCGGCGCCATAACAATACCGGCCAAAATGGCAGAAATCCGTATAAATTTCATGTTTTTAATCTTCCTTTTACCTTTATTATATCATAAAAAATGATAGGAAAAAAGAGATATTAATCCTAAACCAGGACAAGATATAAAAACCGGGTCATTGACCCGGTTGTGTCCAATATATGCTTTATGCTTGTTTATTTTCTAAGTTTTTTTAGAATTTAAAGTTTACACGAACGCCGGCCTCTGCCTTCACATCCGTTCCGTTTTGGGACCGGGCGTGCGCCGTGTCGAATGTGTATTCGCCATAGAGGGCCACCTGGGCGTGTTCGGTAAACTGATGCGCCACAGACAGGCCAACGATGTATTCGTCAAACCCGTCGTTCATATCGGCCAGTTTCTGTTCCAACGCCGCCTTGACCGGTTCAAGGTCTGGGGTCACATTTGTGGTGATTTTTTTGATGCCTTGGTCCGCATGATTGTTATAGCGGAACCATGCCCCCGTAGACCAACGATCGGACCATTGATAGAACACATTGGCACCGGCACTGATTTCGGTCGTGGATTTAAATTCAGTCGTTACTTCGGATGGGGCATACATTGCCGCCAGCAAAGTCGCCGTTGAATTGGTCCCTAAAATTGGTGTATTGTCGCCGACGATGCGGATCCGACTGTTGTCGTCGCCAAAGGTTCGCAGAACCTCTACAAACGCACTGGTTGTCAGCTTTTCGTTCCATACGCGGCCGAACTTGGTTCCCACATGGAAACCCCACATCCCGTTGGAATAGTTATCATAATCAATGACACCATGGGCATTTTTTAACGATGTGCCTACGACGGCTTTTTGAACTGCCTCTCCAATTTTTGCCGGGTCGGTGATCCCAGCAGCAATCATTTGTTTGGTTACTTCCCCTTGGATCGCAAGTTGTTGGGCGCCAGATAATGCCATGCCGGAAATGTTATACTGGCCGCGCATTTCGCCCAGCCCCCCCAGGTGTAAATCGCCGTACACGTCCCAGATCAGGCCGTTTTGCAATTTCAGTACGCGGTATGTTGTCCCCAAACGGCCCGCCGATAATCCGGTCCGGCCGATGTCGTTATCGTGGGTGTATTGCACCGATCCGTGCACCGCCCAGCGGTTTGTGATCCCGAATCCCAATTCTTCTTGGATACGGATGATCGGAAATTCAACCTTGCCATCATGTCCTTTGTCTTTGTGGGCGTCGGAATCATCGGCGACCTTTAACATTAAACCATTGGACAGTTTCGAATAAAATTCGCGTGCACCGGGCATATACAATGGATTTTCCATATTTGCCGCGAATGCGGGCGATACCAATACGGACGCAGCAATTGCGGCCTTGATCGATTTTTTCATCATTTAACTCCTTATCGTTTTGATGAAATATGCCGGCCCCCATTATTGGCAAGACCGGATGCATGCCCACACCACCCATTATTGGCAATAGTGCGTTTTGATCGACATGCATAGGAATAATTGTGACCTGTTTTAGGAATAATGTCAAAAAATCTTTTATCTTGACATCTATGATTAAATCCCGTATGGGGGCATGAATTTATTCATTACATACGGCGATATAGGGGGGAAATGATCGTTTGGTGTCGATCCCACGATCCCCACAGTCCAGGCAATTAAAGCGTCTGTTTTGGGAATGTGTATCGTCCAATGGGATATTTCGGCCGGCGACATCGGGGACCCGTGCGGCGTACGCGCGTGTGGGAAAGCCGAAATAAAACGCCCGATTTGATCCACGGCATGACGTGGCGCCCCCCGGATAGCATTTGGGGTCATTTACCTTGGCCGCGGCCGGTATACAATATGTGATGCACGTATTGGTGTCGGTTATGGGTTCTTCGCAATCGGTGCATGATGTGGTGGGGATCCGTAATGTGGCCCCCAATGGACCGTAAACCGCACTGTATCGTGTGGATTCGCATTTCTTTTCATCTGGACCAATAACGGGTTCGGTCACGCATTCCCATTCCAATGTGGTATAATTCAATCGGGCGGTCATCCCAGTGGGGCATGTTTTATCAGAAAAGGGATCGATGCATTCCCAAACATCATCAACCATGACGGCGGTCTGGCGTTCCGCGCAAAGGGGGCGTCGGGTATCATCGGGCACACATTGGGATGTGTCGGAATCCCATATGGTATCCCCGGCGCATGTGGTTTTTGTATTGATCCCGATACATTGCCAACGTCCAAACCGATATGTTTTTATGGTTCCCCCCGGACATGTTATATCCCCGGCGTCGGGTGTGGCAAACGGGATTTCAACATCTGGCATTTCATATTGTGTGACATAGATTAATTGGCCGGGTTCCAATTTCATTTCGCCAACCAAATTTTTGGCAATTTCCACCGGCGTTCCGGTTGCGCCAGACATAATTGCGCCATTGTTATAAATGCCAAATGTGGGGGCGTCTGGGTAATATTCTTCCATGATTTCCAACATGGCGTTGTAATCGGATGGTTCAATGGGGGCGGCGGCGGTGACGATATAGCTGGCGTCGGGTTTTTTCCCGCGCACGATTTCGCATTTGGTGACCGCCCCGCGGGCGTTTAAACAAATGCGTGATGTTTGAATCTTGTTTTGGGTGACACATACATCGTCAAACGGCGTTTCATTCATTTCCCCCACATGGACCGATGCCGTGCATTCGGCAATGGAACGCATATCGGCACGGGTCACCGCGTATTCGGTTTCGTGATGTTCAACACGTGTTGATGGTGCCGAAAACATATAATATCCCGCCATGACCAGTGTCACCAGAAACAGAATAAAAATATTCATCATTCCCCCTTGCGATTTGATAAAAGTCTAGCTAATATATCCATAAACTGCAACAGTAAAAAAAGAACAGACGCGCGATGAAAAAATGTCTTTTGTTTTTAATGCTTGGGGGGTGTGGATTTACACCTATGTTTTCTGGGACCGACACCGATATTTATGTTCCCCCCATCAGTGGGATTAACGGCATTGAATTGCGAAATGCATTAAATGCAAAATTTGGTGGGGCGCGTGATGTCAATGCCCCCTATGCGTTAAATGTTCATTTGGATGAACCCGTCACCACGTACAAGGCGTTACAGAATACCGGGGATGCATCATGGCGCGAAGTGCGGGTAAGTGCCCATTATACATTATCCCATGATGGTGTTAATATTGCCAGTGGTCACCAAGATGCATCGGAATCGTATGCGTTTGTCCGTTATTTGGTGGCGGCGAATGCGTCATACAATAATGCCGTGGCCAATGTTATTAATGTCTTGGCCGACAGTATTGGTGCCCATGTCATTGCCGAAACACGTAAATTTGAACAGACGGATGCGGGCCAAAAATGAAATGGAAAGAGGCGGATTTTAACAACAACATCGATAAAATTCGGGCGGTATTGATATACGGTCCAGATGCCGGCCAGGCGGATGAATTTTGCGATCGGGCGATTGAAAAACTGGGGATTGAAAAGGATAATTTATTTGCGCTGGATTCGGCGGATTTGCGGGAAAAACAGGATGCCTTGTTCGCCGAAAGTTGCAGTCCGTCCATGTTTGGTGGTCGCAAGATGGTAATTATATCCAATGCCGGTGACAGCGATGCGAAATTGATTGCGGATTTGGTGGCGCATCCTGGGTTATGTGCAACGGTGTTGGTTTGTGGGGGTGATCTGCGGGCCGGTGGGGGATTGCGTGCATTATTCGAAGGCGGTGATGGTGTTGCGGCGTTGGCATGTTATACCGATGATGCGCGGACACTGGGGGCGTTAATTCAACGGGAATTATTTGCCGCCGGTATTACCCAGATTAAACCCGATGCCATGACGTACATGACGACGCATTTGGGCGGCGATCGTGGAATTACCCGTGGGTTCTTGGGCAAAATCGCGTTATATGTTGATGACAAAAAGATTGTCGAATTGGATGACGTGGAAAAGTGTTTGCCTGATACGGCGGCCGCGGATACGGATGAATTTTTATATTCATTGACGGCGGGTTACATTAATCAAACGATGACGGCGCTGGATCGGTTATTATATGATAATGCCGAACCAAATATGTTGGTTCGCATGCTGGATGGGCATTTTAAAAAATTATTGACGGCGGTGGTGGATGGTCAGATGCCCCGTCTGTTTTGGAAAGTGGCGGACAAATTTAATATGGCGGTAAAAATTTGGCCGGTGTCAGAAATTACCCAAATTTTGGTACGATTAAACGAACTTGAAAAACAATTACGTACGACCGGCATGCCGGCCGAAGTGTTATTGCGCGACTTTGCATTGAAATTGGCGGTGCGGGGCGCAAAATTATCAGTCAAAAGGCGGAATTAATATGTTAGCATCTGTATATGCCCCAAAAGATTTTAAACGTTTGCGTGCGGTGGGGGATTTGGTCGCGCGCTGTTTCGATTTTATTACGCCCCATATTACGGCCGGCATATCCACCGGCGAGATTGATCGCATGGTTGCACAATTTTTGCGGGAAAATGGCGCGCGGTCATCGGATTTAGGGTATCAGGGATATCCGAAAAGTATTTGCACATCGGTTAATGATGTTATTGTTCATGGTATCCCCAGTGATCAAGTGATCTTGAAAGATGGCGATATTGTTAATGTTGATTTGACCGCCGAGCTAAAAGGATTTCATGGGGATGCATCGCGCATGTTTATGATTGGCCATGTAACACCCCGACATCGTGAACTGGTTCAAACGTGTCAAGATGCCATGAATGCGGCGATTGCGGTATGTGGTCCCGGTGTACCATTATCAGAAATTGGCAAAACGATCGAGGCCGTTGTTAAACCCCATGGATTTTCCATATCACGTGATTTTGTCGGTCATGGCATTGGCAAGGTTATGCATGATGATCCCCAGATTTATCATTTTTATGATTCGCGTTGGGATCGGGTAAAGATGGTGCCGGGTTTGGTCTTTACCATTGAACCCATGATATGCGAAGGTGCGGCGACATGTCGGATTGATGCCGACGGTTGGACGGCCCGCACCACCGATGGTGGATGGTCGGCCCAATGGGAACACACATTGGGGATAACCGAAGATGGCGTAATTATTTTTACAGAAAAAATGATTTAACAGACGCGCGGGGGATAATCGGTTGACGACGGACAAGAAATCTTGGCGGGATGGCCACCGCGAACGGTTACGGGAAAAATTTCTGACAGCCAAGTTGGTTGATTATGAATTGATGGAATTATTGTTGGGGTATGCAATACCTCGGCGTGACGTACGACCAGTCGCACGGCAATTATTACAGACGTTTGGTGGAATATACCAAGTGTTGATGGCCCCCATTGATGAATTAATTAAAATTGATGGAATGGGGCAATCGGCGGCCACATATATTAAAATTATGCATGATTTAATGCGGCGTGGGTACCAAGGCGCGTTGAAACAGCAACCTGTATTTTATGAAACAGATCAATTGATGGATTATTGTCGATTGTTGGTGGGTGGCAAAACCATCGAAGAATTTCATATTTTGTATCTGGACAAGACGTTTCGATTGTTGGCCGATGATCTGCACAGTTCGGGAACGGTTGATTGGGCCGCGGTTTATCCCAAAGAAATTTTAAAACGGGTTTTAGATCTGGGCGCACGGGTGGTGATTATGTTACACAATCACCCCACACCCAATATGTCATTTTCAAATGATGATATTGAATTGACGCGCACGCTTCAGGCCATGTTACATACCATCGATGTTGAATTATATGATCATTTGTTGGTATCGGGTAATTTGGTCTATTCGGCGAAAAACATGTTTTTGTTATTAAACAGTAATAAACCCCGTTCAGATGTGTCGGCGATGGTGGCGTCAATGGACGATTAGAATAAATCGGCCACATTACATATTTCTTTGACGGGTTCCGATATCCCACGGCGTATTTGCCCATTGACCAATCGGTATGTGGAACGTGTTGCCATGGTGGGGGTGATCCATGTGTCACGCCATGGACGGGAAATTTCAATAATGCGCCATGTGGGGCGAAAGACAAATTGAAACCGGCGCAGGGCGCAATCTGCACTTTCGATTGTACGCATATTGTCCGGCGTTATATCACGATATGCATCGCCAGTATAGAGTTCGATTTTATAGTCATCATAATAATGGTCGGTTCCATTTTCCACCCGTGTTCGGGTAATACGATCGGCGTGGCCATCGTTGTTTATATCACGCATAAAGATGTCACGGCGTGCCACCCCGGCCCCAAATTCATCCAATGGATATGTTGTTGATGCGTCGGGCGTCCCCAACCCGTCGGAAAATCGCTGTTTCCCTGTATCGGGGATTATGGTGGGGGAACCCGCAATGCCGCGCACCGTCACCGGTGTTCGATGGGTATGCGACCAAAGGTAAATCCCCAACCCCGCCCCGACGACCATAATGGCGATGATTAAAACGGATAATGCGGCCCGGCCGGATTGTGTGTGTTGCATTGTTTTTATCCCTTTGTTTTTTATAATGGTATTTCACGGCCCGGGGTCCATCCTTCGATCCGACGCATGGCATTTAACAGGGCCAAAAATTGATCATCAGACAGGTCACGTATCCGCAATCCCAGATCCAGTCCGGAAAATTCAGTCACCCGACGTTGATAATTATTTGTATCATTTTCGGTGGGCGGGGAATAACGTGCAATGGCATCTTTGATGGTTAATTCCCGGTATGTCCCACCACGCAACAGGGCGCCCATGGCCCGTAATCCTGTGTCCAGATCGGGGAAAACGGCAAAACCGTTCGCCGCCCCGATTGCCCCCATACGGCGGGTAAATGCAGAATCGCGAATATTGCCCGGGTTTTGATTGCGCCATGCATTTGTTCCGCCGGTGCGTCGCAATTGGCGTCCATCTGCGGTGGTATAGATGACGTCATTATTTTGCTGGCGCGCAGAAACCGCCGTGCCCCATTGGGTGGTATCGGGAATGGTCGGTGATGTATTTGATACGACCGGCATGGACGTAGATGGGCGTTGTGTGTGAATAGAAATATCAATATTGGCGGTGACGGGACCGGTATCGGTGATATCGATGGATTCATAAAGTTCGGTGTCCCCCCGTGGACTAAGCCGTGCGTGCCGCCTGTTTAACAGATCGATAATGTCATTATGAGAAATACGGATGGTTTGGCATCCGCGTGCCACCATGTCGCCCCCAAAGACAAGATTGACAATGGGCATTGCCAACGACAGTGTTCCACATATAATAATCAGATTCCGCACATTGGTCATAATGTCATTTTTGACACCGCGGATTAATGAAATTGCCCACGCGAACAACAACATTCCCGTGATGGCCGAAATTGCGATCCATGCGTATTCAATAAATGTTTCAAAACCACGTAAAATACATGACGGGTCTTCGATATAAATAAAAGACCCGTCCGTGCCTGTGATATGATAGCCCGCATTTTTTAACAGTCGAAGTGCCCCGTCCGTATTCACGCCTTGGTCCGTTTCCATTTATTCCCTTATTTTTTGGCCGCCGTGGTTGTAAAGAACCCAGGGATAGAAATTTCATCATCATTTGCCGCAATACCGGCCCAACCAAACAGATCGCCCATGATGCCGGGATCTTCGCGGCGTGCCTTTTTAAAGGGCAAGATATTTTTTAATTTTCCGATTTTTCCGCGACCATTACTTAGGTTTGAATCATCGTCTGAAATTTTATCTGCGTTTTGTGCAAATTCAGTGGCCAGTTGGTTTAATGTTGCGTCTGTGGCGTCCAGTTCCAATGGCGTATCATCCATTTGAATATCATGGGATGATTCCGGTATTGGATCAAATGATGATGGGATTTCATCACTGTGATCTTCGCCCAGTGGTGTCATTTTTTCCAGCAATTGTTCCAATGTTTTTTCTGTGTCGTCGGTAGGGGCGACATCAGTAATCATATCGGCAATGGCCAATGATGCATCCCCATCGGGGGTATCCAATTCAATATCGGTGATCGAAACACTGGTGATTTGGGGGGCGGTATCCATGATATCGGCATCATCTTTGATGTCATTTGTCATGGGGGTATCCGGGACCGATGTCATGTCATTGTCAACAATGGGCGAATCTGGGGAATCGGCATGCGCCGCCAGCACGGATAATATCGGAACCACCGGGTCATCATCGGCGATGGCCGGGGTAATTGGGGTGGGGGCGTCGGTATCGGACAGGTCATCGTTGGTTGTATTTTGTGCCGGGGTTTGTTCGATGGATCGGGCGCGTGGTCGTCCGCGGCGTGGTTTGGGTGCCGGTATCGGTTCGTCATCATGGATGGATTGAATCGGTGTATCCGGGGTTGGGGTCGTGTTGATCACAGGATCGTTATCCATTTGTATTGTTATATCCCCGGTTTCGTTATTGTCATCATCCAAAGATATTGTTTCATCTACCATTTCGGCCATCACGTCCATTTCGTTGGTGTTGATATCATCGTTGGTTATGGGCGATAATGATGGGGCAATATCGGAATCCGTTGGCATTGTTGTGGTTGGGACCGGATCGTTGGGAATTGATGGGGCGCCCGCACCCGCAATCGCATCATCGGCATCGACCGGTACACCAAACATGACCGTATCCGCCCCCAGCGAGAGGGCACACCGCACCTCTTCAAATGCCGCACGAATGTCGGCGATATTAAAAACTTCGGCCCCAGAAATATAGATAATTTTTGTCTTCATGAAAAAATGCCCCCAGTACTGTGACCACTATATCATATTTTGATGTTGAACGCATGCAAAAAATGTCTTACACTAAGACGTATGACGGATATAAAACACCAAATTTTTCAAGAATTAGCCGCACTGGAAGATACCGTGGCCAAGGTGCGTTCGGCCGCAACATCTGCGTCCAAGCAAACAGATCTTGAGGTGGCAATTCTGACCCAACAGGTAAAAACCATGCGTGATAAAAATGCCGCCGCCATGGATTTGATTAACCAATCAATGTCAATATTAAAGAAGTTAAAATGAGTGTGGTCTCCATTCCAATTGTCAATAAAAATTATCCCATGGGATGCGAAGATGGGCAAGAATCCCGTCTGGTGGAATTGGGAAAAATGGTGGATGCACGTGCACGTCAAATCTTGGATAAAATTGGGCCATTGCCGGAAAACGCATTATTGGCGACGTTGTGCATCGTATTGGCCGATGAATTGAATAATCGAATGCGGGGTGCGGTGGATGATTCTGATATGCGTGAAATTTTGGCACGGATCCGTGAAATTCGCCGTAAAGTCGGATAGGTTTGATGGAAATATCGAAATTATATTTGTTGTTGCAGTGGGGCAAAAAAATGCCCCAATTTTTTATCATAAATAAAAAGACCACCGGCGCGATGGCCGGTGGGGCTCCCCTCCTTCCGGATTTCCGGAAACTGTGTTATGCCGCCCGGGCAATACCATCGGTTGCGGTGGTATCTGTGGCGTCCATGATCTTTTTCGCCTCTGCAAAGACCATTTCTTTGACGCGCATGGCCAAAGTCTTGGTTTCCAGACTTTCGGCGGCGACGTCAAAATTGTCGGTACGAATCTGTAATGATACGTACGCCCCAACCAATGCGTCACGCGACAAATCTTCGATCGAACGCGGTGCGTTATTATGACCGATTTGTAATTCGTCGCTAAGTGATACGATCTGGCGCGCTGAATTCACCCAGACCGTCGTCGTCAGGACTTTGTTCAGGGCAATCATGATTTCTTTGATGTTTTTCTGCATATGCATTCCCCCCAATTGTGGTTCGAAATCAAAAATTGATGTCTGATTTTGTATTTACAAAATCCTGAATCCAATTTTTTCCTTCCCTTTGTTTATCGGCAGAATCCCGCATTTAATCGGTTTTCTGGGCTTTTTTTATGATTCCTTACTTGTCTATACACGAATCATAGAATAAAAACGAATCGCGGGTCAAGTGAAAAATTATTTTATTATCATTTTATTTTAAAAACCATGAAATCCCATAATTTGACATGCGTTTGTCATTGACAACCATATTTGGACCGTGCTATGGTTTGTATTGACGGATTGTGAAAGAATGGGCCTGTTCTTATCATCTTATGAAAACAGATTGGATGCCAAGGGGCGTTTGTGCGTGCCGGCGTCGTTTCGCACCGCGGTCATGGGTGATGCGTTCCAAGGTGTGGTTTTATACCGGTCATTTATGGCAAATTGTATCGAAGGGGTATCGATGACCCGTATGGAACAATTGGCCGCCGCCACCGATAAAATGGGGGTTTTTGACCGTGAATTGGATGATTTGTCGGCCATGCTGTTTGCGGATGCGCGTCCGTTGGCGTTTGATGTGACGGGGCGGATTGTTGTCCCGGCGGATTTATTGGCGCATGCCGCCATTACGGATCGGGCGGTGTTTGTTGGGCGTGGGGCGGGTTTTCAAATATGGAATCCTGATGCCTTTGCCGCGGCGCAGGCATGTGCATTGAATAATTTACGGCAAACGCGACCCAATCTAAAGATTTCTGGATAACAAACCTATACAATTTTTGGGTGTTGTGATTTATCCTCTACCCCGTATTGGGGGTGTTTTTTTTGTCCAATGTTGGTGGGGCAAAGCGCATTCGAATACACCGTAATTTTGATTTATTTTACCATTCATTATTGTAATTAAACAGATAAAACAAAAAGGAGAGAAAACATGACGCATGAAGATATTTGGGTGGCCATTGAAAAATTTGCGAACGCGCATCAGATGTCTTGTTCGGGATTGGCCAAATGCAGCGGTTTGGATGCAACCACATTTAATCGCAGTAAGCGTTATTCCAAAGAAGGTAAACCCCGTTGGCCATCTATGCACAGTTTATCCAAGATTTTGGCATCAACCGGGGCCAGTATCAATGATTTTGCCCGAATGATTCCCGATCATGATGATCCCCAAGATTAAGAAAAAACGCCCCAAGGGGCGTTTTTTATTTATACGAATTTTTCCGGAACAAGACGGGTTATAACCTTTATCGCGCGGCGAAAGATAGATGTGTCGGGTGAATGGTGGTAAACGCGTGGGGTGGTGTCGCCCGGCCGCATTCCTGTCCAAACGGGTTGATCATTTTCCATGGTGACATGCCACGATGTTTGGGTGTCACGCATAATCATTTCGCGCAATTTTTTGGCAAAATCCGTACTTTCGAAAATGGTCACGTTTTCGGTGTTGTAATAGGCACTGCGTGGGTCCAGGTTAAAACTGCCGATCCAAGAGATATCGTCGTCGAAAACGATGGTCTTGCTGTGCAGGACAGAAAAACTGGACTGTTTACGTTCGCGATCGTGTTTTTGTCCCCGCAGATTTTCCGCCGAAAGCATAAATTCATAGACGTCGGCGCCAGATTCAATTAATTGGCGACGGTATTTTTCCCATTTGGCATATACCGTGGGGGCATTTGTTGATGCCAACGAATTTGTGACGATCGTTAAATGGACGCCGTCTTTTTCTTCGCGTAACATATGATTCAGACCACCCGTACCGGGGACGAAATAGGCGGCCGATATATAAACCGAATCCTGGGTCGTGTCCCATAGATGTTGCAGGGTGCGGATAATATCACCTTGGTATTGTTCTTTTTGGCGCATGGACATTTCCACCTTTTGCGGGGGATCGGCCAAGAATTTTCCGCGGCCCCAGCTAAAGTCAAATCCACGGGCCCGGTATTCATTTTGGGCCAGATTGATAATGGTATCATATGCCTGAAGATCGGATTTCGTTTTGCGTTGCAGTTCTTGGAAATTTTCTTCGAGTTTTTTTAATGCTTTCTTGGTTTTTGCCTTTGGAAATGCCGATGCGGGAATGGCCAAGTGGTGGTTCCAATAGTCATTAAAGCTGTCTGTGGCATAACGTGTCATATCGCCAATATAAAGCACGTCGGTATCAGAAAAATTCGACGCGGTTTCGGGATAGAAATAATTACTGCCGACGTTACGGCCACCCGTGATCAGTGCGATGTTATCCACCACAAATAATTTGTTATGCATGCGTGAATTTAACCGGTTAAAGTCCATCAGAAATTGCGGATAATACAAGATTTTTGTTCGGTTGGGAACGGTGTTAAATACTTTAACCTCTATATTCGGGTGTTGATTTAATAACATAACATCGGCGATGTCGGAATTTGTGCCATAATCATCCAATAAAATTCGTACCTTAACCCCGCGATCGGCCGCATTCTTTAATTCGCCAACCAATACCTTGGACGAGAAATCGTTACTGTATATATATGTTTGCAGATCAATCGTTTTCGTTGCCATGCGGGCAAATGCCGCCCGGATAATAAATGCCGATAACCCATCGTCGATTAGGGTGGCCCCACTGCGCCCGGGGTGCGAAAGTTCAGTGCGATATACGTCGGCGATTGGGGTCGTCATGGGGTCGTATTCAAAATCGGCCGGTGTGATTTTTGCCGTATATCCGTCCAGGCGTGCGTCATGTGTTGATGTGGGCACCGTCGCGCATCCCACCAAGGGCAGGGCACAGAAAATCATTGATAGTTTTTTTAGCATATTACGTGTTTGTTGTATCTTGGTTGATATGTGGGGGTATTATAATAAACAATTGCCAAGGTGACAAGTTAAAAACATTAAAAAATAAAATAATTATGATTTTTTTCATTTGTGGCGTGGGGTGTTATGAATGGGCGCATTTTGTGTTTGTATTGTGGGGGCCGATGTGATAAAATTATTCTATTCAATGGAAGGATGATGAAGAGATTAGTTGCCGTATTAAGTGGACTGTTGGTTCTGCCGTCGTTTGCAGAAGTGGCGCCGTTTTTTTATGATGAGGTCATCGAATACACGGATGCAGACGATGTGTCGGATGGAATGTCCGACGATGATACAGACGTAACGGATACATCGGGTAACACGGATGGAACATCGGGTGCGCCACGGGCCAATGTGCCGGTGGGACCGGCCGCGGCGCCACGTACCACATCGGGGCGGACCACGTCGCGTGCCATGGGTGCGGGCACGACGTCCAATGTGACAACACGTCGTTCAACAACATCGGGTGTACCAACGCGTACAACGGTATCGCGTGGTGTTACGGCACGCACGGCCACGGTATCTGGGACACCATCACGTATGGTAAATACATCGAACGCGCGTTCAACCAATACATCACGGGCGGTTGGGGCACGTACGACAACGGCACGTTCCGGGGTTTCAACCACGACCACCGCCGCGCGGGCGGGGACAACATCTGCGGTACGTAACAATTCGGTTGCGTCGGGTAATACATCTGTGGCGCGCAGTGCAACCGCCCAATCGGTGACGCCGCGTGGGGGAACCGGTTCGGGGTTGGTTCAAACCGACACGGTTAATACGCCATTATATACCGGCCGGGTTAGTGCGCGGTCCAATGCGTCGCGAATGCCATCGGTTTCATCGACGGCGGTGTCAACGGGTGTATCCGTATCGGAAACAACCACGTCGCCTGCCGATACATCAGAAATGGAAGATTTGTTGGCCTTAACAGACTATTGCAAGACGCAATATGCGGCATGCATGGATAATTTCTGTAACGTATTGGATGATAATCAGGGACGATGCAGTTGCAGTGCCAATTTGAAAAATTATGAAAAAACCGAGGACGCGTTAAAGCAAGCCACCGAAGAGTTGCAAAACGTGGCCCAAGATATACAGTACATTGGGTTAAGTTCGGATGAGATGGAGGCATTATTCACCCAAACCGAGGCGGAATTGAAATTGTCCCAATCGACGGACACTTCGACATTAAAAAGCAATTTGGACAAGATCAAAGATTTGATTGTCGATGTCAAGACAACGGCGTCGGATTCAAAGTCGGGTGGGATGTTTGACCTGAACGGGTTATTTGATTTTACGATTGACGGTTCAACATTTGATTTTAGCAACTTTTTGGGAACCGGAACAAGTACCACCACCATCAGTAATAAGCGTGGAACAGAACTGTTTAAAACCGCGGCCGCACGATGCAAGACATCGGTATTAAATACATGTGCGGCCCAGGGTGTGGATACAACGATTGTGACGAATGCATATGATTTGGAAATTGACAAGCAATGTATCACCTATGAACGCAGTTTGTCAGAGGCCAACACCCAAATGTCAAATACGGTGCGTAACGCGAAAAGTGTTTTACAACGGGCACGTTTGATGGTTGCACAGCAAAAGAATCAATATGACCTGCGTGAATGTGTAAACGCGTTGGATGAATGTATGCAGGATGATTTTATTTGCGGGTCGGGGTATAAAAACTGTTTGGATCCATCCGGTCGATACATTGTAAACGGCAAGGTTGTTGTTGGCAGTACCCCGGGGCCTGTGGCCGATACGGCCGATTCATCTAGTAGCGGTTTATATTCTGTATGGATGTATAAAGGCGAGGGAGATACGTTCAAAAATCCATTTAGGGATAGTTCGTTGGTTGAATATATCGAGAAAACCACCGCCGAAGAATTTGATGCAGAAAACAAGTCGAATGATATTTCATTGTATTTGCAGCGACGTATTGGGTGGCATGATAACGATACCAATAAAGATAATGGGATGTGTATGAGTGTCTTGAACAAGTGCCAGAATTACACATACGAAGGATCGATTAATGACCGGAAATATCGTGCAGATAATAATGTTGTCAAAGAATATCTGCAACGAACAATGGTTCAGATCAAGGCCGCCCAGGATGAAACATTGGCCGAGTATGGCGAAGAATGTATGACAAATGTCGCATCTTGTTTGAGTCAAAATAATATATCCAAAGAAAGATGCGAACCGGCATTTAATGCGTGCAAAGCCATGATTACAACATGTGGCAGTATTAACAGCGTCAGTGTAACGAAGCCGGCTGATAAATTGAAATTTATCAAAGGCGTTATGGGTGCGACGTATACATGTACAAATGATTTTGGGGCCGAAACGAATTAAGAAACGACGCCATCGGGCGTCGTTTTTTCAAAGGGTATAAAGGGGCGCGGTTATTCATGGCGTTTTCTATAATGTATTTAATTTTGGGTGTTGAGGGGCGAAATCCGTAGATAGGGTAGATGGTATTTCGTGCGATCGAATATCAATATGTTTCCCCACCCATTGGGTGTCAATGATCCCCGTATGATGCAAAATATATTTCGGTAAATGGTGCCATACGTTTGGATTCCAGGGTATGTCCCATTTATTTCTGGATGAACACATGGCAATAGATGATGGCACCAAAAAAGTGATATATCCGGTGTGTGGATAAATTGGTACAATAAATCGTATAAAAAATCCCCCATTTGGTGGGGGATTTTTTATTTTTGATCCGGCGCCGTTGGCGTTTCTGTATCATTGGATTTTGGTTCTGATACAGGGTTTGGTGTCGGCCCCAGGTCCGGCGTCGTTGGCGTTTTTGTATCATTGGATTTTGGTTCTGATACAGGGTTTGGTGTCGGCCCCAGGTCCGGCGCAATGGCGTTAACCGGGCATATGGCGGCACATGTGCCACATGAAATGCACTTGGCCGGGTCAATAACCGCCTTTTGGTCGGCGCCGGTGGATATGGCCATAACCGGACATGCCCCGATACAGGTATGGCATGCGATGCATTTTGCTGGATCTACTTTATAAGCCATTTTGATACTCCTTGGTTGGCTATGTTAATTGTTTCTGTTTAAAAGGCTTAGCACATATTGGAACATGGCGATGAATGAAATATACAGATGCAATGCACCCAACACCGCCAACTGATTCTTTTGTGTGTCATCACCAATCGACGCATAGGCCCGGCGCAAGGTTTGCATATCGTATGCCGTAAACAGTGCAAAGACCAATACCCCAATCAAACATACGATTGTTCCAAATGCACCCCCCAGAATTGTGGGCCAAATAAACGATGCCAATCCAACCAATACCAAACCAATCATTCCCATAAACAGAAATGTTCCCAAGAATGATAAATCCCGCACGGTTTTATATCCAAACATGGCCATACATGCGAACATGGCCGCAGCGATGCCGAATGCCGCCAAAATAGTAAATGGATTTTGGATTACCGCAAACAACAATAACGGCGTCAACACAATCCCCATTAAAATGGCATAAACCCCCAACAGCAATATAGCCGTCGCCGGTTTTAATGAAAATGCGCGTACCTGGGCCCAGATAGACAGGGCCAATCCCCCAAACAACAGGATATAGTACAATCCCGACATTCCGGTATTGGTCATCAACATGCCCCATAATGGTGTTGCCATTGTTACAAAAGATGTAAGGGCCGTTACCGCCACCGCACCAAACATTAATCCAAAGATGCGTTTCAGATATGATCCCATACCATCAGACGTTTTTGGCGTGGATGCAACGCGCGTGGCGCGGACAGTTTTCTTTGCAGATATGGTTTTTGTTGCCATGGTTTTTTGTTTCTCCTTGTTCATTGATTCAATATATAATATAATAAAGGCATTATTTCAAGATAAATAACAATTCACCAAGGTATAGATCATGGGCACATTTGAAAACAAAAAAACAAACGCAAAGTGCAAATCTAGGCGATAAAAGAGCATTTTGATCCCGTGGAAGTCGGGTTATAATAAATGCTAGGCTTTGAATTTCACCAATGCACAAGAACAATTGCAAAAAGACGGGCATGAAAATGATTAAAAGGAAAGAGTACACGTTCCAGAAATCATGACAGAGCATAATCAAACAACACAACAATTATAATTTATCATGGCAATCATCATTAATCCTATTTCTCCTGTGGCATTTTCAATCGGACCGATGGACGTGCGCTGGTACGCGTTGGCCTATGTGGCGGCATTTATTGTGGGGTATTGGCTTTTTCGAAAGCTGATTCATCAACGTAACAGTGGCATTCATTTGGATCGGGGGCAGATGGATGATCTATTTACGGCGGTCATTTTGGGGGTCATTTTGGGCGGCCGGTTGGGGTACGTTTTGTTTTATAATTTATCGTTTTTCTTGGCGCATCCGATGGAAATATTTGCCGTATGGCATGGCGGGATGAGTTTTCATGGCGGATTGATCGGTGTCATTGTGGCGATGTTATGGTTTGGACATCGGACCCGGGTAAATCCATGGCGTATTTTGGATATGATCGCCGTGGTCGCCCCCATCGGGTTATTCTTTGGTCGAATTGCAAACTTTGTTAACCAAGAAGTGATGGGGCGGCCCACGGATATGCCATGGGGGGTTGTTTTTGCAGGGGATACCATCACGATTCCCCGTCACCCCAGTCCATTATACGAGGCGGCGACGGAAGGTTTGATTTTATTTGTTTTAATGTATGTATTGTGTCGTTGGACGGGATTGCGGCGTCATCCCGGCGCATTGTCGGGTGTTTTGGCCATGGGATATGGTGTGGCGCGGATTTTCTGTGAACAATTTCGGGCGCCCGATCCCCAAATTGGATTTTTAACCAGTTGGGGTCTGACCATGGGGCAATTATTATCGGCAATGATGTTTTTTGCCGGTGCATTGATTTTTGCGATTGCGTTTCGTAAAAAATAGGATAGAATAGGGACGCATGACGGCATCAAATGGTCCGTGTGTTTTTCGGATGGGTGGCAGAGCGGTCGATTGCGGCGGTCTTGAAAACCGTTGAAGCAGCAATGCTTCCGGGGGTTCGAATCCCTCCCCATCCGCCAGGAATCAGTTATGTTTTGCGTGTTAAAACATACAGCGAGCAACTCCCCGGGAAATCGGGGCTTTTTATTTATAACTCATCCATGGTATAGCGCGAAATTCCAAAAATCGGCAAATAAAAACCACTTTCTATACAATGCCCTTTTTCGCCCTGGCAGTGGTTTCTAGGTTATATTTGATGCTGTGGCGCGATGGCAAAGATTTCTTCCATACTGCACACCTCTTTGCCGGATAAAATATTGTTCACTTTTTCGGGGTGCATATATGCCAAATTCAGATAGCGATACAGACTGCGCCACGATGTCTGTTCGGATTTTACAACGTACTCCAAATCGCCATGCTTTTCATACGTCATGCGATAACGCCACGCGGTTGCGAACGCCCGAACAATCATATTGTGATTATCGGTCCGTGTCATCAGGCCCGCACGTCCCGCGCTGTACTTATTGCTGCCCGTCCATTTATTTAGTATCACCGACCGCGCTAAAATCAACTCATCGCCATTACGCATAAAGTCTATTTTGTTATTTTGAGTGTTGATAAAATCAGGTCTCATAAATGCCCGCAGGCTATCCGCATCTGTATTGATGAAAAACGTTATTTGGCCCGGTGTATAAATTGCCCGCCGGATAAGTGTTTGAATCAGGCGCCGCCGCGCCATATAATCCATGCCACTATAATCAATCTGTTTCAGGGTATGCGCCAAAGCGTCGGGCAGGGTGCTTAAATCAGAATTCAGGAACTCAACAATCGTATCAGTGGCCAATTTATCAACATCCCGCGCGGGTAAATATTCGCCCGCCCCGGCATAGTAATAAAGTGTGGTGCGATGCGCGCGCACTGTGCTTTGGTTTGTGAAACGTGTGCCGTCTGCATTATATAGCCGCCCGGATAATAAATTGGGCGACCCATTTGTTCGCCCTGATTTATGATTTGCATTGTTCGCGAGTTTCATTTGCACCGCATCAAATAATTCCTGGGTAATAATGGGTGCGTGTTCGCCACGTGCGGTTGTGCCAGTGACCTTACATTCTACATAGCCCAGATATATTTTACTGCGCAGTATTCTGTGCAATGCCATTTTCTTGATTGGATTCCCGCCGATAACGCGCTCACCATGGGTGGTCCATTTCTTGGCATAGATTCCAATGGTCGGCAAATGCCGGGTCAAATCCTGAACCGATTTCATCTGCAAATATAATTCAAATATGGTCTGAATCTGTGCGGCCTCGGTCGGGTTGATAACCAACTTTTTATCAACAATATCGTATCCCAACGGTGGGCATCCGCCAATCCACATTCCTTTGGCTTTACTGGCACGCAGTTTGTCGCGCACGCGTTCACTTGACACTTCACGTTCAAACTGGGCAAATGACAGCAGCATATTCAGCGTTAATTTGCCCATGGAAGTTGATGTATCAAACGACTGAGTAATCGATACAAAGTTTGCATTATGCTTATCAAAATATCGCATCATATTATGGAAGTCTAAGATTGATCGCGACAATCTATCAACCTTGTACACCACAACGGTATTGACCAATCCGCGTGCCATATCATCCAGCATTTGTTTTAAGGCCGGTCGTTCCATCGTGCCACCCGATATACCACCATCGGCATAAGTCTTATAATATTCCCAATCGTTAAAGGCTTGTGATGCGATGTATGCCCGGCACGCCTGTTCTTGATTATCCAGGCTGTTAAACTCTTGTTCCAACCCATGTTCTGTGGATTTGCGAACATATACGGCGCATTTAATCTTTGGCATGATTTAGCCTTTTATTGGTTAGTCCAAAGAAGTCATTTCCGGACACTTTGTGGCCGCATATTTCTTTGGCGATGGCGGACAGGGTGCGATACGTTTTGTTGTTGTATATGAATTCACTCCGTTCACCAACGGTCACTTTGAATTCCAAACCGCGGAATGTTTTTGTGATGGTGGTGCCCGGGTTCAGATGGTATTTGTTTTTATGCACGCGACTTAGGCATTCATCTGGATTATTCATATATTTGCGTAGCATTGTTGTGTGTTTTGCGGCGATGGTGGCGTGTGTGCGTTCGCATTGTATATAGTACCATAATGCCCGTGATTGACGGCGATATGGATACGGGCTATATCGCGCCCACAACAGGGATTTTTGTTCAAAGTCCATCTTTTCCAGTTCGGATTTGCTTTCGGGCAACATAAAGAACGCTTTCATTTGTCAGCCTTTGATTTCGCGTCATTTCGCAGTTGTGCGGCGGCCTTGGTCAGAATAATCTGCAACGCCCGCACTAGGTATAAAACATCAGAATCCGGGATATTCGCCGGCCGTCCCAGTGGATTGCTTGATATACCCGGCCTAAACCGCATCTGTTTTGGTGGATTTTTATAAGGCATGTCATTTCACTCCTATGGTCGTGCAATGAATGCTTACAAAGAGGCAGAAGTCAAGTTTTATAGTGTTCTTTTGCGCATAAGGGTAAAATCCCATATTTATAGATTTTTCTGTTGGTTTTTGTTATAATCATTTGGAAAAACAAAGGATATATTATGGCACGTGAACAAGAACGAGCAGCATTGCATAAAACAATATGGCAAATGGCCAATGACCTGCGCGGCAGTGTTGATGGTTGGGATTTTAAGCAATATGTGCTGGGGTTATTGTTTTACCGGTTTATAAGTCAAAATTTGACAAAGTTTTTAAACGAACGTCAACGTATGGTGGAACCGAACTTTGAGTACGCTGATATATCGGACGAGCAAGCGGAAATAGCGCGTTCCTTTGCGGTCAATAGCAAGGGGTTCTTTATTAAACCATCCGAACTGTTTCAAAATGTATGCAAACGTGCCAAGAATGATGCGTATTTGAATGAAACATTGGCTACAATTTTCAGAAATATCGAAGGTTCGGCAATTGGTGCCGCCAGCGAAGCGGATTTTAAGGGATTGTTTCAAGATTTGGATGTAAACAGCAATAAATTGGGTGCGACAGTTATCGAACGTAACAAGAAGCTGGTTAATTTGTTAGAGGCAATTGCCGATCTGCAAATGGGCGAGGTTTCGGATAATAACATCGATGCGTTTGGGGATGCGTACGAATATTTGATGAATATGTATGCCTCTAATGCGGGCAAATCTGGTGGAGAATTCTTTACGCCCCAAGAGGTTTCCGAACTGTTGGCGAAAATCGTAACCGTTGGCAAAACGGAAGTGAACAAGGTTTATGACCCGGCGTGTGGTTCGGGATCGCTGTTGCTGAAATTTGCAAAAATTTTGGGTAAAGATAATGTCAGAATTGGATTCTTTGGTCAGGAAATAAATATCACAACATATAACCTGTGCCGTATCAATATGTTTTTGCATGACATTAATTATAATAAATTTGATATCGCATTGGGTGATACGCTGTTAAGCCCACAGCATGGTAATGAAGAGCCGTTTGATGCGATTGTATCAAATCCGCCATATTCTGTTCGGTGGGCAGGGGATGATGATGCGACATTGATAAACGATCCCAGATTTTCACCGGCGGGCGTTCTGGCACCAAAGTCCAAGGCAGATTTGGCATTCACAATGCATATATTGTCGTGGTTGTCGACGTCGGGTACGGCCGCAATTGTTGAATTCCCTGGTGTTTTATACCGTGGTGGCGCGGAACAAAAAATACGTAAATATTTGATTGATAATAACTATGTTGATTGTGTTATTCAGCTGCCACAAAACCTGTTCTTTGGTGTATCTATCGCCACATGTATTATCGTGTTAAAAAAGAGCAAGACAGAAAATAAGACATTGTTCATAGATGCATCTGAACAGTTTGTTCATTCTGGTAATAAAAATAAATTGGATAATGCAAATATTGAAAAAATATTGACTGCATACAAAGACCGTGCAGATTTGCAGCATTTCTGTCGTTTAGTACCGAATTCGGAAATTGCAGAGAACGATTACAACCTGTCCGTATCTTCCTATATAGAATCTAAGAATACAGATGAAGTGATTGATATTAAGCAGTTAAATGCCGAAATTGCAGAAATCGTGAAGAAGCAATCAGAATTGCGCTCACAAATTGATGCGATCGTCGCGGATTTAGAGGGCTAATTATGATTAAAATCCATGGACGGGATTTTGAACAGAATACGGTCATAGCGGTGGGTAAGTTTGCCATCCTGTGGAATATTTTTGAAAAGAATAAATGTTGTAACAATTGTTACCCGGAAAAATTGATTGAAATCAGCAATAGATTAGAAAACTCAGAAGCATTTCAATTATTTGCCAATGCATTAACAAATAGAGCAGTAACGTTTAATATAGATAGTTTTGAATATGTTCAACATCAGTTAGCTATGGGAAACGGGTTAAGATCAGAACATAAGGAACTTATTCGTTCTTTTATGAATAGTGGCGGAACAGATAATGTTGCTGGTGGATTGTTGGCAATGTATCGGATAAGAAATAACATGTTCCATGGATTGAAGGAATGGTCAGATTTAGATAATCAAATTGATCTGTTTGTGTCTATGAATGAAGTGTTAGAGGAGATTTTGTAATGTCCAGAATTGATGATTTGATTGTAAAATATTGTCCTGACGGGGTGGTTTGTAAGCGACTTGGGGCGGTCGTTGATATTTTGGATAATGAGCGCAAACCGGTTTCTAAAGACAAACGACAATCTGGAGATTATCCTTATTATGGTGCAAATGGTATTCAAGATTGGGTAAACGAATACTTGTTTGATGGTACTTTTTTATTGGTTGGAGAGGATGGAAGTGTTATAAATAAGGATAAAAGTCCTGTTTTGAATTGGGCAACAGGGAAAATATGGGTTAATAATCACGCTCATATTTTAAAGGAATTAGATGAGTCCGTGTTACTCAGATATATATATTATGCTTTATCAAATACAGATGTATCTGATATCGTTCGTGGCACACCCCCCAAGCTCAACCAGCAAAATCTTAAAAATATTTTAATTCCTGTACCGCCGTTGCCGGTACAGCAGGAGATCGTGCGCATACTGGACAGTTTTTCGGAACTGGAAAAGGAACTGGAAACCAGAGAGAAGCAGTACGAATACTATAGGAACCAATTGTTATCATTTGGCGAAGGGGGCGACCACGCCTGTGATGTAAAATGGATGAAATTGGGGGGGGTATACCGTTCAAACGTGGAGTTCGCGTTGTTAAGGCACAATTATCTGAAGAAGGGATGTTTCCTGTTTATCAGAATAGTTTAATTCCTTTGGGGTTCTTTGATAAATATAATTGCTCAGAAAATACGGTTTTTATAATTATGGCAGGTGCAGCAGGGGGGATAGGGTATAGTGCATCAAGATTTTGGGCAGCTGACGATTGTTATTATTTTGAAGATAAATCAGAGATTGTTACGCGTTATTTGTATCATTTTTTGATGACTAAACGCAATGTTATCTTATCAGGTGTAAGAAAAGCTAGTGTTCCAAGGTTGTCAAAAAACGTTATAGAAAACCTCCAAATTCCGCTTCCACCACTCGCAGAACAGGAACGTATTGTTGCGATTTTGGATAAATTTGATGCGCTGGTTAATGACATTTCGGTTGGGTTACCAGCTGAATTAAAGGCACGTCGCAAACAGTATGAATATTGGCGTAATAAATTGTTGGATTTTAAAGAAGCGGTATAAAAATATGGATGCACCAATGGAAAATCTTTGTGGCAAATTACGGGATGTTGTTAATTCAACCAATATATTTTATGAAGATGTAAAAGAAAAAGTAAATTATGATGTAATTTGTGCGATGATGGACAGGGTTGATGAAAGTATGGATTATATTATTACGCACCCAGATATTCCAAAAAACAACGATGAGCAATTATTGCTTTTAAACCATGTATGTATTGCCGCAGATGTAATAAAGTGCTTATTTGGTCGTTTAGGATTAGAGTATAATTCTTTGGAACGACATTTGCCAAAGTTCTTGGACTGTGTTTGTTATAATCCACCGTTTAATCTGGCTCCTGAACAGATTCCAAGTGATGATAGCGTGGTTGAATATATTCGGTCGATATCATTTGCACACCCATTAGAAACAAAACGGGGACATCTTATAAGACAAATACATGATGAACATTGTTCGCCTTGCTTGATGTTAAATAGAGCCTTGTGTGATGTGGAACATATCGGGGTTTATGTTTATTCAACTCATTCACATAAAAGTTTTCCAATACAGTTTCCGTATAAAGGACTAAGGTCGTATGTATATGCACGTTATGGTTTAATTACGTATCTCATAGATGAATTAGAACGCGGAATACAAAACAAAGAAGATATTTGGCGTAAAAGAACCGTCAAGCGTGATTTGGGCGAACCAGGCTTAATATTGGATGATGTTTTGTCCATTATGACAGAACGGTATCAAAGTACGTATGATGTTGCGATGTTAAAATCATTGCTGACATATCCATATACCAATCGCAAAAATGATGTTGCGGTTGCCCAAGTTCAACGGGTTGCATTAAGCGCAATACCAGAAATTTGTAATGCGATTGATGAGATGGATAATGATAAATTGTATGATGCATTGGAAAAGGTATTGTACACTCGGCCAAAAAAAATGCATCAAATGGCATATTACCAGTTGGAAAAAATATTTGCATATTTAAATGACCGTGTGTCGCCATCGGACAAGCGCTGGGGGCTAATGCAAGCAGACGAATTTTCCAAAGAATTCGCCAAGAACTGGGTTGAAATAGATGTTGCAACCATGGATTGCGAAGAAATAAAATTATTAACAACAATTGCGTGCTTTTTGGAAGCACAAAAACAAAATCAAGGGGCTTAGGGATGATAAAAATCAATATGGTTGCACAGAATACAAACAGTACGGTTGTTTCGGAATTCAAAGAATCTGACCGTCGTGCAACTGTATATCAATCAGAAGCGGATTTGGAACGTGAATTTATCCGTCAATTGCAGTCCCAGGCATACGAGTATTTAGATATTCATACCAATGCTGATTTGATAAAGAATCTGCGCAACCAATTGTCTCGCCTGAATAATTATGAATTTACAGATTCCGAATGGGACAGATTCTTTGCAGAATGCATCGCCAATAAAAACAGCGGCATTGAAGAAAAAACATTCACCATACAGGAAGATTATAAAAAACTGCTCACGCGCGACAATGGTATTGTTAAAACCATAGATTTGATTGATAAAGAGAATATTCATAATAACCATTTGCAAGTCATTAACCAATACGAAACAGATAGTGGGGTTCATGCGAACCGATATGATGTGACTGTCTTGGTTAATGGATTACCGCTGGTCCATATTGAATTAAAACGTCGTGGTGTAGATATACGAGAGGCATTTAATCAAATAAATCGTTATAATCGGGAAAGTTTCTGGGCAGATAGTGGTTTGTTTGAATACGTTCAATTATTTGTGATCAGTAATGGTACATTTACCAAATATTATAGTAATACGACCCGTAATCAGCATATTAAAGAATCAGCGGTGTTAACGACTTCTAAAAAAGGCAAAAAGACCAGTAATAGTTTTGAGTTTACATCCTGGTGGGCGGATGCCGGTAATAAGCCTATAACGGATTTGATGGATTTTGCAAAAACATTCTTTGCAAAGCATACCATCCTAAATATTTTAACCAAGTATTGCGTATTTACATCGGATAAAATGTTGATGGTAATGCGTCCTTATCAAATTGTGGCCGCAGAGCGCATTATAAACAAGATAGAGGTATCGCATAATTATAAGCGATATGGCAGTGTAGAGGCCGGTGGATATGTGTGGCATACAACAGGATCTGGTAAGACGTTGACCAGTTTCAAGACTGCGCAGTTAGCAACAAAATTACCATTTGTAAAAAAGGTAATGTTTGTTGTTGATCGCAAGGATTTGGACTATCAAACAATGAAGGAGTACGATAAATTTGAAAAGGGGGCAGCAAACAGCAATACAAATACTTCCGTCTTGAAAAAGCAGCTGGAAGATCCAAAGGCCAAAATTATCATTACAACAATTCAAAAGTTGGCCAAATTTATCAAGAAAAACCATGGACATACCATTTTTGATGACGAGATTGTTTGTATATTTGATGAATGTCATAGGTCCCAGTTTGGTGATATGCACGACTCTATTACGAAAAGTTTCAATAAATATTATCTGTTCGGGTTCACTGGAACGCCGATATTTGGCGAGAATGCAATGTCTGGTGGAAATGTGTGTCTGAAAACTACCGAACAAGCCTTTGGAGATCAATTACATACGTATACAATTGTTAATGCAATAAACGATAAAAATGTATTGCCGTTCAGGGTGGAATATGTATCTACTTTCAAAGAGGCAGAAGACATTAAGGATGAAAGGGTTTGGAATATTAACCGTGAAAAAGTTTTGATGGATCCAGAACGTATTGAAAAAGTTACAAAATATATTTTGGAGCATTTTAGCCAAAAGACAAAACGGAATGATAAGGCGTATAATTTTCGTAAGTTATTGAATATTGCAGAGGTTGCGTCCGGGAAAAACAAAGTAGATGAAGTTAAATCTGGTGTGTCTATGCGTGGATTTAATTCAATTTTCTGTGTGGCCAGTATTGATGCAGCAAAGGCTTATTATAACGAATTTAAGAAACAAATGGCAGATTTGCCGTCAGATAGACGCTTAAAGGTTGCGACCATATACAGTTTTGGGGTTAATGAAGAAGAGGGTGGTTTAGAAGAAAATTCTGAAAGTACAGATGGATTGGACGCGTCATCACGTGACTTTTTGGACGGGGCAATTAAAGACTATAATTGCATGTTTGGGACAAATTACGATACGTCAGATAAGAAATTTCAGAATTATTATAAGGATGTATCACTTCGTATGAAAAACCGAGAGTTGGATTTATTAATTGTTGTAAATATGTTTTTGACTGGATTTGATGCGACAACGCTGAATACGTTGTGGGTTGATAAGAATCTGCGCATGCATGGTCTGTTGCAGGCGTTCAGCAGAACTAATCGTATATTGAACAGTGTCAAGACATACGGGAACATAGTTTGTTTTAGAAATTTAGAAGAAGCGACAAACAAAAGTTTGGCATTGTTTGGCGATAAAAATGCTGCTGGAAGTGTGTTGCTAAAAACGTTTGCGGAATATTTTAGCGATGGTTATACCGATAAAAATGGCGAACATGTTCCCAGTTATATGGAATTGGTCAAAGAATTAGAATCCAAATTCCCACTTGGTGAGCAAATTGTTGGCGAGAAGGCACAGAAAGAGTTTATAAAATTATATGGTGCTATTCTGAGATTGCGGAACATCCTAACTGCTTTCGATGACTTTGAAGGCAAAGATGTTTTGCCAGAACGCGATTTGCAAGATTACCAAAGTGTATATATCGAACTATATAATGAATTTCGTAAACACAAAGATGGCGACAAAGCCACTGTGAATGATGATATTGTGTTCGAAATAGAGCTTGTTAAACAGGTGGATATCAATATAGATTATATCTTGGCCTTGATTAAGAAATACCACGATTCTAACTGCAAGGATAAAGAATTGCTGGTTTCTATTGGTAAGGCGGTAGATTCCAGTATGGAATTGCGTAACAAAAAAGATTTGATTATGCGGTTTATAGAATCTGTCAATTCTAGATCTGATGTTGATGTAGAATGGGACAAGTTTATTAATAGGGCACGGATTTCTGAATTAAATCAGATAATTGACCATGAAAATCTAAACAAACCAGAGACGTACAGATTTATTAAAAATGCATTCCGTGATGGTGCTGTTCAAACCACAGGTACGGATATTGTGAAATTGTTGCCACCAACCTCTATATTCAGCACCGAGAATAATATCACAGATAAGCTGCATGTGGTTGTTGATAAAATAACGGCATTCTTTGAACGATTCTTTAGTATATCAAGTAATAAATTTGAAGTGGGAGAAGATGCGTAAAGAATAAATTGCTATTTTATGTATATTTTGTATAAAATGCAAAAAAGAAAGGAAAAGATCATGCCGGCATTAACATTTGTTGAATATATTGAACGCGTTTTAAAGAAGCGGGACAAGAAGTATTATACCGCTAAACAGATAGCAGAGTTTATTTCAAAGGATAATTCTGCGTATTTCAAAGAACGTATGAAGAAGTCTGGGAAAAATAAAACAGCACAAATTGAGCAGTTGGTGCGAGAAATTTATTCTGCTAATGCCGAAAATAGAGTTCCTGGTACCATAAATGTTACAACGGATTCCCCTAAAAAGTTTGCTTATATTGGAACTAAAAACGTCAATTCTGATAAAAAGATTGAACAAAGGGAACATGGGTTATATCCGCTGGTATGCGAATTCCTTGCCAATGGTATGAATCTGTTCGCCAAGCGTATAGACGAGAAGAGGGTCTCGAAACGAAATGGTCAAAATGGGAACAAGTGGCTTTTCCCGGATATAGTTGGTCTAAAGGTTTTGTCTGATAATTGGGATGCCAATGTAAAAAATTGTGTGCGCCACTATCATGATTCAGAAACAGATCTGTGGTCGTTTGAGGTTAAACTTGCGTTAACAATGTCAAATGTAAGAGAGTGTTTCTTTCAAACTGTTTCTAATTCGGCGTGGGCGAATTATTCGTATTTAGTTGCAGCGGATATTGATGAACGTGCACTAAAGGAACTGCAAATCTTATGTAAAGCATATAATATAGGTATAATAAAATTAAATAAAGACAATCCATTAGAGAGTCAGATTATTATACCTGCGGTAAAAGTCGATGGATTGGATTGGGATATTATAAATCGTATTTGTGAATCTAATACAGATTTTAGAGATTTTATAATTGCGGTTGAAAATTTTTATTCTGCAACCACAAATAAAATCAATACAAAAGACTGGACGGCACTGCCGTCTATATCACAGTAAACCAATTTCTTGCGATTTCTATAATTTGTGCGCAGGTATGGAAATTGGTTTCCGAGATAAATTGTCCAATTTTATGCCCTAAACCGTGTTTGTTTAGGGCATTTATACATGACCGCATTAGCATAAACTCATTGTTTTTATATTTGGTTAATGAAACAGTAATATTCGGGTATCTAGGCATAATCTGACTCCTTTTAAGATTACGCAATGAATGCTTACAAACCGAGTCGAGTCAAGTGTAATGATGTGATTTTAATCGATTGATTTAAGTTGTTTCTTGTGCAAAACTGAATCCAATATGAATAAAAGCCGAGGTGTGATTTAATGATTATAGAAAATTATATCTTTATAGAACCACTAAATTCAATGCTTGAAAATCATTATTTTACAATAATGTCAATTATTGCAGGGCTATACATTGGTTTTCTAGCATTTATGTACCCTAGAATTATAGATTTTAAGTCAAAAATACAAAATGAATTTGTTGTTTTATATAAGAATTTTTCACGAGGATTTGTACAGGGCGTATATTTGTTGGTTATTTCTGCGCTATTAACTTTTGCATTGTTTAGTATAGGTATTAGCATAATATACCAAAAAACATATTTTATATATTTAAATTTAATTTTGTCTATCGGTTCAATATTGTGGAATTGGCTTCTTGCAAAAAAGATAGAGAAATATCTTTTTAAACCGGATGAATTGTATAAAGACTGGATTGAACAGATAGATTTTTCTAAAGATTTAACAATAGACAAAAATATGAACGATTTTATAAGTCATATAAATGAGTTGCAATCCGTTGTTTTGTATTTTTTTAATAAGGGTATTCTACAGTTTGATCAATTAGCAAAGTATATTGACCTTAGCAGCGACCAAATTACAAAGTATTTGAAGTATAAAAAAAATAATTCTGACGGAAAGTGGTGTTCCGATGATAAAAATAATGAATATTATTCTTATCCTCTAGATCGATTAGTTTATATAAGTCAAGAAGCTATAGATAAGAACAAATACGATATTTCTATTTTAATAGCTGACAAACTTTATGCAATTTTTGAATATGTAGATAAGGATGAATCTGGATTATTTATAAAATCAGATGTTTTATCCCATTTGACCGCTCTATTTGTTTATCCTATACGAACAAATAAATCAATAGCTATGAATAGCTTAATGGACTACATGGTTCGTGTATATAGCAAACTTATAAAATCAAATTTTGAAAATGGTATAGGACTCATATCAAACACAAGACCTAATGATTTTTTGTTCCCTATTATAAAAGCTATTATAGATACCGGGGTGCCTGTATCAAATTTGCTGATATTACGTAATTTGTTAGAAAAAATTATTTCGCCAGTAGGACTAAAATATATATTTAACAATGATGAGAAATTGTGGAGGTTTTCTCATGATTATGTAGTGACTTTAACATTTGATATATTAGGTTATATGTATTATCAGGAACGATATAAAGATATTCGCGAATACATTGGAAATAAATTTAATGATATTTTTTGTATGTTACCGAATAATATGAAAACGCTTATTAGCCATGTGTTTGTTAAACATAAATCTATTTTTACAATTAGCAAACAAAAATTTAATGAATATACCGAAGATGTTGAATATAAATGGTATGTTGTCTTTTTGGTGTTATGTTTAATCAAGCAAAATATTGATATACACAATAAAAATATAAAGTATATAAGAAAATCTAATTGGCAAAAAAAACAAAAGGACGACACTATAGAGTTTGAAAAGTCGTCAACTAAAAGATTATTAGATTTTAGTGTGTCCGATAAAGAAGCTCTTATCAATTTTCAAAAAAATCATAATTTAATGACTTGGTTAGAGAGATTTTTAGAGAATGATGAATTGTTTTCAGCTTTTAAGCTTGAAGATGGCCGGACAGAGTATAGCAAGTTTATCCTTAAACAATTAGATGAGGTTAGTAAGACTGTTGCAAGACGAAAATAGTTTAAAAGTAAATTAATGAGTAAATAATTTCCAACAAACGGTGCATTATGTTATGTCAGTTGGAAATTGTATAAAAGGTGTAAAAATGTCAATAAAAGAAATGCTGGATTATATACGGGGGTATAATATTGAAAGTTCAGTGAGCATTCCAAGAAATATTTCTATTCCAGGATTTAATTTGAATTTATTGCATAAGCGTTTAAATGAGGCAAGAAACGCATTTTTGCTTCTGAATGATGCAAAAATGTACGTTGATGCCGCGTTAATAGCAGGCCATGTGTTAGAGGTTTGCGCGACAATATATTATATAAAATTTGCCAATGATAAGGAATTAAATGCACGAAAGTATGTTGCAAAATCAAGCGCTAATACAATTTATAGTATTTTAGACATAGATAAATCTGATTTAAAGGATGATGTTTATAAAGGCATTTTTGATGAATGTGTGGGTTACTTGGTTGAAACAGGACATTTAATTTTAAAGCGTCTGCCAAAAAATGCGGATAAACATAAATATAATCAGAATTTGATTTCTAATTTGCGATCGATGGATAGAACTAATCAAGAAAAACGAAAAATAGTAAAAGAAAATTATGAAATGCCGATAGTAAACGATTATTTAAATTGCTTTCTTTCTGGGATAAAACAAAAATTGCAAGAAAATACAACAGAGAAAGCAGAAAGCTTGATACAGGCAATAAAGGTATTTTATTTCTCCTATTGTGGGTTTAAACATGCAGGACCATCGATTTATCCCGGTGAAATAAAAGAGAAAGAGATTAAACTTAATGAATTATCGCCAGATACATGTATTCCAGCGATGTTTTTGAGTTTGGATATGATAGCCAATGAGCCGGTATATATAAAATGATTTAGGCCTTTTTAATCAGTTGATTTAAGGTTTTCTTTATGTAAAACTGACGGTGAATCCAATGGGAATTGGGTTCAGGGTCGTAGCTGACCTACTTTGTTCGGTGCGAAAGTATCGTTATATCTGATGTTTCGGTGCTTTTAGCGCTGTTATCATCCCTGACTGTGGTCGGGGAGCTGTTGGTGCATACAATACGGTTCGCCGAAAGACCAATGGGATCCTAACAAAGTGATTAGCTAACTCCCTGACCGTCAAATTCCTGTTTGGCGGTCTTGATTTATAACAGGGGGTAGGGTGTGTCTGATAACAAATACCAGTTGCCAATAAAACGTATCGGAAATAAAAATGCACATAAATTAGTGGTTTTGTTATGTAATCCAGGCGGTAATCCTGATTTGTATAAACGTCTGCCAGAATACGCTATGCGGTCTGATAGAGTGTATAAGGATGTCGGCATGTCGTTGGATATTGTCACACAATATAGTGAATGGTTTGATGATATGTTAAAAGTGATAATGCGACATGGCCTGGCCCCGAATGATTTATTATTTTTGGAATATTATCCATATCACACTGTTTCATCAGATGGTTTTAATCATAATCCTGAAACCTGGGATGAGTATGCGCAAAAAGCGTTGCAAGAGAATATTGAGATTTTACGCAAATGTATGGCCGCACACATCCCCGTCTTTGGGTATTATTATGGGGATTGGTTGCGTGTGGTGTCAGACTTAAAAAAGTATGAGCCAAAACGTTTGAGTTCTAAGGGTTGGAAAAAATCAAAAATTAAAGACTTGGATAAGTTTTTACAGGAAATGGCAAAGTAGTGTTATAATGATAACTAGGAATATCTGATGCCAAAAGATAAATGGATTTTAGAAAAGGCAAAATACAAAGACATTAGCGGTGGCTTTGAATATATCATATTGCATAAGGCTGGTGATACCGAATACCTGTCTGGAACACTTCATAGCGCTTTGGTGGAATGGGAAGCCTTCAAAGATGTTGAAAGTATGGCGTATTTTGTGGCACTGTTATTATCAAGTCAGGTGTTGGTTGAAATTAATCTATTATCAGCAGAGATTTTTCCGGAACTTGAACAATCCAAACTATTACAATTTACGCCGGGAATACTACAGACACCGACCTTTCAGTATACTGATTTTAACGATGCAATGGCCATTCCTGAGGTACGTGATGCAGGAAAAGATATAGGTCATTGTTTGCCTGTTTTTACTGCGTTACGAGAATTACGCGAAATCCCGGATTTGGATAAGCGGATATTTATGTATGTTGATTTTAGAGGCGTTTTGGATTGGCTACGTCAACATGCGTCTGAGATTAAATCTGTTGCATTTGATTGTATGTCAAATGCGCCATTGGTTATGCCGTTGAATGATTTGTTAGAAAGAGTGGGCAAGTATCAAGAATTTATAAAAAATTATGACGGCCCGAATGCTATCAGCGAATTGCGACAGATATCATTAGCCAAACATTGCAAAAGAAAATCTAAGAAGGATGGTATGATGACTAATATAGAAAACACTCTGAAAAAGCTTATGGACTTGGCGCAAAAAGCCTTGTGTATTCGTGATAATACCAAAGGGGCGTTGGATGGAAAGTTCTTAGAATCGATTTTTCATGATAAGAAGTGGCGCAAAGTGGAACTGCAAGATAAATTGGAAATGCTGGCTAAGATATATTCAGTTTCCCGAACGGTTAAGTTAGATAAAATGGTTAAGGCTGTTGCCGATAAGACAGATTTGTTTGTTAAAGGATATGCTAAAAATGATTATGTGCCAAGCAAGGAACTTGAGTCTTTATTGATGACAAGAAAATGTGGAACGATGCTAACACGCAACAAGATTGTGTCATGTATGTCTAAATATGGATATTATATCAGCAAGTTTAATTTCCCAATATATGATAAATACGCTCGTGAGGGATTGGCCAAGTTTATAACTAATCATCCGGAATTGGAAATAGGTAAACATATAGGAAAACGCCCTGAGATAAAATTTTTTGCACAGTATGGTGATTTGTTGCGTTTGTTACACAAATCAGGAATGAAAGCCAAACATTCAACTTTAATTGATAATTTGGACGCATTTTTCTGGTTGTATGGCATCATGCAATCTATAGAGAAGTCGCAAAATACAAATACAAAATTTTGGTGGAGTGGCACATGTGGCTATATGGGGGATAGTTTAGATTGGTATAACAATGCGAAAAAATTTATGGGTGACTAATAGACCTGCTGCGTTTCTAGAAATCCCAGGTAAAGAATAATCTAAAACGCCCCAACATGTAATTGTGGGGCGTTTGCTTTTCTATTGTTGCATCGCATAATTTATACACTGCGTCAGGGCGTCAACCTGGTCTTTGTATTTGCTGCCGGGGAAGCTGAGTAGTTCTTTCTTGAACTCGGCCCACCAGTCCGGTTCTTCCTGTGGAAATTGCAACGCGCCGTTTTCAATATACGCACTAACGCCCATCAAGCGTGATGTTTTGTCGGCGTCTGGCTTTATTGGTTCTACATCAAACCCGTATCCGTTGCAGTCCCTTTGTGCGGATAGCATTTGTATCAATTGCGTTCCGCTGGCCTTGTCCTCTATCAGAAGTTTAACTAATCCGCCGCCACCTTTTTCATATCGCCATTTGTGATATAGGGTCATTACCTGCCTAATTAATTCTGGCATTTCCCATTTGCCGCGAACTACTTCCAACAGATAATACTTAAATGCGTTATTTTCGCGTGTCATCAGTACAACGCAACAGGCGGAGTAGGCATTTGTTGCGCCTGCCTTATTCGCTGTGTCCCAGCTTAAGAATATTCGGCAATATTTTAGCTCGTCTATTTGTGCCGCTTGCTCCTGTGTATAGTAGTGCAACCAAGATTCTTTAACGATGCCGCCTTCCAATGGGCACGGTTCTTGCTGATACTGTGCCGACCAGACATAGGTACCAAGTTCTTGCTGACTGGTTGTCAGTGTTTGGGCATCTATGCGGGTTGGGTTTAGCGGGCGCCCGGCGGCACGCCGAAATACTTTGTCCCCAACGGGCCATCTTTCATCTGTGATTGCGATTTGCGGTATTTTTATATGTACCCAATCGGTTGAGTTTTCCAATAGATAGCCGGTCAAATCGTTTTCGTGTACGCGCTGCATAATCAGTATGATTGTGCCGTTTTGCGGATCGTCCAGGCGGCTAAGCATTGTGTGCTGATACCACTCATTGACTTTGTTTATGGCGGATTCACTGCTGGCGTCTGATGGCTTAATCGGGTCATCGATAATAATGACATTCCCGCCACGGCCGGTCATTGTTCCGTCCACAGATGATGTGTATCGTCCGCCCCGCGCGGTTGTGTTAAAATCGCCGGGCGTGGAACGATTTTTAGAAATGATGGTGCGCGGAAATATTCGCCGATACCATTCGGATTCCATAACGATTTTGCTGTCGCGCGCAAACTTTTCCGCCAGTTCGGCGGAATAAGATGCGCTAACAATGCGTTCCTTGGGATTATGTCCCAACAGCCATGTTGAATAGGCGACATTAACGACAATGGATTTCAGACTGCGCGGCGGTACGTTGATAATCAGGCGCTTTATCTCGCCACGGCGTGCGCGTTCTAATGCGTCACACAGTACCTCAAGGTGCCAGTTGGGAATGAATTTCTCATTCCCAAGTTCATAAAAGACGCGTTGGACATAACTGTAAAAATCGTTGCGTAACAGCACGTCCAGTTCTTTGCGTTCAGACATCGATTTCCTCCTTGGTTTGTTCGGTTGTCAGGCGAGATTTTAGGTTTTCAAGAATAGCCTGGTCATTTGTTGATAAGGCTTCTCGCATGGCGTCCAAGTGCTCTTTTTCGGCATCCATTGCCAACATGTGCGGGAATATGTTTTGAATTGCCCGCAGATCACCTTTTACAGCGCGGTTAACTGCCTGCAACAAGATGGCGGTTTGCTTGTTGATTTTTAGCTGCCGGCCCTCTTGGGTAATCAATATTTTTTGATGCAGCAATTCGCCCAACAGAGTATATGTGTTTGGGCGCCCCTTTGGTCGGCCTTTTGGGTTGCCAGACTGACCTGGTTTAAACTGTGTGCCTTTTGGTGGGATTTTATATCCTGTCATTTGATTTCTCCTATCTTTTCGGCCTTGCATCCGGTCAACGTTTCAAAGCGTTTGATTATGACGTCACAGTATTTTTCTTCAAGTTCAATTCCGCGGCATACGCGCCCGGTTTGCTCGCACGCAATCAGTGTAGAGCCCGAGCCCAAGAAACAATCCAGAACAATGTCACCCCGGCGTGTCACGTCCAGTATCGCATCGCGCAGCATTGCGACCGGCTTTACGGTCGGGTGCAGTTTCAGGTCGTCTTTGCCCGCACCGAACGCATTTGCACCGGCATAGTCCCAGACGTTCGTCCGATATCGCCCATGCGCGCCCAGTTCGATATTATTGATGTGGGGTGCGGTGCCGGATTTATAGATAAAGCACAGCTCGTGCTTGCTGCGATACAGGCTGCCCATGCCGCCGTTTGTCTTGTTCCAGACACAGATGTTTTTGAAATCGTCATAGATGGCCGCACCGGCGGTGGTAATCTCACCAACGTGCTTCCAGTCCATAAACAGGTAATGCAGGGCACCGTTCACAGAATATTCCTTGGCGTGGCGCATAAAGGCGCTCAGGAACTCTGTAAACTCGGCTGGCGTCATCTCGCCCGATGCCATGGCAAACTCGTCGTGCTTGATTTTGCCCATGGATCCGATGTTTCGGACCTTTACATTATACGGCGCATCGGTCAGAACCATTTGGGCGCGGTCGTCACCCATGATGGCGGCATAAGACGCAGGATTCAACGCATCGCCACAGACGATTGTATGCCGCCCAAGTTTCCAAATGTCGCCGCGATGGCAACGCCGGTCTTCGTCAGTCAGCGCCGGAACAGCGTCCGCTTTCGGGTCGCTTGCCCCATCGCCGTCCAGAATCAGGTCGATTTCAGCGGTTTCAAACCCGGTGATTTCCAGATTGAAATCAAGGGCAAGGTTGCTCAGCTCGCTGAATTCCAGATTCAGCAACTCGACACTCCATTTGCCAAGCTCGGTCAGCTTGTTGTCGGCGATACGATATGCGCGCTTTTGGGTCTCCGTCAGATGCGACAGGATTATCGCCGGTACCTCGTTCATGCCGGCATCCTGGGCTGCCGCCACGCGCCCATGTCCGGCGATGATTTCCAAATTTTCGTCCAGCAAGACCGGATTGATAAACCCGAACTCGCGGATAGATTCACGTATCTTCGCCACCTGGGCACGGTTATGCAACTTCGGGTTGTTTTTATACGCCCGAATGTCAGTTAGTTTTATGTTTTGTATGGTTAAATTTTGCATAGATTCACCTTTTTGTTGTTTGTTAATAGTTCCCATAAAATTTTTTATAGGGGGCTAATGTATTTAGGAAAAGTTAAAGTTTACTCAGGGCGTTCCCTCTAAAAACTTTTAAGCATCCCCTTATTAGGTGATCTGAAAGTTTATGTTGTGGTTTATTGTTAGTGCATAGTATTTAATTGATTTTTATTGCGATTTGTGGTATAATACATACCATGAACAAAGGCGACATTTTGTCGCCGTTTTTTATTGCCCGCCGTGTGCGCGGCTTTTTTAATTTACAAAAAGGAATCATAAATGAAAACACCACAATTTTTGCGGCAGCTTATGTCATCGTCCGAATATATGGATAAAAACAGCAAGGCATACGCCATGGCGGAAAAATACTTGAATCTGCTGTATCCAGGAATGCTACAAACTGACGCCACCGGTCGCATGACCGAACCAGAATACGATATGACATTAGAGCAATTTCGTAAGGCCCAAAAGGCATTAGAGTCTGCGCTAGAAGAAGCAATAGCCGAGGCCGAAGAAGACTATGAAGAAGCCGGTCGCAAGATAGATGTTGAAGATTATGTAGAGCTAGAAGAAACCATAGATGTTCGTGTTCTGATGCCAGATGGTGCAATAGAAAATAAACAGCTGGAGGTTTATACCCTTGACCTGCCAGAGGACGATGATGATATGCCAAATGGTAAACCACGTCGCGTATGGCGTTGGCATAGTGAAGATGGCGATAACACCTGTTCCGCGTGTGCATCGCGCGATGGCGAAATATATGACAGCGAGGATGACATCCCCGAAATACCGGTGCATCCAAATTGCCGATGCAGCATAACAGAAGATGTAATCGGCCCTGACGGTCGCACAATCAGCAGTAAGTCGTATAAACCAAAGACACCAATGGTCGTCTCGCCTAATATCGCAAAAAAGTCGCCCAGTACCCCAGCAGAAAAAGCAACATTTGAAAAGCCGGTTAATACTAAACCGGGACAATATGCGGTATTTGATGGTAAAACACTGACGCTATATGTAGATGATAAACCTGTACGATCGTGGGATGCGGTGTCTGGTCGTCCCGGTTACCAAAGCCCAGAATATCAAGATCAGAAATCCACTGGTCCAATCCCAGAAGGTGCGTATGTTGCAAGACAGGAACAGTTACAGTTTATGGATTTAAAAGGATTGATAGTTGGTGCTGCTGTTGTTGTAAAAGAAGACTCGGGTGGCAAATGGCCAGGGTCTTATTATTCATGGGGCAACTCTCGTGTCTGGCTGGAGCCCTCCAAAGAAACTAACACATACGGTCGCGATAATTTTAGTATCCATGGCGGAATGTGGCCGGGTTCTGCCGGGTGTATTGATATGACAGGGCAAATAGGCCAATTCACATATTGGTTGGAAAGTACTGGCAAAGACTTATTGGTTTATGTAAAATACTGATATGACACGACGGCAAAAAATATTTTTATGGATACTATTCGCGATACATGTCTTTTTTGTATATAGCTGTATTGATGGCTACTATGATGCGATTATAAAGGGGTGTGCGAATTGGGGACCAAGCAACCACTGTCCGTGGGGCAGTGAAGCTATGGGTATTGCCTGGGAAAGTCCTTATTCGTATGTGTACTTTATAAGTCGGAATTTTATAGAATCATTTATGATAATTATATTCGCGATAGTCGCGTTACGTAAAAAAAATGCAACAATTGCAATATTGTTATTGGTGTTGCCGTTGCTGATTGATTTTTGCACAAATATATTCGAGATTCTGCTGACGAATAACAATATGTTTTCACAAGCATTGATGGCGTATTCTACATATTAGAACTAAATGGACAAGATCTGATTGTCAATGTAAAATACAATTGATGAGGAAGTATTTTGATTTTGTTGGCAGTGTTGTGTGTCTGGCCCTGTTCTTGTTCTTTTGGAATGATCTGGTGGGCCTCTTAACTAATGGAAAATGGGATGGATTATTCTGTTTTATTTGCAGTCATGACTGTTTAATATTGATAGATCGTATTGCGATGACATTTTGTGCGATAATCTTTATTCCGTTTGCGATAGAAACCGTAAGACATCATAAGTGGAAATTTCTGTTTGTACCCATATTGGCGTGTTTTTTATGGTTTGCTATACTGATGTTGCATTTATGGATTGTATACATATTTTTTATACGCTGATAACAAAATGGTCATTTTATAAATGCACGATTTCGGTGTCGGGAAATTGCGCCGCAATGTATTCGGCGGCGAGGCGGCGATGGCATTGGTGGGCGCTTTTCTCGGTACATAACAAGCAGATGCGGTCAAGGTTGGCCGGGGTGAGGGCTGCGGTCGGGTGGCGTGTGGCCAATAATTCGCGGTACATCCGCTCATAATCAGGCCAGGTAATAAGGCCATCCTTGTATCCGGCTATGATTTCGGCCGTTGGGGCGAATTCTGGGCGGTATTCATATCGGTCGCCCAGTGCCGCGGCCAGATTATCGCCACTGTAAAATGGTACGTATGTACTGGTGCGCCAAAGCCGTATATCCCATACCGCACGCACACGCACAGCGTTTAGCGCGTCCATAAACGCATCCGGGCTTTTACCACTGAAACCGATTGTGAATATTTTTGGCATTTATTTGTTCAATGTATAAACTGTGCCGCGTGTGGTTCCGCATTTGGTAATGTGGCCGCGTTTAACCAATACTTGTACCGCCTTGCGAATGGTTTCTGGATTTTTTTCAATTAAAGACACGATTTGGGACATGCTTAATTCTGATGTATTTTCAAACAAGGCAAGAATTTCGCTTTGTGTGGTGGACAATTTGGCGATGCCGGTACTACGAACCTGTGCGATTTTGTCTTCCAACATGCGTTTCTGGGTAACCAAGGAACGCACAAAGAATGTTAACCAAGGCTCATAATTAATACAGTCGCCCCATATGGTCTTTTGCGTGCCACGCAATGCACGGTAATAAGCATCTTTGGTGGCTTCTATAACGGATTCCATCGATGTGTATGGCATATATGTATAGCCGCTTTTCAGCATCAGCATAATCGTTAATGCGCGCGATAGGCGACCGTTACCATCTGTAAAAGGATGGATGGACAGAAAGTGTATAACAAATATCCCAATGGTAATAATCGGGTGAAAGAACCGATCGTTCAGTGTATCGTTCGTCCATTTTATAGTGTCCGCCATAAGGCGTGGTGTATCGAATGGCGTTGCCGTTTCAAATATAGAGCCGATTTCATTGCCATTTGCATCAAATGCCGCAACCCGGTTGCTGCCTTTTTTGTATTCACCACGGTGGCGCGCATCCTTGTCGGAGTAGTTTAGGAGAATCTTATGTAATTGCTTGATATAATTCTCGCTTAACGGGATTGTGGCGTAATTTTCAAATATAGTATTGACCAGGTCGGAATAGCCTGCAACCTCTTGCTGGTCACGGGTTGTAAATGACTGCTGATTGATATTAGCAAATAAGGCCTCTATCTCGGCATCGGTCATGCGGTTACCTTCTATACGATTTGAAGAGCCGACAGATTCTATAGTGGCGACCCGGCGCATAACACGTAAAGCATCGGCAGACAGTTTTACTGCACCACCAGCCCATGCGCCGTTAAAAGCGTCGATTTCAGCAATATTGTTCAGTATTTCCGGTGTGATAATAACATCGCGATTATTTGGCATTTTGTGCGGCCTTTTTATGTTTGTTAATATTTTACCTAATATTACCAGATAATTCCCAGAAAGTCAATATTTTTCCCAAAAAGTTCCCAGATAATATAAAAACTAGAGAAAAAGGTAGAGAAAAAACTAGAGAAAAGCTACAGAAATCAGCCCCGGCTTTTTCTTATATGCAGCTATACAAATTCTGATTGATAGAGACAGGTCGCCGCTTGCAAAAAGTTTTTATGTTTGTATTCAAAAGAATGAATCAAATCATATAGTTTTTCGGGTAGGGGCTGAATAAACCCGAGTCTATACCTTGGCGGGGGCGGTGTGGGATGGTTCCCTGATATGGGCGAGAAAAATCCCTGTTTCATGAAATCAAAATCCCTGTTGTTTTTGTGGGGAATTTTGTGAAAGTGGCGGAAATGCGGCGCGGTGGGCGAAAATGACGGTGCCGAAATGCCAAAAATTCCCTGTTAATCCCTGTATTTTGTTGTATGGCGGCGACGCAAGAATATTACCACACCGCCAGTATTCTGGCATACATGCCGATACAGACAAAAAGCCCGCGGTTCTGCGGGATTTTTCATGCATTGACTTTGGTATGGGCGAAAAATGCCCTTTTTTATGCCATAATATCCTGCTTCCTATACAACCCCCATTTTCAGATAGTCAGTAGGTTGCTTGATTTTACAAAAAATTAAGTTATTATAAAGGCAAAAAGGTGTAAAAAAGTGTATCACTGGGAAGAACGTTATCCGTTTGAATATCCAACCGGACGTTTCATTCAGGGTGAATATTACGAAATTAATCGCCGTGGATATTCTGTAAATATGAAATATATAGGCAGTGTTTCTACGAAATATACTGGCAAAACAGCGGATTTATTTTATGGTATGCACGATGGTGGTATCAACAAAGGAGAGCTATTATATTTTGCATTGATGAATGGAAGATATGCTTGTTCAGGATATCCCGAAAAAGCTCTACAAAAACTATGGTCTGGAAAAACCAATAAATTACATGGCATATATCATATTGTAAACAATGGCAAGGTACGCGTTTAATTCGTATTTAGGTATGGGAAATTGTGCAACAGAATTCTAGCCTGCTAGGAATCAGTTATGTTTTGAATATAAAAACATATAACGTTCAAAGCCCCGGGGAATCGGGGCTTTTAATTTATAACTCATCCGGGGTATGGCGCGCATTTCCAAAAATCTGCAAATAAAAACCACTTTCTATACAATGGTCTTTTTCGCGCTGGCACTAGAATTGTAATATAATTAAAAACAACATAAGCGTCAATGTCGGGCTCAACATCCATAAAAATGCAGACTTATATTTGTGCTTAATAAGTTTATAAATGCCTGTCCCTGTACCAAATGACATGAGTAGTGTCAATATTCCAAATGTTATCGCATAGGTCAAAGGACCATGCCATAACCATCCCATAGATTCAGCACCCCAATAGCAAATAGCAATATCGCAATTACGTGTTATTTCGTGTATGGTGTCAATCAATAAATAACAAATCAGCCAAGCGTTGCATATACATATTGCGCCAAACAAACAAAAATATAATGTCTTTAAAACTTTATTCATGTGGTTAATACTTTACGTGCACTATAACATCTTTGCCATTTTTTCAAACCATTTTGTAAAATCGTGTTTGTAGGGTTAAGACGACTTATGATAATATGGTATCAAATAATAACAGGCCAAGCATGATAATCAGGGGCAGCAATGATAAAACAAGTGATTTTTTATATCTATGTTTAATCAAACTATAGATGCTCATAAACACAGATGATGCCGTTATACACATAATTAAAGAAACAAAACCGACATAAAATATCGTTCTGATAGATGTTCCCATAAAATCAATATAACGGCAGCAATCGCCGGTAAGCATATAGGGCGCCATTGTAAAAACGTAATCCAATTCAATTATGCCAGATATAATATATAACAAATCCCAGCATAATAATGCAGTGATAGTCATGCCGTATAAAGTTGTTTTTAGTTTTTTCATGTTGTTCAATATTTTACACGAACGACCAAATCTTTGCCATATTACACCGAACATAAAGTTATTGGCGCAATAAACAAAAATAAGATGAAGCCAATAATAGGTATTAACATTACCCAATATTTATATCGAAGGAACAGTTCCAACATTGGAATTCCGAATATTAACAAGGATAACAAAATACCCAACATGTCCATATCCGCCATTAGTGCGGCACCGCGTGCGGTTCCTGCATATTCACGAAATGTGCTTTCCCATATACTGCACATTTTACCGATGCGATCAAAACTGGACAGGTCAAATAAAAACACCAAAAATGCACAAAATGCAATCGCCGCCGCGCAGGCCAATATAATATGAACATATTTCTTCATGCTGATACCTATCTAATATTTTACTTGAATTATTACATCCTTTTTATTTTCTGTAAACCATTTTGTAAAATCATCCATTTGTGAGGTTAGGTCAATACAACCCCAAGAGCCCAATTCTTTCCCGCCATGAATATTGAATTTATCACGTCCAAGCATGTTGTTTTGTGGCGATGGTTCCAATGCTACTTTTGAATTTCCCCAAGAACCACGGCCTCCAGGAAATTTTGTTCTTCCAACATATGCGGCCATACGTTCAATTTTAGACATATCGTCAAAATAATACAAGTTGCTCTGTCTTGCAACATACATTCCTTCGGGTAATGGGCCTTTGTTTTTTAAACCCTGATTCTCTTTCCCTTGATAGTCAGGCTTTCCGGACATTCCGTTCCACGATTTAACTTTTTTGTCGTTTTCGTACAATGTCAGTGATTTGCCATCAAATATCGCGATTTGATTTTTGTTTGTGTTTACCGGATATTCAAATGTTGCGCCGTGTGATTCAAATTTAGAGTTTATTACAGACTCTGTTGCGTCGCCCGGAAATATTTTGCCGGTCGCGGTCAATCCATTATCTTTTTGAAAATTTTTAATTGCATCCACCAGGGCGTCATTCGGAAGCCCATGAAACTTGTCTTCTGTTTCACTGCGCGGTTCCGGTTTGTAATAATTCATTTTGTTTAAGTAAGTTTTTAGTTTTATAACATCATTGCCGTTAGAATTTCCGTCCGAAGAGAATCCTTTGGTTAAAGAAAACTTTCTTTTGTTTTCTTTGTCTTCGCTTGGACGCTTTCCGCCTTGGTAATGATACGGGCAAATCCGTTCATATGCGCCAACTTCTGTGCCATCGGAACGGGTATAGCCGCCAACACGAATTATGCCATCGCATTCTTCCCCGTCATCTGCGGAACCTTTGGTGTTTCCGCTTCTTGCTTTTGCATATGCTTTTAATGCAGTGTTGGCAACCTGTAACCAATCTCTGGTTGTCATGGATGTGTATTCTTTTAATGACATTGTAAATCCTTTTGAAAAATAAAAAAAGTCGGCACAATGCCGACTAAAATTAGCTCACTTGTATTATACCACAAAACACGATAAAAAGCAATATATAAAACATGTTATATTTGAAGTTGCGGGGAAATGGAATGTTCGGGGGATTAATTTTATGAATGTGGTTCCATTAATAATCCCCAGATGAATAATATCCACGTTACCATCGGGGCCCATATATTTTTTGTCACCAAGGGCATATACCTGTTCCAGGGTGAATGAATCCACATTCATTATACCCGATAAAGTGCGGCGCATTTGGGTCTTGATATCGTCAGATGCATCGGCAATGACACGTGGAATTCCATCGGTTGCGCGACCATTTTCAGATACAAAAATTCCAAGGTTGTCCAAGTCCCCGGTAATCCCAAACAAATACAATTTGGGGTTATTAGAATATTTGATAATAATATTGACAATCTTTTTACTCCAGAGTCTTATGCTTCTACGATTTTTGGGGTTGTGTGGCTGCCCGGGCCGCCATGAAAGTTAAGAACCGGTATACCATTTTTATTGCCAAATGTCATGAAATGAATTTGGTGTAATTCAGATGTTTTTAATAATCCTGATTCTAATGGGGCTAACATAGTTTAGTGCCTTAATAGGCTTGGGCATTTTATTTGTAAGTATTGTAACGCTTTTTTTATTAACGCATTATGTATATTGCAGGTAATAAAATGGTTGTGCGGTAAAAAAATTGTTTTTTGATCTCGTAAATATTATTATGACACACGAGGTGCAAATATAAATTATGGAAATAAAATTTTGATTATGGGTGGTTCCTGTGCTGGGAAATCCACAACAGCAGAAAGATTGGGTAAAAAGTTAAATGTTCCGGTTATGTTTATGGCCCTCTATATATAAGCAAGGATAATAAAATACCCAACATATCCATATTTGCCATTAGCACGGCACCACCTGCGATTCGTATTTGGCGATTTTTTTCATTATGTTCGCGTTATGGTTGATGTGGTGTTAGTTGGGGGATATTTTATTGGAAAGTATTAGATTTCTGGGATTTATACAAAAAAGCCTAAGACAAATAACTTACAATTAATAGTTGAATTTTTGATATTAATCAATCATAATGTGAAAGTAATCCCACAAGGTAATATGTGTTTAACAGGAGGGCCAAATGACACATTCAGATATATGGTTGGCGATCGATAAAATGGCATTGGAAAACAACATGACTTGTTCAGCGATGGCGCGGCGTGGTGGGCTTTGTCCGACGGCGTTTAATAAAAGCAAACGCGAAACCAAAGAAGGAAAACCGCGTTGGGTTTCAATGCAAAGTGTGGTAAAAGTTTTAAATTCCACCGGCAAGAAAATGGGATATTTCGCAGAATTGGTTGATCATATTGTCGAAGAACGCAATGATTCCAATCTTTAAAATGATTAACGGGGTCCCAAAATGGGTTATGGTTGGCAATGATGCGATGCCCAGATTATTGAATATTAAGGCGGGGGATGGCCCGATTGGTAGAATTTTTATTCCATGGATTATAAATGGGGGCGTGATCGATGTCCCATTGCCAATGTATTATAATTTTTTGCCCCGCTGGGCCAGCAAATGGTACATTTGATTATTTAGCGAGTTCAACTGACGCTGATACAAGGCGATGGTATCGCCGTATTCGGGCAGATCTTCGGACCAAAGGCGGTTATTTACGATAAATCGTTCGGCCGCGGTCAAGTTTTTTTCGACCTTGGTTATTTCTTGTTTCAATTGTGCAATTGCATCTGGCATGATAATCCCCCATGGTGATATAAAGTTTTTAACGCGCATAGTCGTATCAGATTTTATTAATGCGTGTCAAATATAAAACGCCCGGGGGTGATCCGGGCGTTTTTTTATGCATTGGGACGCGTAAATTCGCCCGCATCCAGCATGTCTTTGACCGCAAAATGTTTAATTTTACGGGCCGATGTTTGGGGTAATTCAGATTCGGTAATCGCAAAATGTTTCACCCATTTGTATGGGGCGATTTTCATGTTTGATGCCTTGATCAACATGGCCACGCGCGTGGTGGTGACGCCGGGTTTAACCTGAAACACGGCAAAGGGGACAATTTTTCCGGCGATGGTGTATTCAAACACCGCCGCGGCCAAAATGTCATCATTTTGCATATACAGATCTTCGAGTTCGTCGGGCCAGATCTTTTTCCCGCTTTCCAGGACGATAACCTGTTTCTGGCGCCCCTTAACCACCAGGCGGCCGTGCGTGTCCAGACATCCCAGATCGCCGGTTTTAAACCATCCATCTTCGAATGCGGCGGCGTTGGCATCGTCGTTATCGATATATCCCGGCATAAGCATGTTTCCCCGAAACCATATTTCGCCCACGCCGTTTTTATCCGGATTGTGGATTTTTAATTCATTGCCCGGCAACGGGCCCGCGTAATGCATTTTCCCGTTGGGTAAACAAAATGAAAAATTAAAGTATGCGGGACCACATGTCTCTGTTAATCCATAACAATCGCCCACCACAAATCCCAGACGTTCATAAAACCGACGAATGGATGGTTTTAATGTGGCACCAGCCGATACCAGAACGCGGGTATTTCCCCCGAATATATCGTGAATTGGTTTGGTGACGTGTCGTACCACCGCCCCCAGGCCGATCGATCGCAACAAACCACGCATGGCAATCACAATTCGCATCAATGTATAGACGTGTTTTTCACGGGCGCCGTCTACGATTTTTTTGTAAAACGTTTCCCAAATACGGGGCACGGCCGGAATGACTTCGGGTTTATATTTTTTGAAATCTTCCAGAAATTCGCGCGGGTTTAATATAGGTTGTAACAACAATTTACCCGACAATACCAATGGGGCAATGATGTTAATGACCACCCCATAGATATGATACAGCGGTAAAAATCCATAAAATGTATAACCGGGATGAATAACCGGTTTATAAAACAGTGCACCATTGCCCAGTGACAAGATATTATTATGGGTTAGGCCAACAACCTTTGGATTACCGGTGGATCCGGATGTAAAAGATAGCATGGCAATATCGTTGCGTGTCACGTCGGCTGCGACAAAATCGCGTTCATTCACATCGTCGTCGGGCGTTTCGATATCAAACATTTCGGGGCCGTTATCGATAAAATAATGTGGTTGGGCCAATGCCAGTTTGCAATTTGTGCGCCGCATCATGGTCGCGTGTTCATTGGGTGATAACCCCGTGTCCAGCATTAATACCCGCGCCCCTTGGGATATAATGGCAAAATAGGATTTGATAAATTCTGGGGTATTACCAGAGAGCAGAGCCACCGTGTCCCCTTTTTTAATACCAAAACGTTTTGCCAAAACAATCGCCCGGCGTTTTACATGACGCAACAGATCGGCATATGTTTCATTTTGCCGGACAAAGAATATCCGGTCTTTGTTGGTGTGGCATACCTGATTAAGCATGTCGTATATGTTTTTTATCATATAATTTTACTCTTGTTTAAGTTAAACGGTGTCCGGGTTCCATGTCCCCCATCCGGATCAGTAATAGCATAGCGTACATAAATAGGAAAAACAACCCAAAAGCCATTGAGGGGGAGATTGGTACGGTGTCATAAAAATCCGCCCGTGGGGCGGATTTTATTAATATGACCGACCAAACAGGCGCCCAAACAATGATTGTTTTGGTGGTGTTATGCGTTGTGATGCAATTCCTGCGCGGACAGTGTTTAAGACCGTTTTGCCCTTGGAATTACTGACGTCTGAGAGGTATATTGTCCCCCCGCCAAAAATAACGACGGATGATGCACCAATGATTTGGCCCAATTCCATGGTCAGGCCCTGGGTCATGACAGACATGCCAACCGTCATTGCACCCAGAACGACCGCCCCGCCGCCGACGGCCACCATACGGTTTAACCATTTGATCGATGTGATCGTTTTCATCAGGCGCGTGGCATTTTGGACGACATGATCGGGCATATTCTTTTTAGAGGTAAATATCGCCAGATAATTATATAACGCGTTCCAGTCTGTTTTCTTTTTACCGTTGTTCAAGGTTTCTTGGGCCTGTTCGGTTTTTATCTCTTCTTCGACCTGTTGTTCATAGGCGGCCATTTGTTTCGCCGCGTGTTCGTTTTGGGCGTTGATTTTGTGTTGGCGTTCAGCGTCTCTTTGCGCTGTTGCGGCAGCCTGATCGGCCTTAGATGGGCGACCACGGGCCCAGGTCTGTTTCATTTCTAATTCAAAGGCGCGAATTTCTTCGTCACTTATGGTGCGCTTTGGCTGCGGCTGGGGGCGCGTGGCGGCGGGTTCGGCATTTGTGTTGCCAAAGGCGGCCGTGCGCGCGGTACGAATTTTTTCATCGATCGTGGTTTGTTTGACCGACGCCGCAGATTTTTGGGTTTGTGTGGTTCGTGCCTGTTTTAAATCAGATTCGAAATTGCGGATTTTTTCATCCGAAATGTCGCGTTTTGTATCGGGTTTTGGTGCCGGATTTGAAACGGGGGAAACATGATTTGGTGTTTCTTGTGCGGTTTCATTGATAATGGTCACACCCGGGGTATACGTACGGGAACGTGATTTCGATTGTTTTTCGCGCAATTGTTCGATTTCTTGGCGCAGGTGACGCACAGAATCTTTGATGGCATTATACTGATGGGATTCCGTACGGACGGCGTGACGGGCCGCGGATAATTCACGGGCATATGCAATACCCGACCGGGAATGGGCCATCACATCAACCAGGTGATATTGCGCCTGAAGATGGGCGGCCTTTGCCGCGCGTTCATCGTCAAGCAGGATTTGCAAACGCCGGCGTGCATCGGCCATGGCCGCGTCCAATGGATCGGTATGTGTGGCCTGGGTCTTATATTGATTGGCGGTGCGATGTGCCTGGGCAAATTCTGCATCTGCGGCGGCCTGGGCCTGTTCTTGGGCGTCGGCTTGACGCTTTTTTTCCGATTGTTCGTTATGATATTGGCGATACCAATGACGGGCCCATTCGGTATTTTTATAGAAATGGACGTTGGTATCTGATGTTTTTGTATCAGAGACAGATTCTGCATCTTTTGAGAAATGGTATTTATCCAAATATTCTTTGGCACGGGTAATGCGGATGAATGTATCCGTGGCCGTCGGATCCGGGTTGTGGTCCGGATGATATTGCAATGACAAACGGCGATAGGCGCGTCGTGCCTGGTCCGCGGTTGCGTATGGGGCCAGATTCAATGTCGACAGCGCGATTTCAGCGCATAAAGTATCTTCATAAGTTTTTGTCTGGGTTGCCATTTCTTTGTTCCTTGGTTTTATTTAGAATACTTTTATTATAGTCAAATAAATTAATTTGTCAAGTGTATTGATTGTTTTTTAATTCTTGTTCTACTTGCTGAACATTTTTACGTGCGGTGTCATAGGCGATTTTGTTGCGGTCCATTGTCCATGCGACGTTGCACATATAAATCAATACCACTAAATACAGGGCCAATCCCATATTTTCGCCAATATCTTGGTCCAATTTGGTTATTGCCAAATTAAATCCCATGATTGACAACATTTTAATAACATGCCATTGGATGCGGTGGGATTGACGTTGCAGGGATAAAACGGTTTCAAACGCATAATCAATCGTTGACTGTTGGGTACGTGTTAACGATACGTTACTAAGCGTTTCTATCTGTTTGTTTAATAACCGCAATTTCTTTGGTGTCATTTTGATTTTCCTTGCTTGGATTTATTAATAAATTTATCGGACAAATCTTCGGCGCATTTTTGATACCGATCGGCGTGATCCTTTTTCAAGGCGGCCCAAATAATGATTATTATCATCGCCGGATAAACACCCAATGCCAATAATCGATAGATTTCGGGGACCCAATAATTGGCACCCATCATTCCAAACATTCCATACAAACAAGACAGGAAACCAATTTTGGCATGGCGATTATAACGCGATGCCAATTGCATCATGATAAACGCCGAATATTTTGGTTCGGGGATGATATCACGGGGCGTCGCGTTCAAATTCTTGTTTTTCTTGGGCATGTGATTTGTTCCTTTTATTGTATTATTTTTAATAAAATTAATACAATTTATGTTATTTGTCAATAAATATTTTCTTTTGCAAAATGTGAATTTGGGTATAATATGTACCATAAATAAAAATGGGGTACAAACAATGCCGGCAAAGACACTAAATGATGTCGTTGCATTATGCAAGCGACGCGGATTTATTTTTACAGGATCGGAAATTTATGGGGGCCTGGGGGGCGCGTATGATTATGGTCCCTATGGCGTGGAATTGATGAAAAACATTCGTGCGGCATGGTGGAATGTGATGGTTTATTCCCGCGATGATATCGAAGGATTAGATGCCGCATTAATTACCAATCGATTATTGTGGAAATATTCGGGACACGAAGGGTGTTTTTCTGATCCGTTGGTGGAATGCAAGAAATGTGGTGCCCGCATGCGTCAAGACAAGATGCGTGATGAAACACGTTGTGACAATTGTGGATCATTGGATTTGACGCCACCCCGTCCATACATGTTGATGATGGGGTTGTCCATTGGGGCAACGGCCGATGGGGCGGTTAATGCCTATCTGCGGCCAGAAACCGCGACAACGACATACACAAACTTTAAAAACGTGTTGGATTCAACGCCCCATAAATTGCCGTTTGGGATTGCCCAAATTGGCAAGGCGTTTCGTAATGAAATTTCGCCCCGTGGTTTTGTTTTCCGTATGCGTGAATTTGAACAGGCGGAAATGCAATATTTTGTGCATCCATCAACAGATGAAAAATATTTTCAAATGTGGCGTGATGCGCGTTTGGCGTGGTGGATTAATGTCTTGGGGATACCGGCGGAAAAGTTACGGTTAACCCCACATGAAAAATTGGCCCATTATGCCAAGGCCGCCGTCGATATTGAATTCGAATTTCCCGATGGATTTGACGAAGTCGAAGGTATTCATAATCGTCAGGATTTCGACCTGGGGTCGCATACCAAGGCCCAAGATGAATTAAATATCAATGCTCATGTGATGCCGAACAAGGATAGCACGACCAAGTTATCCTTTACCGATCCACAGAGTGGTGAAACGGTTGTGCCCTATGTCATTGAAACGGCGATGGGTGTTAATCGCACGATGTTGGCGGTAATGATCAATGCGTACACCGACGAAGATTTGGGTGATGGTAAATCGCGTGTTGTTTTAAAATTAAAACCCCGTCTGGCCCCGGTAAAGGCGGCGGTGATTCCGTTGGCACGTAATATGTCGGATCAGGTTGAATTGGCGCATCAAATTGTTGACCAATTGCGTTCATTGGGTATTGGGCGCATCGAATTAGAAAATTCGGGAAATATCGGTAAAAATTATCGTCGTCATGATGAAATCGGTACCCCGGTATGCATAACAGTGGATCATCAGTCAATCGAAGATGGAACAGTGACATTGCGGCACCGTGACACCATGGCCCAAGAACGTGTGGCGTTATCGGATGTGTCCAGACGTGTGATGGAAATTATTAATGGATAATCATCCGCCCCATCGGGCGGGATCAGTGTTCAGAGTTCAGGTAAAGACCACCTCCCCGGCTACGCCGGTACTCCCTCGAGGGAGGAGAACTTGGACCGAACCGGCCTAAATATAAGTTCCCCCGCCAGAACCCACCCACGCAAAGAACAGAGTGAAGTTCCCCTCCGGGAACCCACCCACGGAAATTTAACAATTTCCGTGGGGCCCGGGGTCGGGGTGGGCGCGAAATCGGGCCCCGCAAAAATTGAAAATTTTTGGGGGTGATACCGACGGGGTGGTCTTTTTTTTAAAGATCCCCCACGGTGCCTGCGGGGACGGTGAACCCGTCCCCCCCCCAATTTTTCCCTTGTAAAAAATCGCGCAAATGGGTATAATTCCTGGGGTTGGGCATTATTTGACTATGCCTAATCCAAAGGGACAGTTTTTTGAGCGGTCCCGACGAAACAAAAAATCCCCAATTTCTGCGACAAATTTTCCCCCCAACTATGCCTAAAAAAACTGTCGGGTTTTGGGACGCGATCGCCGTCGCGGCGGCCGCGTGTGGGGTGGGATCCCTGCTCTGTGCGCCGGCGATGGGTGCGACGTGCAATCCGGGATATTATTTAAACAACGGGGAATGTATCGCATGTGGAACATTCTATTACTGTCCGGGCGACGATCTGTCCTATGCCTGTCCCAAAACGGATGTAGATACTGAACATGTGGAATATTACTGGTACTGGTCGCCCCATGGATTACAAGACAGTATCACCGGATGCCGTGTACAATGGAAATATGAAACGTTTGGTTTTTCATGCGCCTATGGCGACACAGGATATGCCGGCAGCCTGGCATCAGATACCACAAAATGCATGATTAATGTTAATTCTTGCCCGGCCGGATATTGGTGCCCCTATTGCGACAGTAACACAAATTATTGGACATCATCCTATGATATGGCTGCAAATTCTATTCATTGTGGCCCGGTGGGACATGGTTATTATTCGCCCGCCGGGGACGTTTTTCGTACGATATGCCCCGATGAGACATCCACCCGCATTCCCAATGCGACAGGATTGGATGATTGTGTATCCCTGTGCGGAACTGGAATCACACAAATCCATGCCGGGGGATTTACGGCCCCCATCTGGGCCGAACGCCATACGACCCCGGCGTTGGTCATACGCACCGCGGGTGGATTATGTTACGGCGATCTAAAACCAGGGACCGGGCCCGGAATTAATATGCGTGTGAATGATACAATATTTCATATTGAATAAAAATTGACGATTTTTAGAATAAGCCACCAAATCCCCACTTACTTGTTTTCCCTGGACTTTTTTCCTAGTTTTATATAAAGTGTATATTGTGCTGATTTTAATGACCGAATCGGCATGGGGAATAGAAACCTCTTGTTGGGTTATCATACCGGGGTATGATATAAGCTCTGACTTTGTATAATGGTTGGAGTGTGGTGAAATATAAAAATAAACCACTCTATTTGCCTAGCAATAGTTTCTAAACTCCAGCCACCAAGTTTCTTTTGGTGGGTATCATAGGGGTGTCACGCGGGGGCCGCTTTCTCTCTCCATAGCTAGAATTGGGGGTCACGCGAAATGACATCCCTGCCTTTTTTATATGGTACAAATGAATTTATGCCCCGTTCGCGCGTTTACCCCGGCACTGAACGCAAATCATAATTATTGGACGGTCATTTCCGATAAACATTTAATGACGTTCGGGGCACCCGTGGTTGAGTACACCCTATTTTCCCCATTGGTTACCAATAACATATTCTGCCGCCAACGGCACCGATAATTGGGCCACATTTTCCATTATTGATTGAATTTGTACCGCCATGGCAGGTGCCAAATCCGAATCGCATTCAAAAACGACTTCGTCATGCACCTGCATAATCATACGAATTTTATCACGATTTGGGGCAATAATACGTGATGCAATATCCACCATGGCACGACGCATTAAATCCGCCTCAAAACCCTGGATGGGGGCATTAATCGCCGCACGCAACGCATACGCACGCATCCGGGGATTTTTAATATCGGGCAATTCGATTCGGCGCCCCCATGGCGTTAATACATACCCATGTTCCAGCGCAAATTCCCGTGTCCGTTGAATATAATCCTTGATTTCCGGCAATCCCGACATATATGCATCAATGATTTCTTGGGCCGCATGGCGTGTTATCCCCAATTGCGCGGCCAATCCAACCGATGAAATACCATAAACGATTGAAAAGTTCACGGTTTTCGCCGCCCGACGTTGATCACGTGACACATCGGCATCGGGGGCAACACCGAATATTTGTCGGGCGGTCTGTTCATGAATATCACGTCCCGCGCGGAATGTTTCTGTAAATGCCCGAACCCCCGCCACATCTGCCAACAAACGCAATTGAATTTGGGAATAATCAACCGCAATCAATACGCGTCCCGGGGCGGCTACAAAACATTTACGAATTTCTTCGCCCAGGGTTGTTTTAATCGGAATATTTTGTAAGTTTGGATCCCGCGATGACAATCGACCGGTATTGGTACTGGTCTGTAAATATGTGGTATGAATCCGCCCATCTGATGCAATCTGCCGCGGCAGTGCGTCCGCGTATGTCCCCGCCAGCTTTGCGATCCGGCGCCAAACAAGAATCTTGTCCACGATTGGGTGGGCATCAACCAATTCATTTAATGCATCGGCATCCGTCGACCGTTTTTTATTGGCATTCAAGTTTAATTCATCAAATAAAACGCACGCCATTTGCTTTGGACTGGCAATATTAAATTCGTGACCGGCGTCGGCCCAAATCTGTTGCTCTAATTCACTTAACTGGGTATGAAATATCCCGGATAATCGGTGCAACCCATCACGATTGACCATTACCCCGTTTCGTTCCATATCTAACAAGATGGGCATCAATGGCAAATCACAACTTTCATATAGTTTCTTTAACGTTTCGTTGGCATCCACCTGGGGGCGCATTAATTGATACATGGCCAACGTTACAACGGCATCTTCGGCCGCATATGGGGCCGCCGATGCAATATCTAATGTATCGAAACGTCGATCGGCATTACGTGTTTTCGGCGCAAATAAATCACAATACGCAATATCTGTGTGCCCAAGATATCGCCGTGCCAATTCATCCATTCCATGTCCATGCAGACCACCATACAATGCATATGATAACAACATTGTATCATCAATGGGACGAATTTGTGCGATATCCCACCCCTCGTTCGCCATGATATGCAAATCGAATTTTAGATTGTGTCCCACCTTTACCACATTGGGATTGATTAATACCGGCCATAATCGATCACGAACCACATCAATACTTAATTGATCAGGTGCCAATTCATTTCCCCCAAACAGATCGGCCGACGCCCCACGATGACGCAATGGGATATACACACCATGGCCCGGGGTCGATGCCATGCATATCCCCACCAATTGATCAGACATTTGATCCAGACCCGTTGTTTCGGTATCAATGGCCAACGTGTTACCCACCGTTGATAAAAATGCGTCCAATTGATCCACATGACGAATAACATCAAATGTCCATTCCGCCAATGCATCAGGCGTTGAATCGGGGGTTGTATTGTCAACCACTATGGGACAATCCGATCCGGCATACGGCAATGGCGCAACACATGCCGGGGCCGCCGGATCAACCGGAAACAGCTTTTCAATCTTGGCCACCAACGACGTACTTTCCACACGTTGACGCATAAATTCAATGGCCCCGTTCACATCAAAGCATAATGGGGCAATGTCCAATCCGGTCAATTCCACATCGCGTTTTAATGTCACCAGTTGCCGCGATATATATGCCATTTCCCGATGTTGGATCAAAAGATTACGAATCCGTTCATTCGTGATGTCCCCTACATGGGTATAAATGTTATCCAATGACCCAAACTGATTAATTAATTCGGCGGCTTTTTTAGGACCGATCCCCGGAACACCGGGCACGTTATCGGTTGAATCGCCCATCAGGCTTTGAACATCGACAACCTGATCTGGGCGCACACCAAATTTTTCCAATACCTGGGGGGCACGAATTTCACGGTCCTTCATCCCGTCGTATAAATAGACGCAATCTGACACCAATTGCATCAAATCCTTGTCACTGGTAATAATACGTGTTCCGCCCGGCCGGTCACAGTATTGATCCGCCAACGTGGCGATAACATCATCTGCCTCTACACCGGGAATGCATAATACCGGCACCCCACATGCCGTCAAACCGGCACGGATCATTTCACCCTGAATAATTAAATCGGCGGGTGTTTCCGATCGATTCATCTTGTATTGGGGATATATATCTTGGCGAAAAGTTATGCGTGACGCATCGAATACGCACACAAATTCATCATGACGGTTACCCGCCGCCAGCAACGGTAACACCATATTAAAAAATCCGAACACCGCACCAGTGGGCGTTCCATCATGCCGGGTTAATCGACTGTGCACGCCGTAATAGGCACGAAATAATAATGAATTCCCATCAATCAGTGTTAGCATTTTTACCCCATTTCCCCGATGATTTGGGGCGCCGATGCGCCCCCAAACCACTTTATATTATTTTTAAAAAACGTACCGCAATTTCACACGTGCATCATATTGCAACAAATTTGCGTTTTCATCCGCCACCTTAAACACATGATTGGCGTATAAAACGCGTCCTTCGACATCGATATTAAACGGCAAAATCGGCAAATCAAATGTCACGCCCAACATGCCTTGGTACGCCATGGCATCTTCCGCATCCAGGTCGTTATAATCCCCGGCCACAACCATGCCGATTCCCCCACCCAGATATGGTTTAATAACCGGGGTTGGCATTTTGGCATACACATTGGCCATCACCAGATGCAATTTCGCATCATCAGACATTAAATAATCATATTCCAATTCACCACGCACAAACGGAATGTCAATTCCCAAAACGGCACCATATGATTGCGCGGCATACGTTTTGTTTTCATCTGCAAACCACGTTGCCCCACCAAATCCCGCCGTTGCACCGGCATAAATATCAAATAATAAATTTGCGTTTGCATTGCCCGCCACCATGGCCGATACCGCCGCAACCGCCGCCAGAGATTTTAATTTCATTTTTTTCTCCTTTCTGTGATATTATAATAGAAAAAATAGGTCTATCTATGCAAGAAAATAAACCCATTTTGGTGGTTGGCCTGGGGAATCCGGGAAATGAATACGCCCAAACGCGTCATAACGTCGGTTTTATGGCGGTAACTGCATTGGCGGGGGATGGTGCCACATGGCGTAATGAAAAATCGGCGCAAACATCAACCGATATACGGGATGGGAAAAAATATATTTTTGTGCGCCCCCAAACCTTTATGAACGCCAGTGGTAATGCCGTCGGCCCATTAATGGCATTTTATAAAATACCGTTGGAAAATCTGGTTGTGATTCATGACGATATGGATTTAAAAATCGGCACCATACGCGAAAAAACAGGTGGCGGCAGTGCCGGCCACAACGGTATCAAATCTATTGATGCGGCGGTCGGCAATAATTACCGGCGGGTTCGTGTGGGTATTGGCCATCCACGGGATTTGGGTTTGCCGATTGCACCGGCCGATTGGGTTCTGGGGAAATTTACAGATGAACAAATGAACGCCATCCGGAACGCCATTGACACAATAAAGATTTAAAGCCCCCCCTATTCCATCCGATACGTTGTGCCGCCAACCGTCACATGAATCCCGGTGCCATGGCCGGCCGTCAAATTTCCGTAACACACGCCGCCCGGTGTCTGAATGACCAGTGTCGGCGTCGTATATTTGACCGCAAATAATGGCGCGGTGGTGTTTCCGATGTGGATCTGTGTCACACCCGCCGTACAGAGCGGTTGGCACACGTCCCCCACACGCCCATACCCCGCGTCACATTCCCACGGGCAATCATTGGCGTCCGTGATGGACCCATCGGGCGCGTCGGGTGTGCCGGGACCGGTATAGTGCGCGTGCGCGGGGGCGTTTGTGCATGCTTTTGCCCCATCATACCATACCTTGCTGGATGTGGCTTTATACGGTGACAGATATTGGCCTGTTCCGGCCGCATAATAATAAATCTTGCTGGAATCGGTCCCCCAGTAATAAGTGCCGTTAAAAGGAAACTCAGTATGAATTTCATTGCCGTTTTGATCTTTAAAATCAAAACTGCTGCGACAATCACCCGATCTGGTGGCCCCAATATTGGCCCATCCCCCTTCATTAGAATGGATGATATTCCATCCGGTTAATGCCTTATAATCCGTATCGGTCGTGGGGCACGGATGGCGAGCATCATCCCCTGGACAATAATAGGGTTCATAGCCCGGGGAACAGTTTGAACACGACCCATTATTCA
>CASCZI010000001.1 GCA_949156565.1 uncultured Alphaproteobacteria bacterium | reverse complement strand
TAGGCATAGTCAAATCACGTTCAACCCCAGGAATTATACCCGTTTGCACGATTTTTGACAAGGGGAAAATTGGGAACAAGGAACTCCCCCGTATGGGATCTAAATAAAAGACCACCCCGTCGGTATCACCCCCAAAAATTTCCAATTTTTGCGGGGCCCGATTTCGCGCCCACCCCGACCCCGGGCCCCACGGAAATTGTTAAATTTCCGTGGGTGGGTTCCCGGAGGGGAACCTGGACCGAACAAGCCTGAGTCTCAGTTCTCCTCCCTCGAGGGAGTACCGGCTAGCCGGGGGGGTGGTCTTTACCCGAACTCTGCACTCTGATTTAAATCGTGCGGTGCCGATTTGCAGAAACCCAAGACAACGAGCGGTATTGATACCAGAATTGTTTGAAACATTGTGGGGGCTCTTTCTGATTTTTACATTTTTGACAGACCCCACCTGTTTCACGACAAACCAATGAACACGGCACCAAATAGTTCCCAGCCGTCACCTCTTCGGTATTAATTATAAATTTTTCCATGATGGTTTTTTGGTTGCCAAACTTAAACTTTACACGCCAAACCCATCCACGCCGGGCGGTATTCATGCGCGTGGCCCGCAGAACCAAAAAGCCTTCGTCTTTTTGACGCTGTAACATACTTTGTGCACGTTTTGCGCCAAATCCCCCCGTTACATAATGCATTTGATGATCACATGGCGTGGGATTATACCGCCGCACGCCCCGTGTGCACATGCCATCCATACCCGGTCCCGAACATAACATCGAACATTTATATACAATTGTCCCATTTGCAATTTTGCCACGACCGAAAATATGATCATGCCCCAGGGTCATTTCATCCCCATTTCGCATCACAACGTGATAATCCAATGTTCCCCGTACACGACATGCCTTGGCAATAACATTTTCTGGTTTAATTGATTTCAATTGCCACAGTTGCATCTTATATCCTTATATTTTTGACGAATATTATTATAGTATTTATTTTTCTTTTGTCAAATAAAACCCGCCATACGGCGGGTTATGGATCGTATATGATTTATTTATTGGGAATAATCTTGATTTCGACCCGCCGGTTCTGGGTGCGCCCCGTGGCCGTCGCATTGGATGCGATGGGGTTGGATGGGCCCATACCCAATATTTCAAATCGGGATGCCTTGACCCCTCGGCCTTGCAGATACGCCGCGACCGCCGCCGCACGATTTTTAGACAATGTTTGATTATATTCTGCCTTTCCGGTGTTATCGGTAAATCCCATCAGCATAACGGTTGAATTGCTGTATTTATTCAATACCTTGGCCACGGAATTCAACACGGCATAGAAATTTGCATTGATATCGGCCGAATCGGTTTTAAATGTGATATTGCCCGGCATAATCAGGCGAATGCTGTCGTCATTTCGTTCAACCCCCACACCGGTTGATGATAATTCTTGACGTAACTCGGCCTCTTGCACGTCAAGGTAATATCCAACGCCACCCCCCACGGCCGCGCCCGCCAATCCCCCGACGATGGCGCCGGCACCACTTTTCTTGGCGACCAAGGCCCCGGTTGCCGCACCCGTTGCGGCCCCAATCGCGGTACCCCATACGACCTTGGACGTTTGATTCTGACCGGTATAGGGATTGGTTGTCGTACATGCGGCGGTTATCAATGCCGCCAATGACAAAATGGTTATCGATCTTTTCATATGTCTCCCCTTTGGTATGATGTTATAATATATTTTAACGAAAAAAGATCGGGGGAACAACCCCCGAATGCGAATAAAATAAAAAACGGCCATTCCTGGATCCCCAACCGATATTCAAGATGACGCATGAAGAAATCCGAAAGTCAATTGGGGAACCACGAATGGCCACATGGGAATTATATCCCAATGAATAATAATTACAATAATTATTTTATCCCGCCATATCGCACAGGTGTCGCAACGGGCACACCCCGCATTTCGGACGTAATGCCGTACATGTATACCGCCCATGCAACACCATCACATGATTAACAATGGCATGATATTTGGCCGGAATAACCGTCAATAATTTTTCTTCGACTTTTTCGGGGGTGTTTTCGGCATCGCCCACCCATCCGTACCGATGCGCGTTGCGAAAAACATGCGTGTCGACGCCGACATTTGGCGCCCCCCAGAGCACGTTCATCACCACATTGGCTGTCTTTTGCCCAACACCCGGCAATGTCATCAATTTATCGCGGTCATGAAATGCATCCGGGTATGTGTAATGGGGATCATCCGCGCCGGGTGTTTCCATCAGCGCCGCCGCCAACCCCATGATCGATTTGGCCTTGTTATTAAAGAATGAGATAACGCGAATATGTTCTTTTAACCCATCGATCCCCAGTGCAATCATCCGTGCCGGCGTCGGCGCAATGCGAAAGAGTTCTGGCGTCACCTCGTTCACTTTTTTATCCGTCGCCTGGGCCGACAGGACCACCGCCACCGTAAATGTGAATTCGTTCGTGGAATAGAGTTCCGACCGAATATTCATATCAATCGTCGGTGGCACCAATGTAAAAAAGTCGTCGGGTCTTATCATCGTTGATTCTGTTTTTCCAATTTATCTAAGCGGTTTTTGATTTCTTCCTGATTTTGTAACACTTTTTCAAATGTCCCATCAATGCCTTATTATATGACTGCGTCTGATTGGCACACGTACGACTGCTTATGGCACGACACTGTCCTTTACCATAATAACACGAACATTTAATCTCCGCTAAACTGCAATAATATGATATCTTTTTATTCCTTTATTTTCTGTGCCGCGGATGCGGATAAATGTTCCTTTATCTCCCCCACCATTTTCAAGACTTCATTCTGCCGCGTTTCAAGGGCCGCCTGATGTTCCAGAATCTTTGATACCATAATGCCCAAAATATTCAGGTTTATTCCCTCTTCATATTGACACGGTTCAAATCTTTTACACATCCCATTTTGATAGGCCGGACATTTTGAATCCATAATTTTACAATATGTAATCGGTATTCTTGTCATTGCTTACTCCTTAACTAAGGTAATAGCGAAATCGTACCCTTCGATTTGAATGGCGTGTTCGCCATCCCCAACGGTCATTGTGCAAATTAACGCGTCGCGCATGATGCGTGCCCGATGCCCCTCTATCGCGGCGGCCAATGCGGGTGACGCCGCATAGGTCATACGAACCCGATCCGACACATCAAAATTTAATGCCTTACGCGTGTCTTGAATATGGCGCAGGGCGTCGTTGGCCAACCCCTCACACACCAAATCGGCGTTCACATCGGTATCCAAAACCACCACCGCCGTGTTATCTGGCAATGCCGCACCCGTCACGCCCGACTTTACGGTCAAACGTGATTCGAATTCATCGGCGTTTAACGTATGCCCCGCGGTGGTTAATTGATCGCCATCAATGACGTAATCACCCCGTTTGACCGCCGGGATAATTTCTTTTAGCGCGCCCCCCAGTCTGGCACCAATTTTTGGCGTAATCAAATAGACAAATTTATCGGCAACATCATCAACGTTATCGACAAATTCAACCGATTTAACATTTAATTCGTCCCGGATAATATCGGCATATTTGGCCAAATCTGCACCCGCCACCGTTAAACGGTTTAATGGCAACCGATTACGCAATTTATATTGTTCCCGCAATTGCTTGCCGGTTGATACAATAGATTGGACGCGGCGCATGTCGGCCACCACATCATTATCATGGCCCAAAACGGCCGGAAAATCCGTTAAATGAACCGATTGCCCATCCGTTAAATTGCGATAGATATAATCACTGATAAACGGGGCAAACGGTGCCATCAGACGCGAAACCGTCACCAACACGTGATGCAATGTATCAAATGCCGTTGTATCTTCGTCCCAGAACCGTGCGCGATTGCGCCGAATGTACCAGTTATTAAGCACGTCCAAGAACCGCCCAAATGCCGCCACCGCGATGTCAGGTTTATATTCATCCAGGGCCGCGCCCACAACGCCCGTCAATTCGTCCAACTCTGCTAAGATATACTTGTCCAGCGCATTATCTGAACTCTGAACTCTGCACTCTGAACACTGAATATTCCCGGCGTTCGCATATAACGTAAAGAAATGATACGCATTCCACAACGGCGTTAATATGGATTTCACGGTTTCATTGAAAACTTTGCCTTCTTTATCAACAAAGACGGGTTCGGCCTTCATAAAATTTGACCCCAGAATAAACAGGCGCACCGCATCGGCACCCACCTGATCAATTTGATCCCATGGATCGACAAAGTTTTTAAGCGACTTGGAAAACTTTTTCTTGTTTTCGTCCATCACCAACCCATTGGCCGAAACCGTACGAAACGCCGGTTGATCAAACAGTGCCGTCGCCAACACCATCAATCCGTAAAACCAACCGCGGGTTTGATCTTGGCCTTCGATAATATAATCTGCCGGAAATTGGGCCGCAAATCGATCCGTGTTTTCAAACGGATAATGCAACGACGCCCATGGCATTGACCCCGATTCAACCCAACAATCCAACACATCCGGAATGCGTTTCCAGCCGTCTTTTTCCAATGCATCCAATGTTGGCCGGTGCAAATCATTAATCGACGTACCAAAGAAATCTTCGATTTCGGCAATCGATCCAAAAACCTTAAATTCCCCATTGCGTTCCCAAATCGGTAACGGTGTCCCCCAAAAACGGTTACGGGATATGGCCCAAGGACGCGCGTTTTCAATCCACATCCGGAACCGTTCACCGGCCGACGTCCAATTGACCCGTTTATTATTGGCAATTAATTTATCTTTGATTTTGGGAACATCAATATACCATGAATCTGTTGCCCGCTGAATCAATTTTTCTTTGGATCTATCGCCAAAGGGATAATTATGCTTGTACTGTTCTTTTTTAACAAGGTGTCCCTTGTCCTTTAACCAATCAATGACTTTGGGATTGGCGGCAAAAATATTTTCCCCCGCCCAATCGCGAACCGTTTCATCATAATTGCCGTAATTGTCCACATTTAATAATACGGGAAATTTGGGATCAATGGCCTTGGCCGCCCAAAAATCGTCGGCCCCATACGCCGGGGCAATATGAACAATCCCGGTTCCATCTGAATCCGAAACGTAATCGGCCCCGATCACTTGGTACAATAAATTCGACGACCCCACATAATAATCAAATAACGGGGTATATCGCATCCCCACAAGGGCGGCGCCAGAAACTTCCCCCACCTGATCCATACCATCAAATTGTTTCGCGTATGCCGCCAACCGCGATTGTGCAATAACATAAACCGCGCCATCTTTATCCTGCATCCGGACATAGGTCATTTTGGGATTAACCGCCAGGGCACAATTGGCCGGCAATGTCCACGGCGTCGTTGTCCATGCCAAAACCCGGTCCCCATTTTCCAATTCAAACCAAACCGTTATGGCATCGTCCACAACATCACGGTAATCTTGGGATGCCTCTGAATTCGAAACAATGGTGCCATTGACCCAATCAAACCAATTAACCGAATAATCTTTGTACAATAACCCCTTGTCATACAAACTCTTTAATGTCCAGAGCATGGATTCCATATAATTTTTATCCATGGTTTTGTATCCATACCCATCGCCTATATCAACCCAACGGCCCATCCGTTCAATAAAGCGTTCCCATTCCTGCGTATATGTCATCACGTCCGCCCGGCACAGATCACAAAATGCCGCAATGCCATCCGTGGCCACAATATCACGCGCGGTACGCGATTGCTTTTTTTCAACACTGTTTTCGGCCGGCAACCCATGGCAATCCCACCCGAGTTCCCGCCGCACATGACGTCCACGCATTGTTTGATACCGGCACACCATATCTTTAACCGCACTAACGCCCAAATGCCCCCAGTGCGGCAGCCCGTTTCCAAACGGCGGCCCGTCATAGAATGAAAACGGATGCCCCAACTTGGTTTTTTCCAATGTTTTATGAAATGTATCGTCCGCACGCCAGAACGCCAATATCTCCTGTTCTAATTGGGGAAAGTTTGGTTTTGCATCGGTTTTTGGGTATGGCATTGTTTTATTCCCTTGTTTTTTTAATAAAAACGGGCGCGACTGCGCCCGGGCCCGCCGCCATGGCGCACGTGACCAATTTATTAAATAATTATTGTTTGTTGATTCATGAATTAAATTTTACATTGATTTTTTTGAAAATGCAAGTCCCCGGTCACCTTTTTAGCGATACCCGCGGGCGGCCCCGTAAAAATTTGACCCCAGGATCTGACGCAGTTTTCCATAACTCTCCATCGTCTCATTAACAGCCACATCATTGCCCATCTTGATCGCATCAATACACTTCATATGCCCCATCATATCCAAAAACATATTCAAATAGGTATAGTCGCGATTGTGTCTGATCTGCCACCCGGACGCCAATTTATAAAATTCTATTTCACGCGACGCAATACCGTCCAACGTCAATGGGATTTGATACACCCGTCCGCCAACACGCACCCATACATCACTTGTATCCACCACATACCGCCCACCATAGAGCATGTAATCCGCCATAAAATCAAACCGCCGTTCATTATTATACGCCCGTACCGGTGACGGAATATCGTCATAGACGGGCACAGTCGGACATTGCCCTTGGGGCCCAACTTCATCCCCCGCCATCGTTGTTAAATAATTACCGTGCATGTCCATGGCCTGCCACTGGTAATGAACGTCGCCATCAACAACATCCACAAACCGATGGTAAATAATATCGCCATCGGGGCGCATCTGCATGTTATGGTATTTCGAATCGTCGGTCCCCGGCATCATATTGCCATCGGCATAAAATACCGGCGTCTTTTTATCATACGTTAACGCAAAAACGCCGTGCGGATTGTTGCCCATCCCCACAATATCCATCCCATAGATATAATCACGATTTAAATAAAGCAATTTCTTTATCGAAACCATTTCACATTCCCTGCGTTGCCATTCATTAAATATAAGGGGGCGATATTTCCCTATCGCCCCCCTTTATGTCATGACTATAATATAATTTTGTCAAAATACAATCGGTTTTTTACCGCGCGCGCCCATAGAATTTACGCGCCAATTGCATTTGCAATTTGTTAAACGCGTCCAGCCCCAGACATTCGGCTGCTTCTTTTTGGGCCATGCCCATCATCTGATAATGTTGCAAACGCAGAATATACCCGTTCAAATACTGAAAATCTATGGCGCGCATACACGCCGAATGCTTTATATAATCTTGAATTTGATTTAACATCATTTTCATATGCGCCTGATTTTTTGGCATTTGATAAAAATGCCCGTTTTCAAAGACAAAATTCACATCATCGGACCGGTGCATATTCATGCCCCGAACGCTGTACTCGTCGTCATCAGGGACGGGAATTTTATCCACCGCGCACCATTGGGTCTTGATGCGATTCTCGCACCGCGGCCCCGCGGCATCACCCCCCGTCCACGGCCCCAGCCAGACGCCGTTTAAATCCATCTCGCGCCAATGATATTCCACCGAAAACCCATCGGCCCCGTCGCGACATACATGAAATTGAATTTTTTTGGTGCGGTTTTCGGCCGGAATAATTTTCGCATCGGCATCGCCCAGCGCACTGTCGGTCGTATGGGGAATTATATCACCGTTGTGGTAATACAGCGGATAGGTGTCAACACTCGGATACTGGGTCGGCACATGGCGTCTGAAAATCCCCAGATCCAAAACATCGAACCGATCCATAGACAAGACGTTTAAATCCAGTGCCCGTTCCAATGTCATCATGACTTAACCCCTTTGGCTTTGCTGTTTCAACGACCGAATCTTTTCTTGCAGCATATCCTGAACCTCTTTTATACTCTCTTTATGATCGAATGCCCGAACCCGCTGTTCGACCAGGGTCTTGACCTCCATATAATCGATAAAATCGGGAAACAGAATACGGTCGACCAGACACAACGCCGCCATCCGATTGAAATAATGCAACAAATAGATGTAATCCATCCGCGTCGCCTTATTTTCCGCCAAAACACCCAACAGTTCCTCGCGCCGACTTAAAATAGCCTCCGCCCCGCGGGGCACCTGATAAAATCGATCCGCTTCAATCAAATAAATGGCCGTATCGGTCATTTTGCCGCCGTCGGGAAACATTTCCAGATAGTGAAAATCCATGTCACGCACCTCAACCGGCCCTTGATCTACCGGGGGCGACGTCCATGCGCCCCCCCCCCTTTCATCCTGGTGCCGGTGATAGGACTTGAACCTACGACCCCCTCATTACGAATGAGATGCTCTACCAGCTGAGCTACACCGGCCTTGGCCCCCATCTTAATATATGTTTTTCAAGAATGCCAGTATTAATTTCAAATTTTTGGGAATTGTATCAAATGGCCGATGGACGTGTTGCGTGCTATGTTCTTGTTATGCTCAATTTCTTGTTTCTTTATGGATTGGTGACCATTAAATTGGTGATGGCGATTGGGGTGGTTGCCCTGTTTCTACAGTTTTTCAACAGTGCGGCCCAACTAAAACAAATGACCCCGTTGGATATTATCTTAAACTTTCTGATGGGGGCATTGCTGTCCAACCTGATTTTGGATGACAAAGTAACCATCCTGGATTTTGCCACCATTATTTTGATTTATGGAACATTGCTTTATATCGTTAATCGTTTAACATTTCGGACACGAATTGGACGCCGATTGTTTGTCGGCACCCCAAAGGTTATTATTCAAAATGGCGAATTTAATGCCGCCATTATGAAAAAAATGCGTATCAACGCCCGTGACGTGGCCGCCGCCATGCGACACCAAAATATCCGATCCCTGAAAGATGTCAAAATTGCCCAAATTGAACCCAATGGCACATTAACCGTCACGCGGCACGGCGCACACGAATATCCCATTATTTTGATTGATAACGGGGTGATCGTTACGGAAAATCTGGAAAAAATACATCGCACAGAAAAATGGTTAATGAAAAAATTACGGGAAAAGCGCATTGACGACGCCGATGATGTCTTTATCGCCCAATACAATCGCGGTAACATTCACATTATCAAAAAATAATTATTTCTTGATCCGACGCATCACGACCATAATTCCCGCCGGTGTCATACCCGGGATACGGGATAATTGCGCGATATTATCGGGACGTGTTGCACATAACTTTTCAATCAATTCATTGGTTAAACCAGACATGGATGCATAATCAAAATCACGCGGTATTTTTAAATCCATATCCCGCCGGACCGCATCAATTTCACGCATGGCCCGCGCAATATATCCGGCATAGAATTTATCGTTCGCCCGGGCAATTTCTGATTTCTGATTTCTGACCTTTTCATAATAATCCGGGGACATCAATCCTAAATCCACCCCCATCTGCCCCAGGCGCACGATGGCATTATCCGCCCGCAGGTGCAACCGATATTCCGCCCGTGACGTGAACATTCGATACGGTTCATCCACGCCAAGCGTTGTGATATCATCAATCATAACCCCAATCATGGCATTTGTCCGATCCAGATCCAATGTCGGTAAATTCAATGCATATGCCGCCGCATTGGCACCGGCGACAATACCTTGGGCCGCCGCTTCTTCATAACCGGATGTCCCATTAATTTGACCGGCAAAAAACAAATGAGGAATATCACGCGATTGTAAACGCGCATTTAATGCACGCGCATCAATCGCATCATATTCAATGGCATATCCATATCGGGCAATACGCGCGTTTTCCAGGCCCGGTATCGTTCGAATCCACATGTCTTGGATATCGGCGCCAAAGCTGGTCGATATTCCATTGGGATAGACCAAGGGATTGTTTAACCCTTCGGGTTCTAAAAAAACATGATGCGACGCGTGCGATGCAAATCGCATCACTTTATCTTCTAAACTGGGGCAATAACGCGGGCCAGTTCCCGTAATATCCCCGTTGTACATGGGTGCATCCCCAATATGCGCGCGAATCATATCATGCGTTTCTTGGGTTGTATGTGTGATAAAGCAATTTTCGGCATAATTGTTTTCCGCCACCCCCAATCCAAACCAATCATGTGGATGATCCGCAGGTTGTGGTTCACACACGTCAAAATTAATCGAATCACGCCATATACGGGCCGGCGTCCCCGTCTTTAGCCGCATGGTCCGAAATCCCGCCGCGCACAGTGCATCCGACAAATGGGTATCGGGTGCCTGGTATGTGCCATCATCCAAAAGACGACCCGACGCAATTTTTTCCGTCCCCCGTGTCACAACACCATTTAAAAATGTACCTGTGGTCAAAACAATCGCGCGCGCCCGATATGTATCGTTCACGACCCGCCCATCAATGTCCAATGACACAACCGGTTCATATCGGATAATTAAATTGTCGTTTTCCCCAAGGATGTCCATGATGGCGTTATGATATAAATCACGATCAATCTGTGCACGCAGGGCCTGGGTCGCCGCCCCGTGTGACGCGTTTAGTGTACGAAAATGAATCCCCGCCCGATCGGCCGCGCGCGCCATCACCCCCCCCATGGCGTCGATTTCCGCAACCATCTGGGATTTGCCGGGACCACCAATACTGGGGTTACAAGACAAGGCCCCCAAATCAGATTCCGATTGGCTCAAGAGTAATGTCCGCGCCCCACGGCGCGCGGCGGCGGATGCAGCCTCTGCCCCGGCGTGTCCGCCCCCAATAATGATAACGTCAAATTCTGTCATTCGTGGATTCCTGAATATTCTTGCCACCCCACGCCGTGCTTCACACATCAGCCCCCGCCCAGGCGGGGGCCATTCCCACCGCCGCCCCCACAGAAATTGAAAATTTTTGTAGGTGGATTACGACGGGGCGGCTATATATAAACGTGTTTTAGAACCGACCCATGCCCCCGTTAACGTGTATAACCTGGCCGTTAATATACGACGCCGCGTCGGACGCCAAGAACACGCACGTATTGGCAATATCATCCGGTTCACCAAAACGTCCCGCCGGGATCTGTGCCAGATAGGCAGCCTTTAGTTCATCCGACAACACATCTGTCATGGGTGTTTTAATAAATCCCGGCGCAACACAGTTCGCGGTGATGCCACGCGATGCCACCTCTGCGGCGATAGATTTGGTCATGGCAATCATCCCCCCCTTGGACGCGGCATAATTTGCCTGACCCGGGCCACCAATGGCCCCAATAATCGATGCCATATTGATAATACGGCCAAATCGGTTTTTCATCATGGGCATAATCGCCGCGCGGCACATTTTAAAACATGACCGCAAATTGGTGTTAATCACATCGTCAAATTGTTCATCCGTCATCCGCATCAACAAAGTGTCTTTGGTAATGCCGGCATTATTAACCAAGATATCAATTTTTCCCGCCGCCTCAATCGTGTTCATGACCAATTCGACCGCACCGCCTTCGGCCGCCAAATCGGCCCCAATCTTGATATATTCATCGCCAAATTCCGTGTCCATCTTGGCCACATTGCGACCCGACACGACGACGGTCGCGCCGGCATCCCGCATTTTGCGGGCAATCGCGCCCCCAATGCCACCGGTGGCGCCCGTAATTAAAACAACCTTATTCGTTAATTCAAACATGCCTATATCTCCAATTTTTTTGCAGTTAATTCAGAACAAATGCGCGGGGTCAATCCCGTCAAGACCGCACCCGGCCCCACTTCTATGGTTTCTGTTATCCCTAATTCGCGCATCGCCAACACACTTTCGCGCCAACGCACACCATGCGTCATTTGATAGACCAGGGCCTGCTTAATCTCGTTCACATCCGTCATCGGGGCGGCCGTTTTGTTCGATATTAATGGCACCGACGGAGTCTTGAACGTGACCGATTCCAATGCCGCCCGCATGACGTCGGCGGCCGGCGCCTGCATCCGGCAATGAACCGGCACCGATAATGCCAACGCTAACGCGCGTTTGGCCCCGGCATCCTTGGCCGCGGCCATGGCTGCCTCTACCGCATCTTTGGGCCCGGAAATCACCACCTGGCCCGGGGAATTGTCGTTGGCGACATCGCAATCACTTTTGTCACAGATGTCCCGCACCACATCAATATCCAATCCCAAAATGACGGCGGTTAATCCAGCCCCCACCGGGGCCGCCGCCTGCATCGCATTACCACGCGCGCGCAATAATTTCGCCGTATCCCCCACCGACAATGCGCCCGCCGCACACAGCGCGGTGTATTCCCCCAAACTGTGCCCTGCAACATACGGTGTTAATTCTACATTCGCCGCCCGCAGCATCGCCATCGACACGGCCATAATGGCCGGCTGCACATTCGCGGTTAATGTCAATTCATTCATCGGCCCGTCAAAGATAATATCGGATAACTTCTGATTTAACGCATCATCCACCTCTTCAAAAACGGCGCGGGCCGCCGGATTATTTTCATACAGATCGCGCCCCATTCCAACCGATTGGGAACCTTGGCCTGGGAATACAAATATTGATGACATAAAAAACTCCTTTGGGATTTATTATAACGGACGAAATCCATAGGTGCAAATATTATTGAATTACTTGACAAATGATATATATCGTGCTAATCTTACAAAAATATTACAAAAGGATTCAAAACATGGTTTATTTTTGTATGGCCGCCAACCTTGGATGTCAATATTATAGGGATGGTCAATGTTTCCGTCATTGTCCAAATGTCGTTGAAGAAGGGGATAAAATTCTTTGCAACTCTACCAACAACTGCATCCACCGTTCCCCTGATCGAGTATGCCATCGCTATAGCGTTGATGGTGTGTGTAATTGCGCTACCATGTACAAACTAGATCCTTCGGAAAATACCGACAAAATGATCCTCTTTCTTAGACATCTGTCCGTGATTCACAAACAACAGGCCGAAATTCAGGACATGTTAAAAAATTTAATCATATCGGGGAATATACGTGGCTAATTATTACTGTACCAAATTTAATATCGAATGCGAATTTTATCGCCTGGGGGAATGCATCAATCGCGGCGTGCGATCGCAAATCGCACCGTATAAAAAAACGCCCGATTGCCCTGACGCGGGACCAATTACAAACGCCCCACACGGAAATCTGATATTGAATTGGCTAAAATCGACATCATTGGTGCGATTGCTGCAAATATTGTGCATTGAATCTGCCCGCACCCGAAATTCTTAAAATGGGTATTATTATAAAAACCCGCCATCACGGCGGGATTTATTTTTTCCGAATACTAAATTCGCAACCACAATAATTCTGGCGATAAAATTCCGACGCGCGGTTTACCTGAACGCGTAACGCTTCATCCCATTTGATAGGCAGATATTGCACCGTCCCCCCACATTCCTTTACACCAGCACGGTCTACCTGATGCTGATCCTTGTGACGCGACACCCCCAGCACACTCGCCACCACATCATACCCATTTTCTGCGGCCCACCGGGCGGCGCGCGCAAACCGGTATTCGAAACACACACTGCACCGTTGCCCGCGTTCGGGTTCGGATTCCAATCCCGCGACGGCCTGCCGCCACGCATCGTGATCATATTCCAGCGTGACGTGTTTAACCCCCATTGCATCGCAATAACGGATTTGTTCGTTTAACCGCTTTTGATATTCATCTGCGGGATAAATATTGGGATTAAAAAACAAGACGACAAAATCATCCACGTCCGGAATCTGTCCATCCACCAATTGTTTGATCGCGCCCGCGCTGCACGGTGCACAACAAGAAACCAAGACCAGTCGCATAATCCCCCCCTATACCACCGTCGTATCCGGCCCCATACGTTGGAACAAATCCTTTATCCGATCAAAATGGCCAAATACCGGACAATCAGATGACAAACAACACCGCGCCAACAAATATTTAAACTTTATTTTATATTCTCTGGCCATGCCTATCCCTGTATTTAATACTCCTTGCCGCTTAAGAAACGGGCAACGCGCGTCGGCCAACCAACCGTGTTATACGGATAAATTTGGTTCAAATCACGATTGATAACAATATCCACGTTCGGGTTTAATGCATGAACTTTTATCATATGACCCGTATCGTAAATCGGATATCCTTTGGCGGGGGATTTGGGACTGCGTCGTTGAACCTTAACATCACGAACAACAATTGCATGATCCGAATTTGGTCGTTCCATATGAAAAATCGTTAGATATTTTTCGTGATAAATTTGTTCCAGTTCCCCGGGCGACATCACGGCATCAGCCATCAAAACAGTCATCGTTTTGGTTCGACATGTGGTCCGCGCCATGGGCATGCCACCGCGCGCACACAAATTCACGTCATGGGGCGTTAATGAATTTAACGCCGCCGTCGTGTCATAGATCACATTGTCTATAATCAAATCAATTTGATAAACATTTTTTAGATCATGTTCCCGCAATGCCGCCGTAAAATCCGCCCCAGATACAATGTCGGGCGTGGGGTAAAAATCATATTGTTTTCCCGATAAATAATACAGGCAATAACGGTAAAATTGCCGGGTTTGATTCATCTTTATTTTTTTAGACATCGACATTATCCCTTGTACGGGGTACCAACAACAAGGTCATCCCCCAATTCAATGACATTGTCAGATTCGCCCCCATGTCCCAAATCCGCACTTGAACAGAGCATACCATACGATTCCACATTTGCAACTGTTCTTTGACAAATGGGCTTTTTCATCCCCGGCAACTTACACCCCACGGGCGCCAAGACCGAAACCAAGCCCGCCCGCACATTGGGTGCCGCACAGACGATTTGCTTGGTTTCACCAGATCCATCATCCACGCCCAAGACATGCAAATCATCGCGCGTGGGATGCGTCGCGCATTCGGCAATCCGCACCACCGTGGGGTGAATTTCATCGTCTAATTTCGGCGCGTATTTGGCGACCATTTCTGCGACCCGCGCATCATCAATCCGTTCGAACAGGTTATCGGGCACACAAAACGCGGCACCATCCGCAATGCGCCGTTCAAACGCGTCCGGCCACGACAAATCATGCGGTACGCCAAAGACATGACGAATTTTTTCCGCCGCATCCGGGATAAACGGCGCCGACACACGCGCATACAAATCGATTAATTGAAAACAATTGTTCAACACCGCACTGGCCGCGGCCATGTCACCATTTTTAACCAATGTCCAAGGCGCGTTTTCGGTCATATATTCATTTCCAATCGCATAAAGGGACCGCAACGCCACAATCGCCGCCCGAAATTCGCACGCGTTTAGCGCCGTGGTTAATTCAACGATTTTTTCATTAATCTGATTTTCCAATTCTGAACTCTGCACGCTGCACTCTGAACCCTGGGCGGGAACAACCGCCCCAAAATTCTTGGCCGCGATTTTCGTCACGCGCGATACAAAGTTCCCCAGCATGCCGTTCAAATCCTTGTTCACAATATCGGCAAAGCGTTCAATCGTGAAATCCGTATCGTCTGTTTCCGGGGCCGATGCCAGTAATGCATACCGCCACGCATCTGCCGGCGCGTCCACAATCGCCGTATCCAGGAAAATTCCGCGATGTTGCGATTTGGAAAACTTGCCCCCTTGGAAATTTAAAAAGTTCATGGATTTAAGCATGTCCACCGTTTTCCATCCGTCATTGATGGCCAATTGTTGGGCCGGAAACAAAACCGCGTGGAATTTCACATTGTCCTTGCCCATAAATTGCGCGTAATGGGTATCAGGATTTTTCCACCATGATGCCCAATCATCTGTCACCGCCTGGGAAATCGAGACATAGCCCCACGGCGCATCAAACCAGACATAAAACACCTTGTTTTCATACCCAGGTTTATTCACCGGTATCCCCCACGACAAATCACGTGTGATGGACATATCATAAATTTCATCGACCGCCCAACCGCGGGCAATGGATGCCGCGGTCTTGGACCATTCGGGGGCGTGCGCGGCCAACCATTGACGCCACACGTCTTGAACCCGGGATGCCAAAAAGAACAAATTTTTTGTCGGCCGCATGTCAACCGCCCCACCGGAAACGGTACTGCGTGGATTAATTAATTCGGTTACCTCGTACGTGGCGCTGCATTGGTCACACTGATCACCGCGTGCGCCGTCAAACCCACATTTGGGACACGTCCCCACCAATTGCCGATCGGCCAAGAACATACCGTCATCCACGCCATAGGGTTGGATGGTCTCGCGTTCTTCGATTAATCCCAATGAATCCAGTCGGGAAAACAATTCATGAATTAATTTTTCCTGAAATTCGGTGTGCGTGCGGCCGTACAAATCAAACGACAAATTAAAATCACGCACGGCGCGCAAATGCTTTTCATAATATTTGTTATTATATTCAAGGACCGGCACCCCTTCTTTTGCGGCACCAACAACCGCCGGCGTTCCATGTTCGTCCGCCCCACAGATATACAGGACATCGTTTCCCCGGGCCCGACAAAACCGCGCGTACACATCACTTGGCAACCAGCATCCCACCAAATGCCCCAGATGTAATTCACCATTCACATACGGCAACGCAGATGTAATTAAAACTTTTTTCTTGTCTGTCATGTATGGTCCCCTTGATAAAAAAATAGACGCCAACGGGGCGTCTATATGAATCCCGTTGAATTTTTAAAAGATTAATTGTGCATTCGCATCATGTGTTATCCAAATTTCTGTTCTTGCGGTCCGCCTTCGCCTTTGGCGACGGCGCGACACTCAGATTTCCTAAATTTTCACTGTGTAAAAATTAAGAAAATCTGGTGGGTGGTATTGGACTCGAACCAACGACCTTTACGATGTCAACGTAACGCTCTAACCATCTGAGCTAACCACCCATGCGGGGCAAATTATAACAAACAAAAATCAAATTGCAACCGACAAATATAAAATATTTGCAATAACGTAAATATCATTTATAATTTAATAGGTATCAGGGATGAAATTGTTCATTCTTGCGTTTTGGATATCGGAACGCAGCAACGAATAATTTTTCTCTGTTACGCATATAACTGTTATAAAATGGAGAAAAAATCATGTTATTTGGTTTATTCAAGGGCGATGAAAAACATCCCTTAAACAACCCGATTGCGGTCGAAATTCCGTATGGGAACGAAACACTGCGCCTGGAAACGGGACGCATGGCCAAACAGGCCAATGGTGCCGTTTTGGCAACCATGGGCGGAACGATGGTCTTGGCAACGGTATGCGCGGAAAAAACCGCAGTAGAGGGTCAGGATTTCTTTCCCTTAACCGTTGATTACCAAGAAAAATATGCATCCGCCGGTCGGATCCCGGGATCACGTGATCGCCGCGAAGGCAAGGCGTCAACCGCCGAAACATTGACCGCGCGTCTGATTGATCGGCCGATTCGCCCGCTGTTCCCGGAAACATTTAAAAACAAGGTACAAATTATCGCCCAGGTGTTTTCATACGACAAAAAGAATCAGCCGGACATCCTGGCGATGATCGCATCGTCTGCGGCATTGGCCCTGTCGGGGGTACCGTTTGCCGGCCCGATTGGTGCGGCGCGCGTGGGGTATACCGATGGGCAATATGTTTTGAACCCGTCCCGCAAAGAAACCGAAGATTCAGAAATGGATTTGGTTGTGGCGGCAACACGTGACGGCGTGCTGATGGTGGAAAGTGAAATCGGCGAATTAGACGAAGAAACAACGCTGGGGGCGGTCAAATTTGGTTTTGACGCGCAACAGGCGGTTATCAATGCCATTAACGAATTGACCGCGGCCGCGGGCAAAGAACGCTGGGCCACACCAGAAAAGGCCCCGGAATACATCGAAATGGAGGGGGCATTTGAAAAATTCGCCGACCAAATCGAATCCGCGCTGGCAATCAAAGAAAAATTGGTACGTCTGGATACGCTGGGGGAAATTCATGCCGCGGCCAAGGCCGAAATTGCAGGTATGTTCCCCGAAACCACGTTGGCCACATCGACGCTGGAATCATGGGCGGATGAAATCATTGAAAATATCACGGCCCGTATTATGCGTGGCAATATCTTGGCGGGCCGCCCCCGTATTGACGGCCGCGACACCAAGACCGTACGCCCCATCGAAATTGAATTGGGTATTTTACCCCGGGCGCATGGATCGGCCCTGTTTACACGTGGTGAAACCCAGGCATTGGTATCATTGACATTGGGTGGTGGCAAAGATGCATTACCGATCGAAACATTGGACGGCGCCGAAGAAAAAGATTTCTTCTTGAACTATAACTTTCCGGGATATTCCGTTGGCGAATGCAAGGGTTTAAAATCCCCGTCGCGTCGTGAATTGGGACATGGAAACCTGGCGTGGCGTGCGTTGCATCCGATGGTGCCGACACGTGCCCAATTTGATTATGTCATTCGTGTGGTATCGGATATTTTGGAATCCAACGGGTCATCATCGATGGCAACAACGTGTGGCGCCACATTGGCGATGATGGATGGTGGTGTTCCCTTAACACGTCCGGTGGCGGGTATTGCCATGGGATTGATCAAAGAAGGTGATGACTACGCGATTCTGACCGATATTCTGGGTGACGAAGATCATCTTGGGGATATGGATTTTAAGGTGACGGGAACCGATCGGGGGATCACCGCACTTCAGATGGATATTAAAATCACATCGATCACGTTTGATATTATGAAACATGCCCTGGCCCAGGCCCGGGACGGCCGGATGCACATCTTGGGCAAAATTGAAAAGGCGATCAAGGCCCCGCGGGCCAATGTATCCCAATACGCGCCCCAGATGTATACAATGAAAATCAATCCGGACAAAGTCCGCGAAGTCATTGGCAAAGGCGGTGTCGTGATTCAGGCATTAACCCGCGAAACCAACACCACCATTGATCTGGAAGATGATGGAACGGTCAAAATATTGGCCACCACCAAAGAAGATGCCGATGCCGCCATCGCACGGATCAAAGATATCGTGGCCGAACCCGAAGTTGGCGTGATTTACGACGGGGTTATTTCCGGCGTCAAAGATTTTGGTCTGTTTGTGAAAATCATGAACGGGTTTGAATCGATGGTTCACATATCGGAAATCACGGGCGAACGTCTGGCCAAAATCGAAGATGCCAAATTAAAAGAAGGCGACAAGGTATATGTTCGCTATCTGGGATTGGACAAACGCGGTAAAACCCGGATGTCCATGGTTGGTATCGATCAAAAGACCGGCGCCGAAATCAAAAAGGCCGACAAATAATAAACCTATTATCCCTGGGATGGCCATCACCCAAAATCATTCAATGGGGATGGGTCCATACCGGGGATATTTATATTATCATCAACCAAAGGGAGATTTAACATGGATATGGACGCATTAATGGAACAGGCACGCCAATTACAGGACAAAGTGGCCGCGGCCCAAGATTTATTGGATAAAACCGTTGTCAAAGGAATTGCCGGCGCAGGCGATGTGATTATTGATATGTCGGGAAAATATGATCTGATTAAAATGACAATCAATCCCGATGTTGTCGCACGCGGCACCGATGCCATAACAGATGCGGTGATGGCGGCATATCGCGATGCCAAGGCAAAGGCCGACGCCGCCATTGATCGTGTTATGGGCGACGCCACGGCCGGCATGCCGATGCCCATGTAATTTGATGGGGATAACGCCATATTCATCAAAACAATTATTCCATCAGCGTTATCCCCAAAAAAAAATCATAGATAAATATATAAAATACATTGAAACATAAAACGATACTTTATTCGGGACAGATGCGTTTAAAATGGGCCCAGGAACGGGATTCCTTTCGGCCACAAAATATGACAAAATCTGAATTTTTTACATCACCCGATTTGGAATATGTGTGGGGACCCTTTTCAACATTTGACCCCATTTTGTCCCGCATGGTCCAATTCAATACCATGGCAAGTATGATTGAATCCTATGCCATACGCCAGATCAATAACATCGACGCCGTTTCACGTGAATACGCCGACGCAATGGCCGCCATTTTGACCGAAAATTTAATCATACATAACAAGATGCAACGTTATGGTCTGTGGGCACCATCAATGGTTTTTACCCCCTATTTGCAAACAATCATAACGGAATTGGCGCACAAATTAAATATTTCGCATATCCATATGCCACATGTGATTATGATTGATTCCTGGGATCTGGTGCCGGCGCAACTGTGCCCGCCGGCGAAAAAACAACCCAATACCCATGGCATCTATATCAATCTTTCGTTATTTGGGGAAAACACACCATATAAATCCATCATTATCATTCATCGCAAAAATATCGCACAGGATGCCAATAATAATCCCCAAGATTTTTTCTTTAACCTGATGAATACATTGGCGCATGAATTTTCGCACCATGTGGATCACATGATTCCCAATCGTGGGGCGGCGGGATCACAAAAGGTCGCCATTGGTCATTCAATACACGATATTGTCGAATACAGTGCCCATACCATCGGTAATGCTGTTGAACAAAAGTTAAAGGCGATCCATGTCCGATAACACACCGATGATGGCGATGCCATATTGACATCACCATCATACGATCACCATGTCATATTTTCTTATGCTTAAAATAAAAAACCCGGGAAATCCCGGGATTTTATTTTGCCGGCGCAACAATAATGGATTTGGTTCGTTCATCGGGCTTTGATTTTGATTCCAATACCCCGCGATCCCCAATAATTTCCAAAATACGGGCAAACAATTCGGGCACCGCATCTTTGCCACGGGCCAATACCATTTTGGATCCCTTGGTCATAACAGAAACCTTGACCTTGTTGCCATCGCCCAAAAATTCCATAACTTTCTTCATCTTGATATTCAGATCGTTTTCTTCGATAAAGGGTTTGACCCAAACTTCCTTCATCTCGATCGCCTTTTGGTTTTTTCGTGCCTCTGATGCGCGTTTTTTCTGTTCATATTTAAATTTGCCATAATCCATAATTTTGGCAATTGGCGGTGTCGCCGCCGCGTTAATTTCCACCAGATCCATTCCACTGTCTGCGGCCATGGCAATCGCCGCCGCGGTGGGCATCACGCCCATGTTTTGACCCGTCGCACTGATAACCTGGACGGTTTTGGCAAAAATTTTATTATTCATTCGCGGCCCCATATCGCGGCGCGTATCACGGTTAAATGTCGGTCTAATGGTATACTCCTTTTAAAGACATGGATGAATTATTAACTATTTCTCGGCGGTTTTCAACATTTTTTCGACGCGTTGCAACACATCCCATACATCGCGTTTGGCGGTGGGTTTTAATAATAAAAAGTTGGGATGATAAATCGGAATAACCGTGGCACCAAATGCCGATGTGGCAACGCCATGATCTTGGGGTAATGTGCGTCCCGCCATCCGGGATGCCGCCAATGTCCCCAACGTCAAAATAACATCGGGCCGGGCCAATTCAATAAATCGATCCACAAACGGCCGCGCCAGATTTAATTCTTCGTCTGTGGGTGTGCGACCGCCGGGTGTATGCCAAAATACCAATGGCACAATCGACACCCTGTCGCGTGCCAAACCAATCGCGTTTAACATCTTATCCATCATGTCCCCGGCCGCCCCCGAGAGAACACGTCCCGATGTATCATCATCGGCCCCCGGCACATCTGTTACAATCATTAATTTTCCCGTGCCCATATGCGGTAAAACAGTACACCCCGCCGTCATACATAACGGATGGTTAAATTTCCCAATCGCACAAATTAACGCGGCGCAATCCGTTGCCGACCGGGCCACAGACGCCGCTGCATCCGGGCTAACGGGGGCAACCGGGGGTACAACCGTCGCCGAACGTGGCGCCGATGGTTTTGGCATCGTTGTTCGCATGCCCACCGGCACATCCCCGATTTCCCATTGGACACCCGCCATCGCCAAATCACGCAATGCATCAATATTCATTGGACAATTCCCTTGATTTTGAACCTATTTTATTATACACTAATGCACGAACAACAGAAATACAAGGGAGTATTTTATGAACGTTAAAAACTTTATTATGTTGGGTGCTGCGGCCGGTGTATTGGCGGCCTGTGGTGGTTCAATTGTCGAACCGGCCGATTTGAACAACCAACGCGTTTATTTTGGCTTTAATTCGGCCGAAATCACAGATGAGGCACGCGACAACCTCTTGGGTCAGGCGTTGTACATGAAGAACCACAAAGATGTAAAGGTTCAAATTGCTGGCAATTGCGACGAACGCGGATCCAGTGCCTATAACTTGGCCTTGGGCGCACGTCGTGCCAACGCCGCCAAAGAAGTTATGGTCAAAGATGGCGTTGAATCAAAACGTATTTCCACCATTTCATACGGCAAAGAACGCCCGTTCAAAAAAGGAACTGGCGAATCCGTTTGGAAATGGAATCGTAATGCGACGACAACCGTCAAATAATAAATCCCGGCAAATGCCGGGATTTTTTTTTAGTGTTCAGGGTTCAGCGAACAGGGTTGACCCCCCCGGACTATCGCCATGCCAAGATTTGAGTGTAGCGTTCTGATAAGGCTACACCGCCCTGATATAGTTTTTCCCCCCATTGGTATCCATCTACAAAAATCTAACGATTTTTGCGAGCGGGTGGGTGGCCGCACCCCGGATTATGGTCAAATTATAAATATAACATGGCCCCTGTCTTGCGAACAAGCTACCGATGTGATACAATAAAAATAATGAACAATAAACATAAAACCTTTTTATCCGCCACAGCACGCGCACAATTGGCCCAAAAACTGGACCAGTATCGGCCCCGTAATATGCGCCACGAAGAATTTATTATCTCGCCTGATCTGGAATACACCGCCGGGCCCTTTTCCACGTTTAATCCCAACCTGGCCCAGTTAATTCGGCAAAACACGCCGTCGTCAAAAATTGAATCTTATGCCATTGCCCTGTCGCACAATCTGGAACCCGTGGCGCGTGAATACGCGGACGCCATGACCGAAGTTTTGACCCAGAATCCCGGGGTACATACGGCGATGTTGGATCTGGGGATGAACGTGCCACGGGATATCTATATGCAATATCTGCAAAAGGTGCTTAACAAACTGGCCGATGCATTGCATATGGGTGATATCCATTTGCCCCCGGTTTTCGTCATCGATTCCTGGGATCAGATTCCCGCCCAACTGCACCCAAAGGATCAAGATCCATCCGCCATCGACGGTGCCCATATACACTTAACAACCCAAGACGGCAATTCATTCTTTGCAATTATCATCCACCGGGGAAATATTGCCCGGCATAGCAATAATGACAAACGACGTTTTTTTATTTTGTTGATGAATACCTTGGCCCATGAATTTTCGCATCATATTGATAAAACATGTCCCAACCGCGGCGCCATCGGCGCCCAACAGGCCGCATTAATCAATTCTTGCCCCGACATCACAGAATATAGTGCCCACACCATCGGTGATTCGGTTGAAAAACGTTTGAACGCCCTTTTTCAACGCTAGCGCCGGCGAACACCTAATCATACAAGGACTGGGTCACGTTGAACGCCGCGCGATCATAAAGGATCTTTGCATTTTGAATTTTTTTAAAAAAAAAGCCCCAGTGGGGCATATTATTTTTGGTGGGTGTTGAGGGACTCAAACCCCCGACCCTCTCGGTGTAAACGAGATGCTCTAATCAACTGAGCTAAACACCCAATGTGCCCCATGTTATATGAATTTCCCCCGCTTGTCAAGTGGACGTATCACGATCTTGTTATTCATATCGCAACGAATCAATGGGATTTAATTTGGCGGCCTTGTACGCGGGCATTACCCCCGATGCCAATCCCACGATGACCGCCACACTGACCGATAACAAGACGGGCCATGCACTAAATGGGACATTATACCCCATCACAAACCGACCAATTCCCTGGGATAATCCAACCCCCAAAACCAATCCCGACATGGATCCAATAAACGATATCAGGATAGATTCAGACAAAAATTGCGTAATAATATGACGTTCGCGGGCACCAATTGCCTTGCGAATACCAATTTCACGTGTTCGTTCGGCGACCGATACCAACATCATATTCATAATACCAATCGCCCCCACCAACAATGATACCCCCGCGATCGCAATCAGCAACAGTTTTAAATAACCCGTGACCGTGTTCATGGTTTCCATAACCTGTTTCATATCCATAATTTGGAAATCATCGGGATCGGCATCTTTTAACTTGTGCCGTTGCCGCAACAGGGCCGTAATCTGTTCAATCACAACATTATTATCCGCATCAGGATAGAGTTTAAGGGCCAACAAACTAACCGAATTGGGGAAACGACTGCCCTGAAGTCTTTTCTTTAACGTCGATAATGGAATAATGATCATATCATCTTGGGATCCCATGGCGGAATCCCCCTTGGCCTTGGTGACACCCACAACAACAAAAGGTGTATTTTGAATCCGAATAACCTGGCCGATTGGGTTATCGGGTAATCCCAATTCTGTGGCCGTGGTGGGGCCAATAACCGCGTATGTCGACGCATTACGTACCGCCGATTGGTCAAAAAATGTTCCTTGTTGCATTTCAATATTTTGAACCGTGGTATATGCCGGCCATGCCCCAACCATCGATGTTGCCCAGTTTTTATTTCCATAAATGGCCTGGGCGGCACTGTTCTGAACCGGTGTCACCGCCATCACATCTGGCAATTTGGCAATATATTCGGCATCATCAATGGTTAACGTTTGACGATTACCCGTGCGAACACCGCCGGTTTGTGCGGCACCGGCACGTATCATTATCGTATTGGTTCCCAACGATGAAAATTGATCGGTAATTTGATGTTGAACCGTTTCCCCCACGGCAACCATAATCACCACCGCCATCACCCCAATAACGATGCCCAACACCGTTAAAAATGACCGTAATTTATTTCCCCCCACCGACAGCCAAGATTCTTTTAAAATATCATTAAATGTCATTTTTTGGCCGCCTTTTGTTCCGATTTAATCAATACCTGTTCACTGGACGGGATCGGACCGTCATATGTAATCCGCCCGTCATAAATATGGATGACCCGATCGGCATATCGCGCGATTTCAAATTCATGCGTGATCATAACGATGGTGATGCCCATATCCCGGTTTAATTGTTTAAAGAATTTTAAAATCTCGTTCCCCATTTTACTGTCCAGGGCGCCCGTCGGTTCGTCCGCCAGAATCAATTTTGGATCACCCGCCAATGCGCGGGCGATGGCCACACGTTGTTTCATTCCCCCCGAAAGCTGGGTTGGTAAATACCCTTCGAATTTTTCCAGTCCCACGCGTCGCAACATATCCCGGGCGCGCGCCACGCGTTCCGACATCGTCATTCCCCGATACATCAATGGCAACATCACATTATCCAGTACGGTTCGTTTCGCCAACAAATTAAAATTCTGAAAAACAAATCCGATGTGTTCATTACGAACCACGGCCAATTCGTCGGCGGTCATGTTCGTAATATCTGTCCCATAAAGCTTATACGTGCCCCCGGTTGCCGTATCCAAGGCACCAATAATATTCATGCATGTTGATTTTCCCGACCCAGATGGCCCCATAATGGCCACAAATTCGCCGGCACGAACATCAAACGTAATATCGTATAATACCTGTTGAACGCCCCCCATTTCCAATGGGAACGATTTATCGACGCCCGCCATCGAAATAATGATGTCGGTCTTTTTAGATTGGGATTGATGTTTCATGATCGCCCCTTTTTACCGTGGCCCGCCGGGCCCCATGGGATTGGTGCGTTTTTGTCCCGCCCCACCCGATGCAGATGCCGATCTGGTTCGTCCCACAATAACTTTATCCCCGGCACGAATGTCATCGGCAATGATTTCTGTTTCGGTGGCCGTGATCAATCCCTTTTGATAGGGGACAAAAACAATGTCATCCACACCCACGCGTTCGATGGCCAAATGGGTCTTTGGGGTAATCGATTCATCCAATTCTTCTTTTAAATTGGCATACGTCCGCACCAAGAATGCGGCGTTGGGTGCCTTCCATACACTTTCCTTGTCATCAATCACAATCGTAACAAATGCGGTCATCCCCGGCATCAGACGTAAATCAGAATTATCGACATCAATCACGACCGTGTAAACCACAACATTTGATGTGGTGGTCGGGGATAAACGAATCTGACGCACGATACCGTCAAATGTTTGGGTGGGATATGCATCAACCGTAAATGTGACCGGTTGACCATCTTTGATCATGCCAATATCTGCCTCTGATACGGCGGTTTCAATCTGCATTTTTGATAAATCTTCGGCGATTTCAAATAAATCAGGCGTTTGAAACGATGCGGCAACGGTTTGACCTTTGTCCACCTTGCGCGAGATAACGGTTCCATTAACCGGCGATTCAATTGTCGCATACCCAAGATTTGTTACCGCGCGATCATATTGCGATTGGGCCCGCAATACCGATTGTTGGGCCTGTTCATAGGTGGTTTGGGATTGTTCCATTTCCGCACGGGCAATATAACCATCCTTGTATAACGTCCGATTACGTTCATATTCATTTTTGGCGTAATTCCGCTGTGATTCGGCCGAAACCAACGACGCCTTTGCCTCGTCCACAGATGCCTGTAACACCGATGGTTCAATCTTTAACAAAATATCGCCTTGTTTAACCTTGGAATTATAATCGACAAATATATCTTCGATTGTACCCGATACCTGGGATCCAACGTTAACCGTATTAACCGGCATAATTTCACCGGTGGCGGTGACCACTTGGCGCAATTCCCCCCGGGTAATGGCAATGGTTACAAAATTTGAATCTTTGTCATCATCGCCCCCCCACATCATCATGGCCCCGGCAACAATCACCCCCAGAATGACAATCCACCATTTTTTCCGCCAAACCCAGCGCACCCCCCGTTTAATCCGTGAATCTTTATTCATGTTCATCCCCCCTCTCCTGTGTTGTAATTAATCCCGCCCGGATATCCCCAATCGCCAATGCGACCGCCGCCCGTTTAATAAATAAATCATATTTGGCGGCGTTATTCTGTTTTTCTGCATCAACCAATTCGGATTGCGCCGTTTGCCAATCGAGCATGGTTGCCCGACCCACCTTGTACATGCCGGCGGTGACCTTTTCACTTTCACTGGCCGACGCCAACAAGGCATCCGTCTGGGTTAACACCTTTTGGGCAGTTTTATAATTTTGGTACGCGCTAAAAACATCTAATGTGGCACTGTCTTGGGTTTGACGTTGGGTTTCCAATGCGCGATCGTAATTGGCCGCGGCCGCACGCACCCCATACATGTTGGCAAATCCCGCAAATATCGGCATTGATGCACGGATACCGATACTGCCACTCATATGATTATTACCGGCATTAAATGATTCCGACGGGGTATCGTTCCACGAAAACGTACCCGACGCCGATATGGATGGTAAATTTTTCAAAAACGAACTGTTTCGGCGATGCCATGCCGCATCTGTATTGGCGGTTGCACGTAATAAATCAGGACGTCTTTGACGGGCCGTGGCCAATAATTGATCAATATTTTCGTTTTCTGCGGCCGTTCCAAATTCGGATGACATATCGGCAATCTGAATATCATCTGCGGCCGAAAAAGACAATTTACTTAATAATGTTCCTTTGGCAATTTCACGGTTATTTTTGGCCCGTTCTAATTCCAGATCACGACTGGCCAATGTTGTTTCCGCTTTGAGAACGTCGGCACGGGCAACCACCCCGGCCTTGAACTTTTTCTGGGCGGTATCACGGGCGGTTTTGGCGACGGCGCGTAAACTGGTTGCCGATTTAACGTCCGCATCCGCATTCAACAGGGCATAATACGCCCCAATCACCCCATAAATATAATTTTGAACACTTTCATCATAATCGAATCCGGCCGCCCGCCACGTTGCACTAAGCGTGTTTAGATCCGCCAATCTTTTGCCAAAATCAAATATCAAATACGACGCCGATAAAGACGCCCCCCATGACCAATCCCCCCATTCTTCGTTGCGGTACGGTAAATTACCCGATGCCGATGCCGTTACATTAGGTAGATAATTGGCATACCCCGCATTTTTATTAAAACGTGCCGATTCCGCGGCCAAATATGCCGATGCCGTTTGCGGATTGCGACATAACCCCAAATCAATCACCTGTTTTAATGTTAATTCACCCGCCGGGGCCGATTTTATTGACATACAATCATCAGCCGCATGGGCCATTACCGGCAATAATGCCAGAATCATTACAAATTTATTCATAAACCATTCTCTCTTGTTTGGCGCATTATATCATACAAACGTCAAAGAAAAGAAATTTTTCTGTTGAATTCGTTTTTTTTTTTGCCTATGGTGTATGCACCGGCCTGGTGGCAGAGTGGTTATGCAGAGGACTGCAAATCCTTGGATGCCGGTTCGATTCCGACCCAGGCCTCCACTTACAAATGCCCAAATGGGCATTTTTATTTTACCATGGCCCTGTAATTCCCGGCGAACCGGCACGCAATTTGAAACGGGGAATTGGCCCCTGCCCTTGCGCTTTTTATTTTCGGGGTGTATGATGGGGGTATGATTGAAACACTGACGCTGACAGATTTTCGTAACCATGCCCACGCGCGTATTGAAACCGCCGGCCGGGATAATATTATCATTACCGGTCCCAATGGGGCCGGTAAAACCGCAATATTAGAGGCGTTGTCCATGTTATCGGGCGATCGGGGCATGCGGGGGGCCGCATATACCGACATCACACGTTTTGGCGCCCCGGGGGGATTTGCCGTGCATGCCAACATGCATGACGCAACCGCGGTTTCTGTATCTTTTACCCCGGGCGATGCCAATCGACGGGCGCGTATTGATGGGGACGCGGCCACACTGGGGGATTTGGCGGCCCAGATGCGAATGGTCTGGATCACCCCACGCGAAGATCGGTTATTTGTCGATGGCGCCGCCGAAAGACGCGCGTTCTTTGATCGCCTGGGGGCCAGTTTGGATCCCACCCATGCCGGGCGCGTGGCACGATTGGGGAAATTAATATCGGAACGGGCATTTGCCCTGCGCCGGGGGGCGGATAATCATTGGATGGATGCCCTGGATTCCCAGATCGCCGCCACCGCCACCGCCGTCGCCGCCATGCGAATTCGATACGGGGCAGAGGTGAATTATTTCCTGGAACACATTGCCGTATCTGTCACCGGCATTGTCGAAGAAAAAATTATATCTGATAACGCATCCGTTGCCGAAAAAATGTATTTGGACTATCTGCGTGGCAACCGGATCCTGATTGGGGACAAAATGGTGATTGACGGCCCGCATAAATCGGACTTTGGGGTGTATAACCGGCGACTTGCCCTGCCCGCGCATTTAACCAGCACCGGCCAGCAAAAGCGTGCCCTGCTGGATCTGATATTGGGGCACGCCACATTGATTCATACCAAGACAGGTATGCGCCCCATCATTTTATTGGACGAAGCGGCGGCCCACCTCGACGCGAACGCACGCATGGGATTGTTTTCTGCGCTGGGGGGGACCCAGGCACAGGTATGGGCAACCGGTCTGGATCCGCAGGCATTTGATGGGGTTGATAATGCCGCATTTGTCGCTTGCATGGATGGGGAAATTCATAATATACTTTACCCCAGCAAAGGGAAAAAATGAAACACATTGATTATCAACAATTATTAGATAACGCGTTAAAATCCGTTGTCAAAGACGCCTTGGTCCACGCCCAGGTTAATGGGCTGGGGGATGGGACACATTTCTATATTACATTTAAAACACGGGATCCGGGTGTATCGTTACCGGACTTTTTACGGATGCGCTATCCCGACGTTATGACGATCGTATTACAATATTCGTATAACAATTTAAATGTTTCCGACCGGGAATTTGGGGTACAATTAACCTTTGACGGGCGGCCTTTTTTCATTCGCGTCCCGTTTTCTGCATTAATTGAATTCAAAGATCCATCGGTGGATTTCATGTTATCTTTTCACCCGCGTGTATCCGATACGGCCGGCAATGACATGGAATTACCATTGGACGAACGCGGTCCCATGGCCGACGACCAAAAACGTGTTGTTTCATTGGATGAATTTCGCAAAAATAAAAAGAAATAATCTTAAACATAAAAAAAAGGCCGGCAAACGCCGGCGTTTTTATTCAATAATTCCCATTTCACGTCCCAAACCGGCAATCACCGGCATTTTTACAGACAATTCCGACGCCCGTGACACCAACCCACGTAATGCCACCATACCTTCGACCGTCCCCATCACCGGCGATGCCGACGCAATGGCACGGCCGGCGGTGAAATTACGACTGGTGCGGGATGTGGCCGATAAAAACAGATCCCCCATCCCCGCCAGCCCCAGGAAGGTTCCCATATCTGCCCCATGGGCCAATCCGAAATCGACCACTTCGCCCCATGCCCGGGTTAAGATCATCGCCCGTTCATTTTCCCCCCGGGACGCGACACTGGTATATCCACAAATTAAGGCGACGGCATTTTTGCCAACCCCGCATATTTCCGTTCCGATGATATCATGACTGGGGACTAGAAACATTTCTTTTAACGCCATCTGCCCCAAATCACACGCACGCGGCGTCCCCGCCAACACAGATCCTGTTGGAACACCCGTGATTACTTCGGCGGCAAATTGGGGCCCAGAAACCACCCCCACATCCGTACATTGGGGAATTTCTGAGGCCAATATTTCCGCCATAAAGCGATATGTTTTATCTTCCATTCCCTTGGTACAAATCAAAATGGGAACATCGCGGAAATGAGGGGCCGCCGCCGCCGCCGTCGCCCGAAAAAATTCGGCGGGGATAGCCATCATCCATAATGACGCATCGGCCAAATCAACCAAGGACGCGGTTAGATAGATATTATCTGGCACAACATCGGGCAAATGATGAAATAATCCATTATATGACCATAATGTCACATCACATCCGACACGCGCACCCATACAGGCCAATGCGGTACCCCATGCCCCTGCCCCCAGAATTGCGATCTTCATTTCAACTTCCTCTGTTTTTTTTCAATATGACGGCGCACCGTTAATCCATCCGGGGATAATTCAATCGCCCGTCCATAGGCCGCGCGGGCCGCCGATACATGCCCCAATTCGGCGTTTAAATCCCCCAATTGATCAAACAGCGCCGAACACGTCGATGACACTTCGCCCACACGTTGTAATAAATCAAGCGCCGCCGCCGCCCCATCACGCGCAGCAACCACACGCCCCAGTGTATCCCACGATGTAATATCGGTCGCATTGCGCCGCACCAATGTCATCGCATAATCATAGGCGTTATCCAATTCCCGTCCCTGGGCCGCCCATATCTTGGCCTGAATCCCCAAGACATCGGGATCATTAGGCAACACAACCGCCGCATCGTGAATATCCGATTGGGCCGCATCATAATCACCAAATGTTAAATAAACCTGGGCCCGGGATTTTAAGAAAAACGCCCGGCCAATTTCATTCAAATCCCGATGCCCCAGCGCACGGTTAATAACCCCCAATGCATCGCGCCGATGGCCCATATGCACATGATGGGCAACCAACGCGGACACCCCTGGCACAAACAATGGATTTTCCCCAACCAATCGGGCCATGGCCGCCATATCATGTTGAACATCCGCCATCCGCATATCGGCAAAGATACGCAACGGACTGGGGCCAGAAATTTGGGAATAATACGCGTGGCAATCACCGTTATTATTGTAAAAATATTGGCCCATATAATAATAAATGGCATCCTTGTCCGGGGCCGGACCTGTTTGAATCAAATCAGCCATCCGTAACAACATTAATGACAAATCTGTATACATCATGATTTGCGTGTGGGATACATTTTGAATCAAACCAAATGCCATTTGATTTCGTACGCCCGCATATGTTTCCCATGATGGCGTCATGGTCGATTCCAACAAATAAAGACCACCCGGCCGGCCGGTAAAATCAGCGCGCAATGCATCGGCCCGGTCATTCATATCATGCGCGGTATAAAACGCCATCAGATATAAATAATCATTAACATTCATAAAATCTGTTTGAACATGGGAAAATTCATCCACCGCGCGTTTCGTATCCCCCGAATGGGCATAAATTTGTCCCCGAACAAAGGCCTGCCACGATGCATTCGTTTTTAATTTATTAACGAATTTAATCGCATCCTTGGTGTGTCCGGTCGCAACGGATGCCCATATCCGCATGGGCGCCGTCAGTGATGCCGAATCCCCTTGGTGGCGGCGATAAAATTCATTCCATCGATCATTGGCCACCAAATACGTGTCATAGATCATACGCGCCCCCGGGGATGTTTCGGATGCCAACATCTCAACATGATTGGGCATTTTCCCACTTAAAAATTCGGCCAACATTTTGGTATTTTGAACAAACACCGGATCCGACGCATCCAAGGCGTCCATAAAATCCACGGCCCGATCAAAATCATTGACATAGACCGCATGTTGGGCCGCCAAAAAAGATCCGAACTTGGTATCCCGAATGGCACCCGTTGCCGACATTAAACCGTCACCCGTGGGGGGACGCACCCAATAAAGAAACGCACCGCCCATGGCAATTGCCAAACCGGCACTGATTAATAAAGTTTGTGTTTTTTTCATGACCATTCTATGGTACAATAAAACACATGAATAATAAAGAAAAATTTGATCGTTATGCCGCCCTTTTGACCCAATGGTCGGCAAAAATGAACCTTGTTGCGCCCAGCACTTTGGCCGATATTGAAACGCGGCACTTTGCCGATTCGGCCCAATTGGCCGACATATTACCCCACGACGTCAACATTATTGATATGGGCAGTGGGGCCGGTTTTCCCGGTGTCGTTTTGGCCATTTTGGGATGGCGTGTAACATGCATCGAATCGATTGGCAAAAAAACGACATTTTTAAACACTGTTAAAACCGAATTGGGATTGGAAAATTTGACCATTTTCCATGGTCGGGTCGAAGATTTTATTCGACACAACCCGCCCCACCCCCAAACAGACGTTTTTACATGTCGCGCCTTTGCCCCATTGATTAAAATCTTGGATTATGTGGTGGGAACAAAATGCCGGCTTTTTTTATTAAAAGGCCGGGACATCCAAACCGAAATTACCACGGCCCAGACACGCTATCGATTCGATTATCAATTAACCCCATCCCAAACCGGCGATGGATTTATTGTTCAGATTGAAAACATCCGCTTATTTCATATGAAATAACACATAACATATTGAAAATACACAATTTTCTGTTTTTCATATTTATTTCACATGAAATAAAGCATAATTCGTTGTAATAACATTATTTTTATATTTATCATTTTAATAACTTGACACTGTTTCCCGGTTTTTTTATGCTTTTAATATAAATCCAAAGGGGGATAAACACGCATGGCACGGATTATTGCATTTGCAAATCAAAAGGGCGGGGTGGGCAAAACCACCACAGCGATCAATATTGGCGCGTCACTGGCGGCGGCCAAACGGCGGGTTCTGTTAATTGACCTTGACCCCCAGGGAAACGCCGGTACAGGCATGGGCTTTGTGCGGGCCGCACATCAACAAAGTGCCTATGGCGTTATTATGGGAACGGCGCGTGCGGCGGACAACATTTTAACAACATCGGTACCCAACATGCACATTATGCCGTCCAGCCCAGCTCTTTCGGGGGCAGAGGTGGAATTGCTGGACATGGATAACCGGGAATATCGGTTGCGTGATGCGTTGGCCATGATTGCCGACCATTATGATTATATCTTGTTGGATTGTCCGCCGGCATTGGGATATTTAACATTAAACGCGTTAACGGCGGCCACATCGATCATTATTCCATTACAGTGCGAATTTTTTGCCCTCGAAGGGGTTCAACATTTAATCAACACAATTTCAGAGGTACAAAAATCATGGAACCCGGATTTAAATATCTTGGGTGTCTTATTAACAATGTATGACCGGCGTTATGGATTAACCCGTGCGGTCGAAGACGAGGTGCGATCTACATTTGGCGACCGTGTTTTTCAAACCGTTGTCCCGCGTAACGTTCGTGTATCCGAAGCCCCCAGTCACGGCAAACCGGCATTGTTTTATGATTTTCATTCCACCGGTGCCCAGGCCTATTTGCGGGTGGCGACCGAAATCATTCAAAAAACAGAACAAGGAGAATAACAATGGCGCAGAAATTTGGTCTGGGGCGTGGTTTGGCGGATATCAAGGCAGAAATGGGGAACATCCCCGACATTTCTATCCTGCGTGGCACAGACCGCGTGGCGGTACGACAAATTCCATTGGTTCAGATTGGCGTTAACCCGGATCAGCCCCGAAAAACATTTGACCCGGCCCAGTTGGACGATCTGGCATCATCTATTCGCGCCCAAGGCGTGTTACAGCCTATATTATTACGTGCGGTCGTGGGACGTGATTACCAATACGAAATTGTGGCCGGCGAACGTCGTTACCGCGCCAGCAAGATGGCCGGTTGCAACGAAATTCCCGCGTTGGTCAAAGAATTGACCCCAGAAAACGCGATGGAAATCGCACTGATTGAAAATGTTCAACGGGAAAACCTGAACCCGATCGAAGAAGGCGCCGCCTATAAAAATATTATGGATAAATGCGGGTACAGTTTGGATGATGTTTCCCGTTTGATTGGCAAATCGGTCAGCTATATCCGCAATATCATGCGATTGGATGCATTACCGGATACGGTCAAAGACATGGTGGAATCCGGCCGCATATCTGCATCACATGCCCGTACAATTGCCGTGGCGGAAAATCCGACCGAATTGGCCAATGAAATTATCGAAAAGAAATTGACGGTTGCCGATACCCAGGCCCGCGTTCATCGCACCCAACGGGCATCCGGCGCACGTGCCCACCGAAATGACGACACCGACAATGACGAAATGTGGGCAACATTGGATAAATCGGCCCGTCAATTTTTCGATTCAGATATAAAAATTCTGCGGCGGCGCAACGGCGCAGGTGAAATCCATATTCGGTTTCATTCCCGTCGTGAAATGGAAAAAATCATCGAAAAATTGTGTTCATAAAATGCCGGGCTTTCCCGGCGTTTTTTTATCAAAAACCAATCCATTGGGGCAGGGGGGGTAATAATCCCCGTTACCCCACATCAGATCGGTTTTCAGAGTTTAGATAAATACCACCTCCCCGGCTACGCCGGTACTCCTCCACAGGAGGAGAACTTGTCTTTGTGCCACGCCGTTGCAAAGTTCCCCTCCGGTGGAGGGGTGGGCGAAGCCCGGGGTGGTCTTTTTTTTAAACTATCCCACATGGGTGCCCGAGGTGTGGAATTTAAGAACAGAGAGAAGTTCCCCCGCCAGAACCCACCCATGGAAATTTAACAATTTCCACAGGGCCCGGGGTCGGGGTGGACGCGCAATCGGGCCCCGCAAAAATTGAAAATTTTTGGGGGTGATACCGACGGGGTGGTCTTTTTATAATTGTTTAGGCCTAGATGTACGGGCGGCGAACCCTTGTCCCCGGTCCCCAAATTTTCCCGCTTGCATAAAATCGTGCAAACGGGTATAATTCCTGGGGTTGAACGTGATTTGACTATGCCTAATCCAAAGGGACAGTTTTTTTAGGCATAGTTGGGGGGAAAATTTGTCGCAGAAATCCGGGATTTTTAATATTGGGACTATGCCTAAAAAAACTGTCGGGTTTTTGGGGGCTGTTTTGGTTTTGCCGGTTTTACCAGGGTTGGCCGCAACGTGTGATCCGGGATATTATTTGGCAAATAACAAATGCACGGATTGCGGCGCAAAACATTATTGTCCCGGGGATGATATACGCTATTCCTGTTGGGATCTGGATAATGATTCACATTTGGCCCGGGTTTATACATCTGTGGACGGGGAATGGGATTCCCCCCACGCCACAGCGGCCAAACATTGTATTTGTAACTGGGACTATTCTGATGACACGCGGACATGGTATCAATATGAACGTCCCTGTATCGAAGGGCCGGGTGGCATTCAATATCATCAATATATTGATTGTCGTCCCGGTTATTACGCCAGTCATTATCTCTGGGGACCGTGGTACGATCAATGTGCGCCATGCACAAACGGCCCCGCGCATGCCCATTATACATCATATTCAACCCCGTCCAGCGTGGGTGCAATAGAATCAAATTGCCCATGGGAATGTGACGATGGATACGGGCGCGTCGGGGATACATGTCAACCCTTGTGCGCCGCGGGCGTGACGCAAATTCATATGGGCACCGTCACGGCCCCATTATATGCATCGCGCCATACATCCCCGGCAATTGTTGTTAAAATACCAGGCGGCATCTGTTACGGCAATTTAACCACCGAATCTGGGACGGGAATCCATGTTCGCATCGGTAACACAACATATCGCATGGAATAGGGTGTTCATATTATATTTAATTCCCATACCTCGGGGGTATTTATATTTTCATCACGGGAATCATTGATAAAAATCATTATTTGCCAAAAAAACGCCCCCATGGGGGGCGTTAATTACTTTTTCCGGGGTTTTTTATGAACCGTTTTTTTCGCGGTTTTCTTTTTTGCCCCACCATCTGACTCTGGCGTTGTCACGATATCGTTTTCCGATTGTTCATCAGATGTCGACGTCGCACCCTGATCGGCCGCGGCCGATTTTAAATACCCTTCGAGCCAATGGTTATCCACATTTAATGTTTTAACATCCCGATTATTAAGCAATTTTTTCTGTAACGGAATGGTTGTTTTTACCCCTTCGATCACAAATTCATCCAATGCCCGCGCCGCCCGCATAATACATGCCGGCCGATTTTGTGCATGCACAACCAATTTGGCAATCATTGAATCGTATGTCGGCGGAATCGTGTATCCGGTGTAAACCGCACTGTCCACACGAACCCCCAAACCACCCGATGGCGCATAAAGTGTGATTTTACCCGGATTGGGGATAAAGTTTTCCGGATCTTCGGCATTAATACGAAATTCAATGGCATGCCCATGGGCAATAACATTTGATTGGGTATAACCCAATTTTTCGCCCGCGGCAATGCGAATTTGTTCACGAACCAAATCGATGCCATAAACCATTTCGGTCACCGGATGTTCCACCTGAAGCCGGGTATTCATTTCAAGGAAATAGAATTTTCCATCTTCGAACATAAATTCAAATGTACCCGCGTTGGTGTATCCCATCTTTTTGGCGGCGGTTTTACATACCTCTATCATGTCATCACGCTGCTTTTGCGTTAATGCGGCCGCCGGGCATTCTTCCATAACTTTCTGATTTTTCCGCTGCAGGGAACAATCACGTTCACCAAAAATCACCACGCCACCGTGTTGATCACCCAACACCTGAAATTCAATATGGCGGGGATGCAACAACAGTTTTTCCATATACAGGGTATCGTCACCAAATCCAGATTTTGCCTCTTGCTTGGTTATTTGGAACGCTTCGGCCATTTGGGTGGCATCCATAACCGGGCGCATCCCACGACCACCGCCGCCGGCCGACGCCTTTAGCATGACCGGATATCCAATTTTTTCCGCCCACGCATACGCATCGTCCAATGTATCAACCGCCCCGTCAGACCCCGGTACCACCGGTAATCCACATTCAATCGCGGTCCGTTTGGCGTTAACCTTGTCCCCCATTTTTTCAATCATGGCGGCCGACGGCCCAATCCAAATTAATTTGTGTTCTTCGACCTTACGCACAAAATCGGCCCGTTCCGACAAAAACCCATATCCCGGGTGAATTGCATCGGAATTGGTTAATAATGCCGCCGTCAAAATCGCCGATTCATTCAGGTATGAATCCTTGGACGGGCCCGGCCCAATACAGACCGATTCATCGGCCAATTGAACATGCATGGCGTTTTTATCCACCGTGGAATAAACCGCAACCGTGCGTATCCCCATGTCCCGGCATGCCCGAATAATACGCAGGGCAATTTCACCGCGATTGGCAATTAAAACTTTCTTTATCTGTGGCATGATGGCGCCCCCGTTTATTCAATCACAATTAATGGTTGGTCATATTCAACCGCCTGGCCGTCGGTAACCAAAATTTCTTTGACCACGCCATCTTTGTCTGATTTGATGGGGTTAAACGTCTTCATCGCTTCGACCAAGGCAACCGTGTCACCCGATTTGACCGATGCGCCAACGGTGACAAACGGCTTGGCCCCGGGTTCGGGTGCCAAATAGGCAACACCCACCATCGGGGATTTCAATACGTATCCTGTAATCGGGGCCGCATCAGATTTGGGGGCACTGGGCACCGTCCCGACCGATGCAACGGCCGCCACCGGGGCCGCGGCCATCTGTTGCTTTGATAAATGAATATGTTTGCGGTAAACGCCAAACAAGAATTGGCGTTCCAAATCCAATTCCGTAATGCCCATTTCATCCATAATTTTGGACATAGATTCTACGGTTGTACGAAATGACATAGCTTCTTTCCTTTTGATTTTTGTTGTCAAATTTGTTTCTTCGTTATGGCGAATTTTACCACAATGGACCCAGATGTCAAGGCACAGGGTCATATCCCATACCCCCACCGGGCCGACACCGCGCAATCCGCCGCAATCCCATCAATATCCCACGACGCAACCCATACTTTTCAATGGCGATCCGGGTATATTCACTGCAACTGGGGGTAAAACGACATGCGGCACGCCCGCCAATAAGGGGGGAAATCAGAATTTGGTATAAACGAACCAACTTTATGGCCCCGCGTCGTGCCAAGTTCGGGGAATATGACAAAGAAGAGGGCGATGTTGTCATTGGGTTATACCGATTTTTTTTGATGCGACAGGTAATGTAACGCCTTGCCCATGGCGACCATGGCATCTGTATGGGACCAATTGAGAATGGATGGCCGCGCAATAAATATGTAATCCCAGCCGGGCTTTAACATTTTTTCACATGCCCCAATCCATGCCCGTAACCGGCGGCGTGCGCGATTACGATCAACCGCATGGCGAAATGTCCGCTTTGTCGTCACCAGACCATATCGCCCCCCATCGGCAAAACGTGTGGGACGGGCCCGAATAATAAACCCGGCGGCGCGCGCCGTCACATCTGTGTCGGCGGCAATAAAATCAGTATGTTTTTTTATGGTATCACGCATAACGGCTATAATACCAAAATATTCACAGAATCAAATAAAAAAGCATGATTTTATGAAAGTGTGCCCTTGATTTTTTTTTGCACACGTTTTATAGTGAAAAAAAATATCTATACGGGGGAAAAATATGTACAACTGGCTGATGAAATTCTTTTCCGCAGACATGGCAATCGATCTGGGGACGGCAAACACATTGATTTATGTAAAGGGACGGGGCATCGTCTTGAACGAACCATCGGTGGTCGCAGTGGCGGAAAATCGTTTGTTGGGGCGCAAAGAAATCTTGGCCGTCGGGACCGAGGCGAAACAGATGTTCGGTCGCACCCCCGGGTCCATCACGGCGGTTCGACCACTGCGCGATGGGGTGATTGCCGATTTCGAAGTGGCCGAAGAAATGATTAAATATTTCATCCGCAAGGTGCATCATCGTTCCCCACTAGCGGCCCCTTTGATCATTATTTGCGTACCATCATGCGCGACCCAGGTGGAACGCCGCGCCATACAAGAGGCGGCCGATGCCGCCGGTGCGCGCAAGGTTTATATTGTCGAAGAATCAACCGCGGCCGCCATTGGTGCCGGATTGCCGGTGGATAAACCGGTGGGTTCCATGGTTTTGGATATTGGCGGCGGCACGACAGAGGTGGCGGTCATGTCCCTGGGGGGGATTGTGTATTCCAACGCGGTTCGCACGGCCGGGGATCAAATGGATATTGACATTATCGATTATGTCCGCAAAAACAAAAATCTGTTAATTGGGGAAAATACGGCCGAAGAAATTAAAAAGAAAATCGGTACCGCCATCAGTCCAAAGGACAAGACCACCGAATTAAGCATCAAGATCAAGGGGCGCGATCTGTTATCGGGAACACCACGGGAAACAATTATTACCGAATCCCAGGTGGCGTCGGCATTGGCCCAAACGGTTAACAAAATCGTTGACACCGTACACCAGGCATTGGAATTAACACCACCGGAATTATCGGCCGATATTGCCGATTATGGGATCGCGATGACCGGGGGCGGATCATTGTTACGCGGTCTGGACGTGGCCATACGCGCGGCCACAGGACTGCCGGTATTCTTGGTCGATACGCCATTGGCCTGTGTCGCAATGGGCAGTGGTAAAATGCTCTCTGATTTAGACAAGAGCAAGCATGTCCTGCAAACAATGTATTAATCACGAAAAAACAATTGCCGGGTTTTCCCGGCATTTTTTTATATCTTTGATTTGATTTTTTATTTATATTCTTGTATGCTGATTTCCGGCAAATAGGAAAAGGGAAATTCATGGAAAATCAAGAAAAATTGTCATTCGAAGATGCGTATAAACAACTAACCGAATTGGTGCGTAAAATGGAATCTGGGGAAATGCCCCTGGCGGAATCTGTTGCGGCCTATGAACAGGGGATTAAACTAAAGGCCTATTGCGAGCAACTGTTGAAAGAAGCCGAATTAAAAATCGAAACTCTTAAAGTTGGCAACGCAGAATAATATAAACCAGGTTGGTGTAAAAATGGCAGATAAAAATAAACTAAGTCCGGTTATGCAACAGTATGTTGACATGAAGGCCGAAAATCCAGATGCATTATTAATGTTTCGTCTGGGTGATTTTTATGAGGCGTTTTTTGACGACGCCAAAGAGATTAGCCGTGCGTTAAGCCTGGTGCTAACATCACGCGGGACAGATGCCAATGGCATTGACATTCCCATGTGTGGTATTCCATGGCATGCCGCCGATAACTATTTCGGGCGTCTGGTCCGTGCCGGGTACAAGGTGGCATTGGTCGAACAAATGGAAACCCCGGCCGAGGCCAAGGCCCGCGGCCATAAATATATTGAACGCAAGGTTATTCGTGTTTTAACACCCGGTACATTAACAGATGAAAGCCTGTTGACACCCAAAACATCAAATTTTCTGGTGGCAATGGTTCCGGTAACGGGCGCACGCGGCATGTTCGACATTGCCGGTTGCGACATATCGACGGGTGAATTTTTTATTGGTCACACCGACAAGGCCATGGACGATTTGGTTCGCATTTCCCCCGCCGAAGTGATTTATCCCGAATCTGCGGCCGAAGATGGGTATGTCGCATCCATTCGCGATGCATTTAAAACCACGGCGGTTTATGAAAAACTCTATAACCGGACCGATATCGGCCAGATTGTATCCCGTGTTTTTGGTCAATCGGTGGATATTCCCGACGATGGCAAACGTCGTGATGATGCCCCATGGGGTGCAGTGCCGTTGTTGGCAGGGTATTTGTTTAACACACAACGTGATGCCAAAATTGCATTCCGGGCCCCTTACTTGTTTAAATCGGGTCGGCAATTATTGATCGATTATGCCACATGGAAAAGTTTGGAAATCGATGCGCCCATCAATGACGGTGGAATGTGTTTAATGGATGTATTGGATCGCACAAAAACCGCGGCGGGTGCCCGGCGCATGCGGGCATATATGCGAACGCTGTCGGCGGATGTGGGCGAAATTCGCCGCCGCCAAGAACATATTGGTCATTTGATATTAAACCCCGATGTCATGGGGGGGTTGGCCCAATCATTATCCAAAATCCCGGATGTGGGACGCGCGTTGTCGCGCCTGCAATTGGGGCGGGGAACGCCGGGCGACCTGCGGCGGGTGGTTAATTTTATGGTGGCATTGCCGTCCATTGTTCGGATTGGATCACGTTTGGATGGGCCGTTGGCATCACAATTTGAAAAGATTAATCCACACGAAGAATTAACCGGTAAATTACGCTTTGCTTTGGCCGATGAATTACCCACATTCTTTCGTGACGGGGGTGTCATTCGGACGGGATATGACGTGGCATTGGATAATATGCGGGGGCTATCACATGGGGGGCGGGAAACGATCGCCGCACTTCAAGCAGAATACGCCACCCAAACGGGGATATCAACGCTTAAAATCAAATATAACAATATCTTGGGATATTTTATAGAGGTGCCATCATCAAAATCTGAAATCATGATGAAACCAGAAAACGGATTTATCCATCGCCAAACGATGGCCGGAAACATGCGATTTACGACAACACGCCTGATTGATTTGGATAACGACATTCGCGCTGCCGCAGAAAAGGCCGCCGCCATCGAAAACGAAATTGTCGCCGGATTAATCAGTGATATATGCATGATTTCCAACAATTTGATGGAAACCGCAGATTTAATTGCCGATGCCGACGTATGGTATGCATTGGCCGAATGTGCCCAGGTGTTTTCATGGGTTCGGCCATCGGTAACCGACGATACGGCATTTGACATCCGCGGCGGACGCCATCCGGTTATTGAATGTGCCCTGCGCGGGGTGGGGGACAATTTTGTGAAAAACGATTGTCATCTCAACGATCGCACGGTTGCGGTCTTGACCGGGCCGAATATGGCGGGAAAATCCACATATTTGCGTCAAAATGCATTGTTGGTGGTATTGGCCCATTTGGGATCATTTGTGCCGGCCGACACGGCCAATATTGGTATTTGTGACCAATTGTTTAGTCGCGTTGGCGCGTCCGACAATCTGGCGGCGGGCCAATCCACATTTATGGTTGAAATGACCGAAACCGCCAACATTTTAAACCGGGCATCGCCGCAATCTTTTATCATCTTTGATGAAATTGGACGTGGCACGGCGACATACGATGGAATGGCCATTGCAACGGCGGTCTTGGAATTTTTAAATGAATTAAAGCCACGAACACTGTTTGCAACCCATTATCATGAATTGACGACGCGTGTCGGCGATGGTCCGGGCAAATTAAATAATGCCCAGTGTTTAACCATCGATGTGCGTGAACATAATAACGAAATCATCTTTATGCACAAGATTATTCCCGGCGTCGCCAGTCGGTCGTACGGTATCCACGTGGCCAAAATGGCCGGCATGCCCGACACGGTTATTAATCGCGCCACGGCGGTCTTGGATGATCTGGAAACATCCAATCGGTTTGTCACAACCCATACCCAAACCACCCCGCACACGGGAAACCCAACGGGGGTTTCAGAAAAGAAATCCGGCAATGCCCCGGAATTAAACCTGTTTGGGTAATACGTTCATCAACGCCCCCCCGGGGGCGTTTTTGGATAAAAAACACTGTACTTTTGCCAAAATGGGGTTTAATAATGGGTAATAGAAAAAAAGGTATCTTTATGATCATTAAACCCTGTTTTGTGTTTGAATGTGATAACCCCATTCCGATTGGCACACATGCCTTGATCTGTTATTCGGGCCGTCAATTTTTTAATTCGGCCAATGCATTGATAAAATTTCTGGGGGATATTAACTGGCTGGCGTCGCGATATATCACGCGCCGCCCGGCGGGATTGGTACAATACCGATTGGGATCCCAACTAACCTTTGATATGGGAACGTATCAATTGACATCTAACATTCAATGGGGGCCCCGATTTCTGGTGGCCAAGGCCGTACGCAACGGCCAGGCCCTGATCCCGGTAGACGCCACAACCACGAATGAAGATGACGCATTTTCCGGAATGATTCAACGGCGTTTAAAATGGCAAGATGTGGATTTATCCCCGTTTGACGCCGTGATGTATAAGCCATATAGTCAAATATGGCCCGATCACCTGCCCAACTGGCGGTCAAAAGAAACCGTATTGGGAAAATATCTGGACCAGGTGACCGCGCAACAATACTTAATTCGCACCCTTACCCCCAAACGCGTCAAATAATGGAGACGTCGGGATGGATCTTGCTGGATAAACCAGGGGGCATCACGTCACGGGCGGCCGGGGGACGGGTGGGGCGCTTGATTGGTCAACGTAAATTTGGTCATATCGGCACACTGGACCCGATGGCATCGGGATTGGTGGCGATTGCGTACGGCAACGCCACGAAAATGATTCCGTTTATGCCGGGCGGGGCCAAAGAATACCTGTTTGACATTCAATTTGGATTTGAAACGGATACCCTGGATATGACGGGCACGGAAATCCGCCGCACAGATGTTATCCCATCGGCCGATGCGGTGCGCGATGCCATGACCCAATTAATCGGTGATATCGATCAAATTCCCCCCGTCTTTTGCGCGGTGCATGTCAATGGCCAACGGGCGTACGCATTGGCGCGCCGCGGCATCATGGTGGATATGGCACCGCGCCGTGTGCATATTGAATCACTGCAATTATGTGGCCAGGATGGGAATATATGGCATTGTCGCGTGGTGTGCGGAACCGGTACCTATGTCCGATCGATTGCCCGCGATATCGCCTATCGTTGCCACAGCGTCGCAACCGTATCCATGATCCGACGGATCCAAACCAACGGATTTTCAATAAAAAATGCCGTTACCCTTGATTTTTTGGAAAATCTGGTTCATAATGGCGGCAACGCGTGTGAATTTTTGCATGCGCCGGATTTCGGACTGGGGGACATTCCGGTCATAAATCTGGGGGATGGGGACGGTGAACGTTACAGAAACGGCGGCTTTATCCCGGTGGCACACGTTGATGGTTTATGCCGTGTTTATTCCGGAAACACGTTTATCGGGATGGGCATGGTTGTGAATAATCAATTGTGTCCAAAACGAACACTTTGATAACCAAAAGGAATTAAACAATGTCCATTACCAAAGAAAAGACCAGTGAATTGGTCAACGCGTATAAAACAACCGATACCGACAATGGCGGCAGTGCTGCGGCCCAGGTTGCGATATTAACCGAACGGATTCGGAATCTGACCGAACATATGAAGACCAATCACAAGGATCAACATTCAAAACGTGGATTATTGCTGATGGTGAATCGGCGTAAAAAGTTGTTGGCGTATATCAAAAAGAATGACGCAGCAGCATACGAAGAATTGATCAAAAAATTGGGTCTGCGTAAATAAACCCGTCCCGCCATTGGCGGGATTTTTTTTGGGTTTATTTGTCTTTGCCATGCCGTGCCAAGATTGCGCCCCCGACGGGGCGCAATACCTTTATACAACGCACATGCGAATAAAAAATAACTGTTTATATGGGGAATATCACCGGGGGCATTACCGGCACGACCATCGCCACAATATCGCCGGGCGGGGAAATGTTGTTTTAATACCCCACATACCATCATGGGCAATGCCCCGCGAGGGGGGCGGGGGATAAAAATCGGGCCTGGGCCCGATTTTTATTTATCCCGGATTTGGGCATTACATTTCTTGGCGCATGCCGCAATCACGGCGTTTTGGATGTCCAACAAATCGGTATCGGACATGTTTTTGTCCGGCGTGATTGTAATGGTTAATGCAATGGATTTTTTCCCATCACCCATATCAAACGCATCAAAAACAATGACATCTGTAATGTGTGCATCCGCACCACGGGCCGCCATCATCAAATCGCCCGCCGCCACATTGTCATCAATGATAAATGAAAAATCACGACTAATCGGTTGAAATTCCGTGATGGGTGTTATATCACGTCGACGTTTTTGGGCCAAAACGGCCACGTCATCCACAATGGCCACGTAAACGCGTCCCTTGATCTTTAATGCCCGACGAACCATCGGATGGACTTCGCCAAATTCAGCAATAATGCGTTTTCCCTGAACCAGGGCCCCATACCGATACGGATGGGCCCATTTTGGGGCACCCGATGTTTGTAACGTCACATTCATTCCACGCGTTAACGCCATGACATCCGCCTTGACATCAAAAATATCAATATCACGATTGCGGTGCATCCAATGACGCGGGGATGTGACACCCATCCGCGCGATCACAATTTGTGTATGCTGCTCGCCGGGATTGTCACCATCAAAGACCGTTCCCATTTCAAAGATATTTACATCCCCATATCCCCGTTTTTCATTCCCGGCAACCGCCCCCAAGACATTGCCCAATAACGAATGACGGGCGGTATCTAATTCGGACGTAATGGGATTGGCAATGGGGACAGACGCCTTGGACGACAATAATTCTTCGACCGCCCGATGACCAAATCCAAACGACACCGTTTCAAGTAAACCACGTTGCGCCAATTGACGTTTAAGTGTGTATTCCGGATCATTACAGGCATTGTCATGCATATTTTCCCGCCGTGATTGACCATCCGCCATCACCATCTGATCATATCCATGGATGCGTAACAATTCGGAAACAATATGTTGGGGAATTTGCACATCAACACGCGCCGATGGGGGATAGATGGTCCATGTATCCCCCGATTCGGTCACAACAAAATCCAATGCCCCCAGAATTTTTTTCTGGGTCGATGGATCGATATCAATCCCGGCCATTGTCCGCATCAGCGTGGGGTGATATGTAATTTTTATATTGCCTGTGACGGCACGTCCTGCAAATCCACATCCCACAACATCCCCACCACAGTTATCAAGAATCATTTCGGTGGCGCGGGCCAATGCCGGCCCATTAAGTGTTGGATCAATCCCCCGTTCATACCGGTACGATGCATCTGATGATATACCCATACGCTTGGCCGATTTACGAACCGATACCGGATCAAAATACGCACATTCTAAAATAATATTTTGGGTCTGGGTCGTTGTCATCGCGCGCGCGCCACCAATTACCCCCGCCACGGCCAAAATACCCGATGCGTCGGCAATAACCATATCATTTTCGGTTAATGTATGGGCTTTGCCAAATAAATCGGTAAATTCTTCGTTCGCATGCGCCATACGCACCGTGATGTCACCCACCACCGCATCGGCATCAAAACAATGCATGGGTTGACCCATATCATAACAGATATAATTTGTCATATCCACCGCCGCATTTTTAGGATTAATTCCAATCGCCCCCAATCGCCGCGCAATTCGCGGATTTGACGGCCCATTGTTAATCCCATGAATTTCACAAAACCGATACGTCGGACATTTATCCGTGTCAATATGAACGGCGCGTTGGGATTTCACTTGAAACATATTGGGGATCGAATTGGATTTATATGTCCCAATACCAGCCGCGGCCAAATCACGCGCAATCCCAGAAACCGATAAATAATCCGGCCGATTGGGTGTAATCCCGGCATCAAAAACAACCGTTGTATCCCCCACTGGCGTCCCCAGGACGGTCGTTTCCGGTAATTGCAAAATACCATCATGATCGGTTCCAATACCAATTTCGCGGGCGCTGCACATCATGCCATTGGACATAACACCCCGCAATTTACCCGGTTTAATTTCAGATCCCGCCACAACACACCCCGGCCGGGCCAGGGCCGATACCAATCCGACCCGCGCGTTTGGCGCGCCACATACCACCTGGCGGGGGGTATTTGAACCGTCATCCACCGCTAATACATGTAAATGATCACTGTCGGGATGGGGGTGGCATTCTACAATTTTTGCCGCAATAATGGGCATGGGGTTTGATAAATCTTCCACCTCTAATCCGATGCGCGTCAATGTATCGGCAATTTCTGTTGGCGTTGCCGTCGTGTCCAGATAATCTTGCAACCAATCATATGTCCATTTCATTTTTCAACCCCCATTAAAAACCATTGTTACGGATCCAGCGCACATCGCCATCATAAAATTTGCGGATGTCGTCTAAACCATACTTTAACATCGCCAATCGATCATGACCAAATCCAAAGGCAAATCCTTGGTACACATCGGGGTCGATACCACAATTGCGTAAAACATTGGGATGAACCATGCCGGCCCCCATCACTTCAAGCCATTTGTCCCCATGCCATTTCATATCAATTTCAATACTGGGTTCGGTAAACGGGAAATAAGACGGCCGAATGCGTAATTCAACATCATCCATTTCAAAAAACCGCGCCAAAAATGCCCGAATATCGGCAATCAAATCCCGCATTGTGACGTTTTTATCGATATATAACCCTTCAATCTGGTGGAACATCGGACTGTGGGTGGCGTCCATTTCTTTGCGATATGTGGCCCCAATACCAAAAATTTTAATCGGCACACCCCCCGATTCCATCGACCGAATTTGAATGGCCGATGTTTGGGTCCGCATCACATTGCCATTGGTCATAAAAAACGTGTCCTGCATATCACGGGCCGGGTGATGCGCCGGAGTGTTCAACGCGGTGAAATTATGCCAATCATCTTCGATTTCCGGACCCGTTTTCCGGGTGTATCCAAATGATTCCAAAATGGTGGTAATATCATGCAAAGATTGGGTCAACGGATGCAATGCCCCGCGTTGTTCGGGTTCCGCATCCAATGTGACGTCCACCCGTTCGGCGGCCAATTTTTCCATTAATGCCGCTGTTTCTAATTCCGTCTGGCGTGTTTTGAACAATTCGCGCCACGCGGCGTTTTCTGTATTTAATGCCGCACGCGCATCCGGATCCAAATCCTTCATCTGTTTCAGACGGGCGGTCATTGTCCCGTTTTTCCCAAACGTTTCTGTATACAATGCCGTCAAATCGTCCAGGTTATTAATCGCTCTTATTTTTTGTTCCATCGTTGTTATCCCAAAATTAAAAAGAAAAGACCGTCAATCGACGGTCTTTATTATAACAAAACAAAACCATGCCGCCAATGGCTTATTTAGATTCGGCGGTCATAAATCGTTTTGCCGTGTCAATCAATGCAGCGAAATTTTCATCCCCCGCATAGGCCATTTCGGCCAACACTTTGCGATCCAATTCAACCCCGGCCTTTTTCAATCCGTTCATAAACTGGCTATAGGTTAATCCGTTGGCGCGCACCGCGGCGTTGATACGCACAATCCACAGGGACCGGAAATCACGCTTTTTCGTGCGCCGATCGCGATAGGCGTATTGACCCGCCTTTTCGGATTTTTCACGTGCCGCACGATACGTTGAATGATGACGGCCCAAAAATCCTTTGGCCCGCGCCAGAATTTTGTTATGTTTTTGTTTAACGGTTGTTCCGCGTTTTACTCTTGCCATTTTTTATACCCCCAAAATTATTTCAACCCATACGGGGCCAGGATTTTTGCCTGGGACACCATGTTTTCGTTCAAATACTGCGGCTTTGATCCGGCGTTGTTTGCACGCTTTGACTTTTTCCGCAACAGTTTTTTGTGGGCATTACGCGCAACGCGGATTTTCCCCGTTGCCGTCATGGACGCACGCTTTTTCAGGTACGATTTTGTTTTCAGTTTTGGCATTTTACACCTCTTGTTCTGGACCCGGATGGCAATGCCATTGCCATTTTGGGTATCTTAACAAACGGGGGTATTTTGACAGATTAATTTAAAAAATCAAGTTTTTATTGCGCGTCCCCCTTTTAATGGTTAAACTGCACCCGTAAAGAATATAAAAAGAATGAGTCAAAATAAACTATCTTCGAAAATCGGGACATTGGTTAAATCGGCATTGGCGGCCGGAGCGTTGCCGGTGCTGTTTATCTATGTGATGGTGGCCAAACCTGATTACAGATTGATGAACGCATTGGGCCATGTGGTGGTTCCGGTGGCATCGGCCGTGGGGGATGTGATCACATGGCCGGTTCGGGCGGTGGGTAATTTGGCCCAAAACATTCGCAATTTATCGACAATCCGCGCCGAAAACGAAGAATTACGGGTCCGGTTAGACGCAGCGTTGGCCGCCCAAAACGAATGCCGCATTGCGACGGCGGAAAACGAACGGCTTAGCCGGGAATTGGGGATTGTCCGCGCCACCCCGATTCAGCGCGTAATTGCCCGCATCACATCGGACAATCGGGCGTTTCACCATGATACTTTTTTCATCGATCGGGGAACAAGCGTGGGCCTCTCGAATGGGATGGCGGTAATGTCTTTTGATGGATTTTTGGTGGGAATTATTTCCGACACCGGCCACAACTTTGCCAAGGTACGCGCCATCACCGACAGTAACAGTCGCATTCCCGTCCGCATTGCCGGATCCGAGGTTTATGGTTTCTTGGTTGGCCGGGGTACAGGCCGGCCACAGCTTGAATTGCTAAGCGATCCGGAATTTCAATCACGGGATGGATTGCATCTGGTCACCAGCAGTATTGGCGACATTTTGCCCGACGGCATCAGTGTGGGCGAAACAATCAATGAAACAGATGTTCGCACACCACGCGCCACGCGCCATGCATCGGTAATGGTGGTGGGGTTTGACGCGCCAAACAACATAAATAAATGAAAACACGCATACGTCATTTTTGGATTACCGCATTACCGTTTTTGGTGACACTGGGGCTGTGGCGGTTATCGGCCCCATTGTGGAATCCCGGTGGGATATTGGCCATTATACCCATATTTTATTATTCATTTATTCGCCCAACGCCATGGTTTGCACCGTATGCGGGGTTTATCTGTTTTTTAATTGATTATAAATCGGATACGGTATTGTATTGGACGGCCCTGTATTGTACATTTTATGCGGCCAATGGCTTTCAAAATTTTATCGACTTAACGCGGTGGGACCGGGGTGGGGTGCGCGCCTTTGCCATATTTATTTCGATCGCGATTGGGATATTATTCTTTTCGCAATTCACCCTGGCAAATGCCATGCGGATGGCATGGATGGGGGCATGGACATGTGTGCTCTATACACCTATTATTGCAATTTTGCGGGGGCATAAATGATTGACAAAGAAGTTGCCCGTGTTTTTGATCGACGTTCTGCCTTGTTTTTAACCGGTGGGGCGGTTTTGACATCTTTCTTGGTTCTGCGTATGTTTCAGATGCAGGTATTTAGTTATCGCAATTACAAGCGCAAAAGCGAGAATAATTCATTTCGCATTCAATATACCATGGCCGAACGGGGCAAGATTTTAACAGCTCACGGGATTCCCATATCGGGCGACGCATCTGTTTATCGAATTTATATTGTCCCCGAAGAAGCCGATGATGTATCCCACCTGATCGATACACTTGCGGCGCAATTACATCTGGGGGATAAAACCATCAAGCGGATTCGGGCCACCGTGAAAAAACAGCCGAAATTTCAACCCGTCTTGGTTAGTGAAAATTTAAAATGGCATGAATTGGCCCCGCTTCAGGCGAAAAATCTGGCCGGTGTTCATATTCGTGGGGGCTATGCCCGGGTTTATGAAATGGGACCGGCCGGGGCCCAGATTTTTGGATACGTGGGCGCACCGGCCCGGGGCCCGGATAAAAACATTCCCTTTTTTACATCGGGTGTCACGGGTCTGGAATATCGATTTGATGACACATTGGCCGGAACACCGGGTCAAAATGTGATGATTACCAATGCCGTGGGGCGGGTTACCGGCGAAGATACATCGCAATTTATCGCCCCCGGGCCAGGACGGGATATTAAAACAACCATCCGCGATAATGTTCAACGGGTTATGTACGATGCATTGGTGGGTCAAAAATCGGGATGTGGGGTTGCAATCGATATTGAATCAGGCGACATTTTGGCCATGGTTTCGGTCCCAAGTTTTGATCCCAATCAATTTTCTTCGGATGATGCCGATGAATATATCGCATCCTTGCGGGCAGATATGACCAAGCCATTTATGAATAAAACGATCGAAGGTCTTTATCCACCCGGATCCACATTTAAAATTGTTGTGGCGTTGGCGGCATTGGAATCGGGTGCATTATCCCCCAATGAAAAAATATTCTGTCCGGGCCATTGGGATTATGGGGATCGTCGGTATCACTGCTGGAAATCAACCGGGCACGGATGGGTGGATTTGGCCGACGCGTTAAAGCATTCATGTGATACCTATTTTTACCAAATCGCCCTGCGGATTGGGATTGATGCCATTCGTGCAATGGGGATTAAATTGGGGTTGGGGCAAAAATATATGGATGGTGTTTTATCCCGGGAAATGCCGGGTGTTATTCCCGACCGAAAATGGAAAGAAAAAAAGATCGGGGCCCGATGGGTTCACGGGGACGCCATTATTTCCGGCATCGGCCAGGGATTTATTCTGACCAATTGTTTACAATTGGCGGTTATGACGGCCCGCGCGGTATCAAACCGCGATGTCATTCCCCGATTGATTGACGATGGGCAAACCCCACAATTTAAACCATTGGGGTTACAGACCAAAAATATTCGCGCCGTTATGCGGGGTCTGGAATTGGTAACGAAATCGGGGGGAACCGCGGCCGGCGCGGCCATAAATGTTAACGGGGCCCGGATGGGGGGGAAAACCGGTACCGCCCAGGTTCGCAGTATTTCACGCGCCGAACGCGAAAGTGGGAAATTAACAACCGAACAATTAAAATGGAATATGCGGGATCATGGGCTGTTTGTTGGTTATGCCCCCACCGATCACCCCCGTTACGCCGTGTGTATCATAACCGAACATTCGGGGGGGGCCACCGGCGCATCCCGCGCGGCCGGGGCCGTGATGAAAGAATTATTGGGGGATAAAAAATAAAATGTCACGTCAAACACGGGTTTCAAATGCATCTATGATGTCATTGCCGGAAAAGTTTAGTCGTTTTTCCTGGGGGCTGTTTATACCGATGTGTTTGGTCTTGGCGATATCAATTATCGTTCTTTATTCCGCAGGTTATGGAAATTGGCGTCCCTATGCCTTGTCCCAGGCGGTTAAAATATTAATGGGGTTCGGGGTATTTTTTCTGGCCGCGTTTTCTAATATTAAGACATGGATTAAATCGGCATACCTGATTTATGCCATTGCGTTGATCATGATTATTATGGTGACATTTGTGGGACATACCGGCATGGGGGCGCAACGGTGGTTAAATCTGGGGATTATTCATGTTCAACCGTCTGAATTTATTAAAATTGCGCTGGTTCTGGCATTGGCACGGTATTTTGCATGGATGAATTCGGTGGAATTGGGTCAATTTCGAACGTATTTGGTGCCGGCGGCCATGTTATTGGTGCCATTTGCTTTAATTGTCTTACAACCTGATTTGGGCACGGCATTGTCGCTTGGGATGATTACGGTGGGGATTTTTTATATCGTGGGGGCAAACAAGAAATGGTTTCTGATCGGGGCCATATTGGCGGCACTGTGTGCGCCGGTGGTTTGGTTTGGGGGTCTGCATGATTATCAACGCCAACGGATTATTACATTTTTAAACCCCGATGACGATGCCCGTGGTGCCGGGTATCAAATTAATCAGGCAAAAATTGCGTTTGGGTCGGGGGGACTTATCGGCAAAGGGTATATGAACGGATCCCAATCCCAACAATCATTTTTACCCGAAAAACAAACAGATTTTATCTTTACCATGTTGGGCGAAGAATTTGGGTTCGTGGGGGCATTTGGGCTTTTGACACTTTACATGATTATAATCATGGTTTTGTTTTGGTGTGCCAAAACATGTCGCAATCGATTTGGGCAATTAATCTGTTTTGGTTTTATGTTGAACTTTTTTATTTATTATTTTATAAATATTTCTATGGTTTTGGGATTAATGCCAACCGTCGGGGTGCCATTGCCATTGATGTCTTTTGGCGGCAGCAGCTTGCTCTCTCTGATGTTTGGGTTTGGCCTGTGCCAAAACGCCCATATCCACAAAGACCAACAATTATCGGCCAAAGGAAGTTAAAACATGAATTTGTTAATCGTTGAATCACCGTCCAAGGCAAAGACTATTGAAAAATACCTCGGGGCGGGGTGGCGCGTGGTGGCGTCGGTGGGACACGTGCGCGATTTGGTTCCCGAAAATGGCAGTGTGGATACCGACAATGACTTTGCCATGCGATGGGCCATTATGCCGGGCAAAGAAAAACAAATCAAATTAATAACAGATGAATTAAAAAAGGCCGATGCCGTCTATCTGGCATCCGACCCTGACCGCGAAGGTGAAGCCATCGCGTGGCATTTAATGGATATTTTATCGGCCAAAAAATTATTAAAGGATAAGAAAGTTTATCGCGTCGCATTCCACGAAATCACCAAAAAGGCGGTTTTGGCCGCCATTGAAAACCCACGTGAAATCGATCAAAATTTGGTGGACGCATACCTGGTGCGGCGCGCGTTAGATTATCTAATTGGGTTTGGAATTTCGCCGTTGCTCTGGCGGCGCAATTTGGGAAAATCGGCCGGTCGGGTTCAATCCGTGGCGGTCAAGTTGGTTGTTGATCGTGAACGCGAGATAGAGGCATTTAAACCCAAGGAATATTGGTCACTGGGGGCGATATGTGCAAAACAAAACGCCACATTTAACGCCAATTTATCCCAATTTAATGGTCAAAAAATTGAAAAAATGACCATCGAAAATAAACAACAAATGGATGACATCTTATCTGTAATCCAGGTACCAGTTGCCGCATTTGTTGACAATATGGAAAAAAAGAAAGTATCACGAAAACCGGCCGCCCCATTCACAACATCGACGTTACAACAAGAAGCGGCACGTAAACTCTATTTTTCATCTAAACGGACGATGGGCGCGGCGCAAAAATTATATGAACAGGGATTAATCACCTATATGCGAACGGATGCGACGAACCTGTCGGCGGATGCGGTGGGGGAAATTCGTGCCTTTATCGCGCGCACACATGGGGATCGTTATTTACCCAAAAATCCAAACATTTACGTGACCAAATCCAAAAACGCCCAAGAAGCGCACGAAGCCATTCGACCCACCCATTTTGATGCACCGGCCACCAATCTAACTGGGGACGAGGCAAAGTTGTACGATCTGATATGGAAACGCACGATTGCGTGTCAAATGACCAATGCCGAATTCGACAGTGTATCGGTCGACATTAAACCCCAAAACATCAATGCCATCTTTCACAGTGTGGGGACAACCCGTACATTTGATGGATTTATGACGGTTTATATCGAAGATCGCGACGACGCGGATGATGATGCAACCACAAAATTGCCCCCATTGGCGGTGGGTGACGCCATCGATATAACCGAATTAACCCCCGATCAACACTTTACCCAACCACCCGCCCGTTATACCGAAGCGTCACTGGTTAAAAAGCTTGAAGAATTGGGTATTGGCCGTCCATCGACATATGCAACAATTATGTCGACGATTGTGGATCGGGCCTATGTTGAACAAGATAAACAACGTCGATTCCACCCAACACCGGGCGGATGGGTGATTGCGTCCTATTTGGAAAAATATTTTACCGATTTGGTAGATGTGAACTTTACCGCGAAAACCGAAGATACATTGGATGACGTGTCAAATGGGAAAACCCAAAAAATACCGGCATTAACCGCATTCTGGGGGCCAACAAAACAAATGATTGATGGCGCACGTGATGTCAAAACCACCGATATTATCGATCAAATCAATGATGTTATGGCCCCACATTTGACCACATTGGGAATGGATACATGTCCCAAATGCGGAAAAAAATTGGGGATTAAATTATCAAAATACGGGGCCTTTGTCGGATGTACCGATTATCCGACGTGTAATTACACCGCCCGTTTGGGCGGCGATGCACCCCTGGAAAACGACGAAAACAACCGGCAAAACCCGGCAAACACATCCATCGATTTGGGGGATGGAATTACCTTTAAAATCGGCCGGTTTGGCCCGTATGTGACGGATGGCACGAAAAATGCATCGGCCAAGAAATATACCGCCGACACGATTACACTGGATGTGGCACGGGAATTACTCTCGGGCGGTGGGAAAAAAGCCGATCCCATAGAAATCGGTGAAAATCCGGCAACAGGAAAAATGATCTATTATTACCCAACGGGACGCTATGGGGCCTATATCTCTTCAAACCGGATTAATGTTTCGGTTTCAGCACAACCCGATTTGGACACGGCCGCGGCGTTAATTAATAATAAACAGCCCAGCCCCCGTAAATTTATCAAAAAGAAATAATGGCATCATACGGCAACAATTTTACCGACGAATTACGCACACGGCTATCCATTGTGGATGTGGTGGGCCGGCGCGTACCGTTGGTGAAAAAAGGTCAAAACTTTTGGGGATGTTGTCCATTCCATAATGAAAAAACGCCCAGCTTTTCGGTCAACGAAGAAAAAGGCTTTTACCATTGTTTTGGATGTGGTGAACACGGCGATATTATTTCGTTCACCATGAAAACCAACAACATGGAATTCCGCGATGCGTTAAAGGAACTGGCCAATTTGGCGGGCGTCAAGATGCCCGATTATAAACCAAAATCTGCGACGCAAATCGCGGCCGAAGAATCATACACCACCATCTGTGAAACCGCGACGCGGATGTATCAAACGGCACTGTTTACGGACGCCGGGGCGCATGCGCTGGCCTATATTCGGGGACGCGGTTTTAGCGATGAAATGATAAAAAAATATCGTATTGGATACGCGCCGCGCGGAAATATTATTACCAATAAATTTTCGGGCACCAAACAAAATGCCGTGATGGCAACGGGACTATGCCGGCGGGGTGAATATGGCCTGTATGATTTTTTCCGGGATAAATTAATGTTCCCGATTATCAATGTCCACGGGGCGGTCGTGGCCTTTTCGGGCCGATCCCTGGATGGATCGGAACCCAAATACATCAACACCACCGACACCGAAATGTTTCATAAACGGCAAACGATGTTTGGCCTAAACTTTGCACGCGACGCGATTTACCGTGCCAACCGCAGCATTATTGTCGAAGGCCAAATTGACGCCATCCGCATGCAAACCAACGGATTTCCCGAAACGGTGGCGCCACTTGGGACGGCATTAACCGAAGATCATTTGGCCATGCTCTGTAAATCCAATCGCAATATCACGTTTTGCTTTGATGGCGACAATGCAGGGCAAAAGGCCGCGGCCCGGGCCGCCGATTTAATGATGCCATTTTTGCGTGATACATCCGATGTACGTTTTGCCTTTGTCACCGGGGGCAAGGACCCGGACGAGGTTTTAAAGTCGGGTGGGGTGGACGCCATGCGAAAAATAATCGATGGGGCAACGCCATTGGTTGAATTTTTGTGGGACACATTAAATAAAACTTTTCTCGCGTCAACACCGGGGGGACGGGCGTCGGCAGAAAAGTATCTTAAAAAAGAAATCGAAAAAATAAAGGACCCAGATTTGCGGCGGGAATATGATGCCGAATTTAAAAACCGCATTTTTCATGCATGGCATCGGACCCGTCCAAACGCCACGCATGTACCCGTTCCGGCGGCCGATGATATCACCATTAAAAATATCCAAGGGATTTTATCAACATACCCCGATATTGCCGAACGATATGGCGATTTTCTGGTGACCATGAATATCCCCGATATTTCACAATCGGCGCCATGTCCATTTTCCCACAATGATGCCGAAAAATATATTGTGACATTAAAAATTAAACGATATTTGACCCAATTAGAAAAGCAAAAGAAAGATTTAACGGCATCTTTATTAATCGGCCAAGATGTTCAAGATCAGATAAATAAAATAAATGCGGAAATGATGCGTATACAAGATAAATTAGATGCATTAATACAATTATAATCATAAGGGGTATAAACAATGAAAGGTATTATCTTGGCCGGTGGAAGCGGGACACGCCTGTATCCATTAACAAAAATTATATCCAAACAATTGTTACCCGTTTATGACAAGCCGATGATTTATTATCCCTTGTCGACACTTATGTTATTTAATATTCGTGATATTTTAATTATTTCGACACCTGATGATACCCCCCATATTCAAAAATTATTGGGTGATGGGGAAAAAATCGGCATGCATATTCAATATGCCATTCAACACGAACCCCGTGGTATTGCCCAGGCATTCCACATCGGTGCACAATTTATCGGTGATGATGACGTGTGTTTAATATTGGGGGATAATATTTTTTATATGGAGGGACAATTACCGGCCTTTTGCAGTGAAATTCAAAAAAATGCCGGGAAAAAAGCAACCATCTTCGCCTATCACGTATCCAATCCGGAACGATTTGGTGTGATTGAATTCGACGAAAATAAACAGGTAATCTCTATCGAAGAAAAACCGACGCACCCGAAATCAAACTATGTATCTGTGGGATTATATTTTTATCCGTCTGATGTTGTGGCCAAGGCAAAAAAACTTGTCCCATCGCCGCGGGGTGAATTGGAAATTACGGATTTAAATAACATGTACCTGATGGAAAATCGAATGTCTGTGGTACCCATGCGACGGGGCAACGCGTGGTTGGATGCCGGCACCCCCGACAGTTTAATGGAATCTGGGCAATTTGTTCAGATTATAGAGGCGCGCCAAGGCTTAAAAATCGCCTGTATCGAAGAAATTGCGTATACGCATGGTTTTATCAATGACCCCCAGATGCAAACATTAATTAATGAATTAAAACCCGGTAAATATCGGGATTATCTTGAAAAAGTATACAAGGAAAATCATGAACTTTGTTAAAACAAAACTGTATGGGGTTGTCATTATTGAACCACGTGTTATTAACGATGCCCGGGGATATTTTTTCGAAAGCTATAACGGGGCTGAATTTGCCGCAAATGGGATTGACAACGTTTTTGTCCAAGATAATCAATCCCAATCATCATACGGGGTCATACGTGGTCTGCATGCCCAAATGGGTAATCACGCCCAGGCAAAATTAGTTCGCGTTTTGCATGGAACGGTTTTAGATGTGGCGGTTGATATTCGCATTGGATCGAAAACATTTGGTCAACATGTGGCCGTTGAATTATCCGCAGAAAATAAACGCCAACTGTTTATTCCGCGGGGTTTTCTGCATGGGTTTTCGGTGTTGACCGATACGGCGGTGTTTGCGTATAAATGTGATAACTTTTATGCCCCAGAATCCGAATTTTCCATTCGCTTTGATGACCCGGATATTGGCATTGATTGGCGTATCCCGGTCGATAAAATTATCACATCGGACAAAGATAGAACAGCCCAAGGATTAAAAGATGTACCTGGTTACGGGATGTAATGGCCAATTGGGGTCCGAATTAAGAAAGATATTGCCGGATGCGATCTTTGCCGATCGTCATGATTTGGATATCACCGATGCCGATGCGGTGAACAGATTTGTGCATGATCACGGTATTGATACAATTATTAATTGTGCGGCATATACGGCCGTTGATCGCGCCGAATCTGATGTAGAAATGGCCAAAAAGGTCAATGTCGATGGTCCACACAATTTGGCCCGGGCCGCCAAAAAAATCATCCATATATCGACCGATTACGTCTTTGATGGGTTGGGGCATCGACCATATACACCCGATGACACGCCATGTCCGACATCGGTTTATGGCCAAACAAAATGGGATGGTGAACGGGCGGTTTTGGATCATGCCGAATGCGCGATTATTATTCGTACCGCGTGGCTTTATTCCATCCATGGAAATAATTTCGTGAAAACAATGCGAAAATTGGGGGCCGAAAAAGAATCTATTGGTGTGGTATCTGACCAAGTTGGCACCCCAACGGCGGCATCTGATTTGGCGGCCGCAATCGTTAAAATTATTCCCCAAATGAATAAATCAAATCGCGGCATCTATCATTATACAAATGCCGGTGTTTGTTCATGGTATGATTTGGCGGTGGCGGTTATGGATATGTCGGGATTGATGTGTGACGTCCAACCCATCACAACGGCCCAATACCCAACGCCCGCGGCGCGTCCCGCATACAGCGTCTTGGATAAAACAAAAATTATCCAAACATTTGGGGTTATTGTTCCCCATTGGCAAAGGAGTTTAGAAAAATGCCTGAAACAATTTTAGTTACCGGGGGTGCCGGATTTATTGGATCAAACTTTGTTCCTTATTTTTGTAAAACACATCCCGAATATCATGTCATTAACTTGGATAAATTAACGTATGCAGGGAACCTGGATAATTTATCTGAATGTGCGAATATGTCCAATTATACATTTGTTCGCGGTGATATCTGTGATATGGATTTGGTTGAAAAATTATTTCGCGAAAATGATATCCGCGGGGTAATCCATTTCGCGGCCGAATCGCACGTAGATAATTCGATCATCGGCCCCCAGGCATTTATCCATACCAACATTGTTGGGACATTTAATTTATTGGATGCGGCACGTCGCCATTGGATGAATGCCCCGTCAGAGGTAAAGCCAGAATATAAAAAATGCCGATTTCATCATATATCCACAGACGAAGTGTATGGAACACTGGGGCCAACCGGAATGTTTACAGAAAAAACCCCCTATGCCCCCAACAGCCCATATAGCGCGTCCAAGGCGTCATCTGATTTTTTGGTACGCGCATACCATCATACATATGGAATGAACGTCACCACATCAAATTGTTCAAATAACTATGGGCCCAAACAACATCATGAAAAATTAATTCCACATATCATTGATATGGCATTGTTGGGTCGACCATTACCCATTTATGGTCGTGGGGATAATGTGCGTGATTGGTTGTATGTGTTGGATCACTGCAAGGCCATTGATCTTATATTTCACAAAGGACGTGCCGGCGAAACATATAATATTGGCGGCCATAACGAACGTAATAACATAACCATCGTTAAAACAATTTGCCAGATTTTGGATAAAAAACATCCGCGCCCTGATGGTGTTTCCTATGAATCGCAAATTGAATTTGTCGCCGATCGGGCCGGTCATGATTTCCGTTACGCCATTGATGCGGAAAAACTGGAATCAGAACTGGGATGGCATGCGGATGAAACCTTTGACACGGGCATCGTTAAAACCGTCGAATGGTATTTAAATAATCGACAATAAAAAATGCCGGTTTTTCCCGGCATTTTTAATTATTAAACAAGAAATGACAAATATCGCCATTATTCATAATATAATCACGTCCCACCAAACGCATTTTTCCGGCTTCTTTCACGGCAACTTCGCCACCCAATGCCAAATAATCACTGGGGCTGATAATTTCTGCACGGATAAAGCCTTTTTCAAAATCCGTATGAATTTTACCCGCCGCCTGGGGGGCGGTACATCCCACCGATATGGTCCATGCGTGTGCTTCTTTGGGACCAATGGTGTAAAACGTCTGTAACCCCAATGTGGCGTAACCTGTTCGAATAACCTGATCCAGACCAGATTCCGCCAATCCCAATTCATCCAAAAACATTTGACGTTCATCGGGATCAACGATCTGTGAAATTTCCATTTCAATTTTCGATGATATCACCAATACCGGGGCCCGGGTGCCAAATTTTTCACGAACCAGATCGGAATATTGATTGCCGGTTGCGGCCGATGCCTCTTCAACATTACAAACATAAATCACCGGTTTTGATGTTAATAAATTAAACGGCGATGCATCCACAGATCCATCACGTGCCGGTATACCTGTCGCCAACGCCGATTGAATTGTCGTGGCATCGGCCAATAACTTGGCCGCCGTTTTGTCCAGACCACGTGCCTTTTTTTCCAGATTTTTAATTTGTTTGTCCAAACTTTCGATATCGGCCAACATTAATTCGGTTTCAATCGTATCAATATCTGATAACGGATCAATGCGCCCATTGACATGAACAATATCATCATTTTCAAAACACCGAACCACATGAATAATGGCATCGGTTGATAAAATATTGCCCAAGAATTTGTTCCCTAATCCTTCGCCCGCCGATGCCCCACGCACCAAGCCCGCAATATCAACAATTTCCAGCTGTGTCGGAATAATCCGCGCCGCGCCCGAAACCCCGGCCAATGCATGCAATGTCGGATCCGGAACCACCACGCGCCCCGTATTCGGTTCGATCGTACAGAACGGATAATTTTGGGCGTCGGCCGCCGCACTTTGGGTTAATGCATTAAATAATGTCGATTTTCCCACATTGGGTAATCCCACAATTCCACAATTGAATCCCATAATAAAATCCTTTATAATGCGAATAATATGTCATACCTATGGAACGAATTCAATATAAAAACATTTCCGGCGGAAACAATTGTTTACCGTGATGGAGTGTTTTGTCCCGATTTATCCACATTGCCCGATACCACAATCGACCATCACACGGTTTTACCGGTTCATGTGATTTACGTGGGTGAAATTTCGGGGGAAAATAAATTAAACCTGGATATAAAATTCCCCCATGAACGTGTCTTTTTGACGGCAAAAATAAAAAATAAAAAACCGGCTTTTTTAAATATTTTTATAAAAAATGCCGGGGAAAATTCACAATGTCGTGGTGGTATTATTATTCAAAATAATGATCAATTCCATCTTAACATATCGGCCCAACACGATGCCCCGGATACGGAAATTTTGGTCCATACCAAATTAATCGCCCACGCAAAAACGCGTTCGATATTGTCTGGGGTGGCCCAAATTAACGAAAATGCCCCACGGTCGATTTCGGATATTTCGTTTTCTGCCATGGCGGATAAAACCGCCCATATCGAATTTCGTCCAACCCAACGTATCGGGGCGGCCCCCATATCGGCCGATCATAATGCATCCATTTATCGGGCCACACCCCCGCAAATTCAATTTTTACGTACGGCCGGATTGTCCACGGCGGAAATCAATGATACCCTGCGCGAGGCATTTGAAAATTCAAATCCTTTGTTTTAATCCATAAAAAACGCGGTGATATAAATCAACCGCGCCTTTTGATTATAAAAGCCCAGGAACTTATTTTCTTTTAAAGCCCTGTTTTGCCTTAAACTTCGGATTTTCAGGGTCAATTAAAATAATTTGCTTGCCACGGCGAATTTGCTTAATATTACCGCGCTTTTTCCATGCCTTTAAAGAGCTTAAGAACTTCATATCTAATCCTTTTTGCGTGGCCATTATAAACGCTTTTTCTAAAAAATCAAATTAATATTAATGTTTTTTGTTGTTTTTGTTGGGCCTGTTGGTTTTGTTGAAAAACGTTTTCAAATTTTTTCCACAATGTTTTCAACAAAAAATTTGGCGAAAACCGCGGGGTTTGTAAAAAATTGTTCAAAACAATCGTCGGTAATTACCGGTGGATATTGGGTGGTGTTTTCAACGCTTTTAACATTTTTGGGAAAATCTTTTTTATACTTGTTGAAAAATGTTGAAATTGTTATAATTCATTCATACCCGTGGGAGACGAGAGACATGAAACAGCAAGTTATGAAGGCATTGGCCAATCCGGCACGTATATTTTATGTGCCCTATACACTGGCCGTCATGAATTTTGTCATTCAATTTTTGATTTTTGTCGCCATTTTCATCACCAGCGTTTTGGCCGGCGGCGATGATATGGGAATGTTGCCACTGTTTTTCCTGGGATCGGTATGTGTGGTGCATTTTATTTTGGCCGGTGTGGCCAAGCGGGAACCCCAACTGGGCCAGATTATTGCGGCAAAAATAAAACTGTTTAAACTTCAAATACCCAAACGATTGGCGGCATAACAATGAATGATATTTTTAATTATTTCGCAGGCAATGGATTTCCCCTCACACTGGTGGTGTTGGCCATGGCGGTGGTTGTGGTTTTTGCGTTGATGATGGCATATGTCCCGGTATTAACCCGGTGGGTATTTCCCAAATTTGGATATAAAAAATATGCGGATTATTTGCCATTTCGCCGTGTGTTTGACGATAATTCGATTGAATTGACCAATGGGGCGTTGGTGCGTGTTTATCGCGTTCATGGTGTCCAATCCAGCATGCAAGACGATAAAACCCGGGAAAAATTTCTGGATTTACGGGCGTCTTTGTTTAATCAAATTCGGGATCCCAACGCCACATTGCGGTTTTTTACCATTCGCAATGCCGCGGTCCAAGAAAATGATTATGAATTTGATCAACCGGTTTTGCAAAAAATATATGACAAATGGCACAGCCAGGGATTGCGTATCTTTTTAAACAATTATTACATTGTTTTAACAGTATCGGGTAACGGTGCGCGGGATAAATTGAACCAATATGGTAATTATATTGAATCTGTGTTGGCCCCGTATGGGGTCCGTGTTCTGGAAAATAATAGTTCAGACAACATGGCGAAATTTTTTGGACGCATTTTGTCCCCGATCACGAAACCATCCCCGCGAAAATGTGATAATCAAATGGCAGATTTGGTGACGGTTGATGATGTAGTCTTCACCGACGATGGGTTGGTAAAATATGTCAGTGGTGGGGAACAATCATTTGCGGCATTGGTATCGTTTAAGGTATCACCCGATTTTCTGGACGAAGAATTTTTTGATGAAATGGCGACATTACAGACAGAAATGATCTGTATGAATGGATTTAATATCCTGGGGGCGTCGGCCGTGGAAAGTGTTATCCGTCAACGGCGTGCCACGGCCGATGAAAACAATGACACGACCGAAGAACAAATTTCGGCCGCCCGTGGGGCCATGGATGAAAATATATCGGGAACACAAAATCTGGTTAGTTATTATCCCTTGTTCTTGGTATTTGGGGCAACACGGGATGCATTGGGCAAAAGTATTGATGATGTTAAAAAGATTTGTGCCGCATATGGTGTATCCCCCATTGTCGAAGATTTTGCATCCAAAGTATCATGGTTTTCACAAATCCCAGGATTTGATATTTTCCCACGCAGTTTTAAGATGTTATCGCGCACCGCCGCGATCAGTATTCCGATGTCAACCCAACCGACAGGTGTTGAAAATTCGGATTGGGGTCCGGGACCATTGGTTGTATTCCCCACGGCCCAGGGTACCCCCTATCAATTTCAATTTCATGTATCCGATGCCCCGGCGGCGGTCGGTCACACATTAACCATCGGGCCAACGGGTGGGGGAAAAACGACATTATTTTCATTCCTTATCGCCCAGGCCATGCGTCATCAGAAATTAAAAGCCTTCTTTTTTGATCGCAACAAAGGGGCAGAAATCTTTACATTATCCGTGGGGGGCAAATACATCACCATGCAGGGACGGGATAAAACCGATGGGATCAGTTTTCAAACCCATCTGAATCCATTGAAAATGTCCGATACGGTTGCCAACCGCGCGTTTTTACGTCGATGGTTTTCAATTATAACAGGTGTTGATGATCCTGCGTCGGCGGATGAAATTGCCCGGGCCGTGTCGGTTAATTTCGATTACCTGGATATGCGGGATCGATTGCTTAAAAATTTATGGCAAAGCTGTTTTTCCGCAACCGGTCCCATGCGGCCGGCATTGAAAAAGTGGGTTGATCCATTGCAATATGGTGATATCTTTAACGAAGAATCAGATACGTTGGATCTGGGCGCGCGATTAACCACATTTGATTTTACCGAAATATTACAAGACCCTATTTTGGCGCCGGCGGTGATTTCATATATCTTGCATCGGATTAATAACATAACTGTGGCCGGGGGAAATCCGTCTTTGATCATGATTGATGAAACGGCACCCATGTTGGAAAATAAAATGTTTCGGGATAATTTTATCACGGGTCTGCAAGAAGGGCGTAAAAACCGCCAGGCATACATGGTCGCATTTCAACGGGCAAATGTATTGGATAAATTGGGTATCGGTGATGTTGTCCGTGGCCAGGCACAAACCATCTTGTTTTTCCGCAATCCTGCGGCCGATGCCCGTGATTATGAACATTGGAATTTAAATCCTTTGGAAATGGCATTTATTCAGGGTCGTGCCTATCCCCATTTAAAACGTGCGGTATTGTTGTCACGGCCGGTATCTGGGGAATCGGTGATTTTGAATACCGAACTGGGTGGATTGGGTCCGTTATTGCGTTTATTTGAATCGGGACGTTCGTCGGTTCTTTTGGCCGAAGAATTGTATAAACAATATGGAAATGCCTTTGTCGCCGAATATTTAAAACAGCAAGGGGCAGGCGATCTGTGATCCGGTATTCGTTTCTTTTGTTTTGGGCGGTAATGGGCATAATAATATCGGCCCATGGCGCGGATGATTGTGTGGTCTATAAAATATCCCCTCGGGTGACCATGACCGCCCCCCAATGGCAAAAATCGGTGGTTCAACCGTTAAAGCCGATGGATCTATTGCATGGAAATGTAATGGCCACGTTGGTTGATAATTACGACATTACGGGTGATGTGACCCCGATCGAAGATGGGTATTGTGTCGCGTTAAAATCTGTGGATGCAACGATTGGGTATAATGATTTTTTGGTCCAAATTGATTCACGGCATGCACGGGGGACATGCGCCTATGATGCCATTTTATCACACGAAGATTCACATATTCGCGCCTATTTATCGGTGATTGATGATATGCATGACGATATTTTGGCGGCCATTGATCACGCGGCCCGAACGGTTATGCCCGTCTTTGTCCCTTTGAATGGAAATATTGATGCGGCATTGGATGAATTAAATAAACGGTTACAAGATCATCCAGAATTAATTTTAATGCGTCGCCGCATACGTGCCAACGAAGAAATCAAGAACAAAGATATTGATGCCCACGATGACGGCACCCGATTAAAACGGTGTATGGCGGATAATTAATCCGCGTCGTTTTCGTCCCAATAATCAATGCGTCCCGACGGTAAATACAATACCCGTGTCATGCCAATTTGTCGGATAAAATCTTTGTGGTGACTGATTAAAATAATTGTTCCGGAAAAATCATGAAAATTATCCGCGATAATGCCAACCGTATCTGGGTCCAGATGATTGGTTGGTTCGTCCAACACCAACATATTTGCCCGTCGTAATAATAATCGACACAATGCCAAACGGGCCCGTTCCCCCGGTGACAGACTTGATACCTGTTTAAATACATCCGTGTCATAAAATAAAAAGTTTCCCAACACCGCACGTAATTGCATATCGGTATAATCCGTGTCGGTGCCAGAAACACTTTCTAAAACGGTTTGATGGGGATCTAAATCTTCTAATTCTTGGGCATAATAGGCAATATCGGTTTTTGGGTTTATGGTGATTTGTCCCTTATACGGCGTTAATTGTCCCAAGATAAGTTTAACGAGTGTTGATTTCCCTGAACCATTTCCCCCCGAAATTAAAAAACGTTCCCCCCCATTGATATAAAATGATAATTGACGATATATTAACTGTTTTCCCGGATACCGAAACCACAAATCATCAACCGTGATGGGAACGCGGGCCCCCGCACGCCGGGGGGATAAATCCATTTGTAATTTTTTATATTCTATATCCCGTACCATACGTGTGGCCATAATCTTGGCCAATTGTTTGGCGCGTGTTTTTCCTGCGCGTTTCAAGGCGTGGTTTGTGGGACTGGCATTGGTGGCGTGTGATACAAAATTTTTCAGATGTGTTATCTGACGTTCTTGGGCGGAAATGGTAACATCGCGCTTATGGCGCAATTCTGCCATTTTCAGTTTATAGGTATCGTAATCGCCATCAAATGTCATTATTTTGTGGGTGAGCTTGTCGATATATAAGATTTTGTTAACCACCGCATTTAAAAAGACGGTATCGTGACTGATGATCATAACCATACCGCGGTATTTTTTTAAATATTGTGTCACAAATTCACGGGTTTCATGATCTAAATGATTTGTTGGTTCATCTAATAACATAACGCCCGGCATGGAATAGAGCAGGCGCGCAAACGCCACCCGTGATTTTTGTCCGCCGGATAAATCGCGCAAACGCATATTCAACCATGCCGGATCAATTCGCATTTGATCAATTAATGTCAACAAAGTATTATCGGCATTATAGACATCATAATGATCCAATCGTTCTTGGATTCGCGAAATATCGGCCGCGATGGCGGCATCATCGGGATTATCCACCAACCGGTCATAGGCCGCCGCCAATTCAGATTCCAAAATATCAATGGGTCGGCCAGATATCAAGAAATCCCATACTGTCATATCACAATGGGTGTATTCGATTGTTTGGGGTAAATAACCGAAATCTGCCCCATTTGTATCAATATCGCCAGAATCGGGAATGACGTCCCCCATCAAAACCCGCAACAGCGTGGATTTTCCCGCCCCATTTACCCCAACAATGCCACATTTATCACGCCCCCCCAGGTTAAATTCGGCATTGTCATAAATAACCGTCGTTCCAAATGATAAAGATAGATTTTTGATCTGCATGGGGGATATTGTATGGTTTTATCCCCCATTGACAAGGAAAAAGTCACCAGACTATTTTCTGGTATATGTTTGTGTATAACCATTATCTTGGGTTAAATTTAATGTATTTTTATTGGGCATAGATACCAGATATGTTTCCGTAAATTCAATTGTTTGACCGTTTCCAATGCTGATCCCATGGATGGATATTTTATCACATGATTCTTGATACCATGTATCGTATTTTAATGTTGCCATATTAATCGATTGGGCCACACCCCGGGGTCTTAAATCAATTCCTTGGACGCTATTTTCCATGCCTGGTATCGGCATAACCCATTGTCCAGTGATATCGGAACAATGTAATGTGCATGCCGTGGCGGATAAAAGGGATAAAAGCATAAAATATTTTTTCACAATGATTCTCCTATGGGTGTACAATTTACATGATACGTGACATGGTAATAAAAATCCAGAGCTATATCATTTCGCTGTATGGGCCCAAAAATAATTGTAAGTGGGGCATTAAGAATTTGTAAATGACGGACACGGGATCGGGGTACCGGGCAAGATAAGTTTTTGTTGCAACCATGGATACTAAATGACCGCGCACAAGGGTATGGTCATTTTATCAAAATCTTGTTTACTTTTAACACCGTTAATCGCATTCATTTTAATAAATTATATATGACGCAAATAATAAATACAACGTGGGATTGCGGAATGATACATTAATGTTATTGGATTTGGAAACTTGACCTTAGTCATTTTTATATTGTATCCAAAAAGGATGCCGAAGCGTAAAGAACTTCGCTATACAGGGTGCTAGAATATGGCACTTTAAACAAATATTCCCGCCTAAAAAGCGGGGGCCGTTGACCATACAATAAGATTTTTATCCGAAAGTCAGCGGGGTCATCTGTATAGTGATTTCTTTAACTCCCCGTTTGCACCCGTCAAATGGGAAATGGATATCAGACGCGAATGGGATTCACAACGTATTCCCAAACATGCGGCATATACACTGGTTATAAGCTCAATAGAATCATCTGTTTATGAAAATTAATCCCCCGCCATTGGCGGGGAAATTATTGAAATTCGTCAAAAAAGAGTATAAAATTATACCGATTAACCCCAGGGATACACGACGTATGGAAAAATTTTTTGATTTATTTAAGAAAAATCTAAAAACACTCAGGCTGGAACTGCGTCTCTTGGAGCCAAGTGCGGAAAACGCAGAATTGATATGGAATACGTTAAAGGCTGAAAACCGTGGGGATTTTGCATTTATAAACTATTCGCCAAAATATGATAAACCGTTGCCGGAATCTGTGGATGATGTTCTGGAAATCATGAAAAATGATGACAAAATGGCCGCCGATAATGGCGTGGTGTGGTATATTTTTCATAATAATAATTTGGTTGGATATCAACGGATTCATTATTGGCCGCAAAGCAAGACGATACAATTTGCAGCCGTGTGGTTTGTAAAGTCGGCCTGGGGACATGGATTTAGTCAAGAAGTACATAATACCTTGGAACAAATTTCCTTTGAACAGTTAAAGGTTCATCGTGTGACGCGGCAATGCATGGCGGGAAATCTGCACAGTAAAAAATCAATAGAAAATGCCGGATACCACCTGGATGGGTGTGTTCGGGATTCGCATTTAATGCCGGATGGAACGTGGATGGACCATCTGACCTATACCAAGTTGGAAAGCGAGTATAAAGATTAAGTAAAGCGACTGATAAGTTTTAATATATCGATAAAGAAAGATAATACAGCAGGGGTGATAGAGTTATTAAACCATCTGAACCCTGATATGATTGCATTGCAAGAAAGTATGATGCCGCATGCAGATGGCTTTTTTGCCCCGTTCAAAAGTGGTAAAGAGATATCAGATTACTTTGTTCATCGTATGCCGTATTCGTTCTTTGCACCATTATTTATGGCCAGATGTAGAACAAAAAATGGTATTTGTATCCGGGACTGTGGTGGCCAAGTAGAACAGGACACACAACTATTATCCAATCAATTGATTCTGGCGGCAGAAAACGAATTCTATTACAACAATTATAAAACAGAATATGACGCAACGCGTTTTAGAGAGAAAGATTGGGCCCGCAGTATTCTGGTGGTGGTTATTGAATTATCAAATGGCAAACAAGTAAAAATAATTAATGTTCACGGCATATGGAACGCAAGCCGCATGGGTGATGACAGAACTGTTTCCCGATCAGAATTTATAATATCCGAAGTTTTAAAAGATAAAATACCAACGATTGTCGTTGGGGATTTTAATCTGTTACCGTCCAGTCCCAGTATTAAAATTATAGAATAACATCTGATAAATCTGCCTGGGAGATATCATATAAAAACAACAGGTCCCAGTTTTTATGACGGTCTGGATTCAGGGGATATGGTTGTTGATTATATTTTTGTAACAGATGATGTAAAGGTTAATGACTTTAAAGTCGTAGACACAGATGTTTCAGATCATTTCCCATTGGTCTTGGATTTTGATATTTAGTTCAGGATATGTTATAATTTGGGTATCGACATAAATGCCTGCGGCAAACCTGTGTACTGCCGTCCACCTATTATCTGCAGTTGAACCACATTCCTTCTGTGGTTCAAACCCACCACACATAATCATGATTAAAAAAATCCCAATCACAAGGATTGGAATTTTTTCAATCTTGGTTGCGGAGTGTGGATTTGAACCACAGACCTTCAGGTTATGAGCCTGACGAGCTACCGGGCTGCTCTACTCCGCGTCAATGTGTGCCCATTATATTATAATTTTGATGATTGTCAATGATAAAGTTTTTTGTTTGTTTTCGTATTTGATCGAATAAGTTTTGTCCCATCAGTCTTGAAATATGTATTTTTAATTGCTAGTATTCGTGGCATAAACGAAAGGAATATATAGAATGACATTTCGCAAAGCGTGGAAAAAATTTTGGACACCGATTTTGCATCTGCCCTTGATTCAGTGGGTGGTTGCGGTCTTTATGGCCGTCATGATTTGGTTTATTTATCTAACGTGTTTTAAAAAGATCCAAGGGTATGAAATCTTTAAAAAATACCGCAAAAAACCGGCGATTTTTGTCTTTTGGCACGGGCGCAGTATGATGTTATCCCCCATTATTTGTGTGGGGGGAATGCGGGCCTATGCCATCGCCAGTCGTCACCAAGACGGTCGCATGATGGCTAAATTACAGCGGTTATTTGGCCTGCGATCAATCTATGGCAGCACGTCCGAAGGCGGGATTTCCGTCCTGCGCGAAGGGGTTCGGGTATTGCGTCGGGGGGATTGGGGATTATGTTTATCACCCGATGGACCCGGTGGCCCATCATTGCGGGTCCAAGATGGTGCAATGTATTTTGCCAAAATGAGTGGTGCCCCCATCATCCCGGTGTGTTATTCATGTTCCCATGCGTGGTTACAAGATCGATGGGATCGTTATTTGGTGGCGTTGCCATTTTCTAAAATAACGGTACGTTTGGGGGAACCCATCTTTATCGATCCAAAAATAAATGCCACAGATTTTGAATCGGCCCGTAAGAATTTAGAAGATCTAATGGTAAAACAATTGCGTGAAATGGATGCGGAATTTGATCTTTATCCGGTGGAACAGGATTTAAATGCCCATGAATTTAAACAGGCCCGTCGGGCCGAACGGGCATCCCGGCGTCACGCGCGCGGTCGCAAATAAACAATTGGGGGCATAAAACAATGAAAACACCATGGTGGTTTATGCGGCGCGGTCCAATGGCATGGTTATTGGTACCGGTGTCGTGGATTTATTATTTATTATCGCGCATGGTTTATGGGATGCGACGTCTGGTCGTGTATACGCCCCGTCGGCCGGTGATATGCGTGGGCAACATCTTGGCCGGGGGGGTGGGTAAAACACCCATTGTTCGGTGTATTGCATCTTTTTTAAATGCGCCGGTGGTTATGCGTGGATATAAAAAAAGCAAACATACCGCGTCCGTCGGGGACGAGGCATTAATGCTCTCTCATGCCGGGATTCAGGTACATACCGGTAACCGCAAGGCCAATATTCGTTTATTGGATCATCAAAAATCAGATACCCCCATTGTGATGGATGATGGGTTTCAAAACCCAAAAATTAAGAAAACATTATCGATTATTGTCTTTGATGCGCGGATTGGTATTGGAAACGGATTTATGTTACCGGCCGGGCCTCTGCGCGAAGGGATGGGGGCATTGCGGCGGGCGGATGCGGTTATTGTCATTGGGTCATCAAAACCCAATCCCCGGTTTAAATTGCCCGATGGGGTCAAGGTTTTTTATGCAACAAACCGGACGATAAATCCGTTTGAACCCGGCACCAAATTGGCGGCGTTTGCCGGAATTGGATATCCCAAGAAATTTTTTGATGCCATTGGGGCGGATTATCGGCGGTCATTTCCCGATCATTATCAATATACTGATTCAGATATTGAAAAATTAATGAATTGGGCCACGAGGCATGGCGCGTCATTGGTGACGACAGAGAAAGATTGGATGCGGTTATCCCCATCGGTTCGGGAAAAAATTAAATTTGCCCCATTACAAACCGTTATTGATAACGATTTTTATATCTGGTTAAAGGAGAAAATCAGTGGCAACACCAACGCATGTGATTAAGATCAAGGGACATGGTATTCATTCGGGGGCACCGGTTACCATGACCATTCGGCCATCGGCCCAACCCGGAATTTTCTTTCGACGCAGTGATATGGGCCGTGATAAAGTTCCGGCCACCTATGATCATGTGGGGGCAACGCATTTACGCAACACAACGGTGGGTCATTGTGATGGTGTTCATGTTCAAACGGTGGAACATGTTATGGCGGCATTATTTATGGCGGGAATCGACCGGGCGGTTATCGATGTTGATGGACCCGAAACCCCCATTTGCGATGGCAGTGCAGATATCTTTTATCGGAAGATTTTGGCGGCATCCCCCGACCCAGATTTTGCATCGATGCGCCGGATTGTGGTACGTCGGCCGGTGATTGTGCATGCGCGATCGGTGATACGTTCATTGGGATGGGTCACGCGCATTAAATTAAGATTAATGAACATGATCACGGGCCGTCGTATGGATGGATATGTCAAATTATCCCCGGGCACCGATCATGCATTAACCGTTCGGGCAACATTGGTATATCCTGAAAAGATTATTGGTCACCAATCTTTTGAATACACGTTTGATGGCACAACGCGTTCCCGCGATAACTTTTTACACAATATTGCCCGTGCCCGGACATTTGGAAAATATTCGGAATGGGAATATTTAAAACGTCATGGTATGGGTCGTGGCGCAAACAGTGATAATGTTATTGCATTAAATGATGCCGGTGATGGGACATTGAATCCATTAACATGGGCGGACGAATTTGTGCGGCATAAAATCATCGATGCCATTGGTGATATGGCCACGGCCGGCGGATTTTTGTGTGGTGTCTTGGATTCATACAAGGGCAGTCATGCGTTAAATAATTTGGTGTTAAAAAAACTGTTTAGTGATCCGGCAAATTATGATATAATTGAACCCAAGGAAACAAAAGGCGCATAGATGAGAAAATATTTATACCCCGTCATGTTGTGTTTGGTTTTGACGTCATGTGGCGGATACATCAAAAATCAGAATGGCAGTGAGTATTTGGTCCAATTAGACGAAGAACCGGCCGATTGTACGTTTTTATATAAGTTAGAGGCAGATGTTTCCGTCTATGATGCCGAAGATGCACGTCGGTATCTGGAAAATCGTATCGCAGATCAGGCCCGACCTGGCAACGCCTATTTGATTACCAGTCAACGGACCCGTCCCAATGAATGGGTTGTCTTTGGGCCCGAACGGTCATTTGTTTTGGCGGCAAATGTTTACAATTGTCCCAATCCCCGTCGGATTCAAACGGCGCGCGACGCGTCGATGTCGGTTAACGCATATCAATATCAACCCTATGGGGCGGGGACATATCCGGTGTTGATTCCGGTTCAATATGGCACACCCACAACCCCCGCCCCCGGATGCCGGGACATGTACGGTAACCCGTCGGCATGTCATCAATAATTATCTCAGGAATCCATCGGATTCCTGAATTTTTATAAATCCTTGATTTCCCAAAGATCAGGCATCAATGGCCCACCTGTTTTAAATTTACGTTTTAATCGATGGGGACAATATTCTGTGTTTGCGTTTCACGATCAAAATGTGTTATAATTCATTTAACATCAGAGAGAGATGCCGTGTGACATATCAGTATATTTCAATTGGTCGTCGCAAATACGCCGTTGGCCTGCTGTGGCAGCCGATGGGTGTTGGATATACCCCACGCAATTATGCGCGTCAATTGGCACGTGGTATTGACAAGAAATATACCCTTTATACCGAATATCGTTCAATGATTGGATTGGCCCCACATCAGGGGGGGATCCGCGCCGGCATGGCATCGGCCGCGGCCGGTGTTGTGGATGCATTCGGGGAATTTTCATCATTTTTGGCGGTGTTTCGGGTGACGGGCGGCTATTACCTGGTGGCGGTTCGTAACGGCATTATTTTAGAAGATAAATTATTTAATGACGAAGCTGTGGCGCGCGATCGTTATGTTGAATTGGCCCAGATTCCTGATTGGGGTGCATTCTTTGCCCCAGAATCATGGGCCATGCCACGCGCGGTGGAACGTCGTATTGACGATATTATGGCCGGTCGCAATCGGGGCATTTTGCATATGATCAGTCGTGTGCGCGCCAATATTTTGTCGGCGGCGCTGATTGGGGGATTTATTTATGTATTGCTTTACTTTTTTCGGGTGCCGATTGCGGAAATGGTATCCCCCCGTCCCCAGGTTTCGACGATCAATCCCGAACTGGCCGCCGAGTACAAGCGTCAGATTGAACAAAAAAACCAAGAATTAGATGTTCAATTTGATATTCAAAAACCAACGCCCCCACCACCATTGGTTATGCCGTATGATCATTTACCCGATCCCATGGCCCGGGCCCAGGTATGCTTTAACGCGATGGGATTTTTAATGCAACCGGTTTTGGGATGGACCCAGACATCGGTTGAATGTGGCGAAGAATACGCATCGGTCATGTTCACGCGCACGTTTGGCACATTGGGTGAATTTTATGCGGTGGCGGGTGATTTAATGCCCGGGGCGTATGTGGTTGAAAATTCGGATTCGGCGATATCGGTGCGGGCGCGGTTACCCCAATTGGGGACCGGCGCATCATTGGATGAACGCGATGCCGATACCATTGTGCGTGATGTAACCACCGCCTTTCAACAGATCGCAACCCCGGTCGATACCAACATTGTAATCGATACGTTAAGTAATGGGGTCGACACCGCGCATTTATCGGTTGTTGAAATTGCGGCATCATCAAAATTGACGCCCATGGCGTTTATGCGTATCTTTGATGAATTTTCCGGTGTCTATATGACGCGATGCGTTTGGAATGCCGGCAACAGAACCTGGAACTATGAGGTGATAATCTATGCGAAATAAAATCCGTAATCTGATGTGGGTGATGGTGTGTATGGCAATGTTTTTACCGGTCATACCGGCCATGGCGGATGTCGACATTGATATGGTTGAAACCATCGATGTTGATTCCGTCCCAGATATGGTCACAACCGAAGATGATATCATGGAACAAGTTGCGGCCGACGCCATTGCATCCTATGACGTGGATGGGTCGTTGTTCGATCAAATCACCACACTTGAACAAGAAAAAGTGGTCATGCAATTGGAAAAAGAACGGGCCCAATTGGATTTGGAATTAAATCGCCTGGCGGCAGAAAAAATTAAATTACAAATGGAATTAGACACTTTGTCCGGCCGTGCCGAACAACAGCAACAAGAATTCGAGGTTCAAAAAGCCAAGTTAGAGGCCGAAGCCGCCCGTTTAGGTGCGGAAAAAGAACGTCTGGCCCGCGAAGTATCGGCCATGGCAAATGCACCGGCCCCAATGCCGGTCACGACATCTGTGGCCCAAAACGATGATTCTGATGCCATTGATTCCATTGCCACGCGGTGGCGTTTGGTAAATGTCATTGGGGCCGGCAACCAATTGGCCGCCACAATCGAAGATTTAAATAACGGGCAACAGCGGCGTATTTCTGTGGGAAAAACATTGGATGGATATACGGTGCGGGCCATATCTCTTGATGATGGGGTTGTATTTGAACGCGATGGCAATCAACAGCATTTAAACATCGGGGGCGCAAATTAAACCCATGGCCCAGGATAAAAATAAATCATTGCAGGATACATCAAATTTATCGGTTCCCCCCGCCGTGGCGGCCGGATCAAACCGTGATATTGCCGACTTTTTATTGGGGGATAATAACCGATTGATGACGGCGGCGGGCGGGGCGTTGGCATTACCCCCCGATGCCCAGGGATTAATTGCGTATTTTTCGGGGGGGCAAATTATCATTTCCCGTACCCATCGGTATGATGGACGGGTCTTGGCGTTTTTGGATTTATTACACGCCCAAGATCGACCCATGCGCGAACCATTTTATGCCGATTTGGGTTTGGTTGCGGCCATTTATAAAATTTATCGGGAACATATGGGTGATGGATCGGCCCGTGGCGATTATGACAACCAAATGCAAAAAGATTTCGTAGATATCATTGCCAAGGCCGCCGCCCAGAAAGTATCGGATATTCATATAGAAGTGGCCGATCAAACCACCATTTATTTCCGCATTGATGGCAGTATGCAACCCGTCTTGGAATATAATTCACAATGGGGGGAATCATTTGTTCGGGCGGCATTTGCATCGGCCGATATTTCGAATTCGAATTATGCCCAAAATGAATACCAATCGGCCCAGAAAGATGGGGGAACACCCCTGCGTGGGACCAAGGATTTATACCTGCCGGTGGGGATTTTGGGGATACGTATGCAATTTAATCCCATCGCATTCGGATCACGTTATGTGGTGATGCGCCTGCTTTATGATAACCCAAGCGAAGGGATCAAAACCGCCCAAGAATTTGGCGAATATGAACAAAAGCTGTTGATGCGTTTGCGCTCTTTTCCGACGGGATTGGTGGTGGTTGCCGGCCCAACCAGTTCGGGAAAATCCACAACGTTGGTTCGCAACATGTCGTTAATGCTGAAAGAACGACATTATGAAATTAATCTGATTACTGTCGAAGATCCCGCGGAACAAAAGATTTTTGGCGCGCATCAAATGCCGGTTGTCAATGCATCCAACGAAGAAATGCGCGAAGAAAAGTTTACAGAGGCACTGGCCGCCGCCCTGCGAAGTGATCCCGATACGTTAATGGTGGGGGAAATCCGTACGTTGTCGGCCGCGCAATTAACGGTTAAGGGGGCATTATCAGGACACAATGTGTGGACCACATTACACGCCAATTCTGCCATGGCGGCATTGACGCGATTGCTGGACATGGGGGTAGAGGGGTTCAAACTAAAAGAAGAAACAATGATGCGCGGTTTGGTATCGATGCGTCTGTTTAAGAAATTATGTCCGTATTGCCGGGAACGTTTGATCGATCATCCCAATCATCCGGCATATCGGCGGGTCAAAGATGCGTTTGGGGAATTGGGCCTGCGCCAGGTGTATATCCGTGGGGCCGGGTGCGAAGAATGCCGGGGGACGGGTACGCTGGGGCGGATCAAGGCGGGTGAAATTATCATTCCCAATTCTGAATTTTTACAAATGGCCTTGTCGGGAAATACCGATGGCGCGGCGCGGTATTGGCTGGAAAATCTGGGGGGACGAACCCTTAAAGAATCGGCGATGGAATTAATGCTGTCGGGAATTATTGGGGTGGATGAATTGGAACGTTGGGTCGGATTGTTGGATCAACCGGGGGTATATTAAGATGGAACGCCTTGAACGACTCTATGCGAAATTATCCTTTCGGTTAAATACCGGACGCCGCATGTCTGTATGCCGAAAATTGGCGTCCCTGTTGCGGAATGATTTTACGTTGATGGATGCACTGGGGCGAATTGAAATGATCGAATCTAAGGGGGGGGCCAAACCGGATGAACCATTTGCCATTGTGATGCGCGAATGGCAAAAAAACCTGGAACGGGGGATGACCTTTTCTGAGGCGACACGTGGATGGGTTCCGATGGATGAAACATTATTGGTGACATCGGGAAATTTGTCTAATTTGGTGGTGGCGTTGGAAAACGTTGGACGTGTTGTTGATGGCACGGGCCGGATCAAGCGGGCCATGATGTCGGCCATTACATATCCGTTGTTCTTGTTGGCATTGACGGTGGGAATCATTATTATGGTGGGATTATATCTGGTGCCACCATTGGCCGATGCGGCGGGGCCCGGTATCGTATGGCGCGGATCGGCGGCATCACTGATCTGGTTGGCGGATATGGCGTCACGTTATTGGTTTGTTTTAACGGCATCGTTTGTAATTGGTGTTATTGTCATCACGGTTAGTTTGCCGAACTGGGCCGGGCGTTTGCGGGCAAAATTTGATAAATTTCCCCCATGGCGCATTTATAAGATTCAGGCATCGGTCGGATGGTTGATGTCATTATCGGCGATGGTGGCATCGGGCGTGACGGTGGTTGATGCCATGCGTATGTTGGCCGACAATTCAAACCCTTATTTACGCAGTATTTTAAATGCCGCCCTGCGCTATATCGTGGGGGGGGACAATCTGGGGGCGGCATTGATCAAAACAGGGCGCGATTTCCCCGATGACGAAATTATTGGTGATTTGGCGATTTATGCAGAAATGAACGAATTTGATCGTAATTTGTCACGTGTGGCCAATGATTATTTGGCCGAATCTATTCGTCGAATGGAATCTATATCCAATGTCATGAATTCAATGGGAATTTTACTGGTATCGGCGATCATTGCGTGGGTCGTCTTGGGCACATTCCAGATGCAGGATCAAATTACCGCCGCATTGGTATAATTAACCCCCACTGCGCCGTCAAACAATCCCCCGGGGGGATGATTATGGAATTAATATAAAAGAAATACGGGGATAAATAAAAAACCAGCCGATGTCCACCCAAAAAAATCATCGACGTTTGTGGGTGGACATCGGCCGGTTTTTTTGTTACACCATAAAGGGCAGGTTTTCCAACGTCCCTTCGGCCACACGGACATTGACATCAATCATCATAAAGACCGTATCCGGTGTTCGACAGTTATAGCAATTAAATATATCGGTGGATAACAAGTGACTGGTGTTAATAGACAGTTTGGTTACCAAATAATCGTCATCCAGAAGCGTATAAATCGGTCCAATATCGCGCGGCGTATTGGTGCCAATTTCATGTTCATTTTGGGGGCATCGCAGCCCGTCGAGCAGTGTTTTTACCCGGTTATCGATGTCTGTATGGGGTACGCCCACAATTTCGGGATGTAACATTTGTATATCCAATTCCGCGATTAATTTTAAATTGGGTGTAATAATGGGGTTCCAATTAATACCGCCAATATGTCTGGTGGAAACGGGACTTTTTGTGGCACCGGGCATCATATACCGTGTTAAATTGTTCCACGGTTGATGTTCAACCAATTTTTTGAGTTGGGGGTGAAACTGCATCCGGATGTCCGAAATGTGTTGGGCCCGTTTTTTGGGATTAATTAAAATATCGCCGAAATAAAGAAGTTTGAATTTCATTTGCTCTTGTCCTTGGCCTGGGTCAATAATTCTTGAAAAATCTCAATTCCTAATGGATGTAACCGTAAATTAGCCATGTTGCGGAGATTTGCCTTGGCAGAATGCTTTAATATGACCAGAATCCGTTTTTTTGAACCAATATTAAACGTCATTTTTTTCCGGTAAATTTCGGTCATTAAATCTTGGACCAGTTTTCGTGATTCTTTGAATTTTATGGCCGCCTTGGTGGGTGATAAATAATCATCTTTGGTAAAGTAATCTTCTTTTGTTTCTGTCATGGTATTTTGTCCCTTTTTTCTTGATCATTATAGCATAAATTGCTATGGTTTTCATGTGAAAAACGAAAGGAAAAAGTAGATGGCAGTGAATAACGAATATACCGGTGATTCGATCAAGGTGTTAAAGGGGCTTGAGGCGGTTAAAAAGCGTCCCGGCATGTACATCGGTGATGTGGGCGAAGGTGGAAGCGGTCTGCACCACATGATATACGAAGTGGTGAACAATTCCATTGACGAAGCGATGGCGGGTTATGCCGATACGGTTTATGTATCATTAAACGCCGATGGGTCGGCAACCATTCGTGATAATGGCCGTGGTATGCCATTTGATATCAATCATGATACAGGGCGCAGTGCGCTGGAATTAATTATGTGCGAATTGCATGCTGGTGGAAAATTTGATAACGAAGGGGGCGGCGCGTACAAGGTGTCCGGTGGTCTGCACGGGGTGGGGGTATCGGTGGTTAATGCCTTGTCCACCTGGCTAGAGGTGCGGGTATGGCGCGGGGACAAACAGGCATCAATGACATTTGCCGATGGCGTTCCCACAGCCGATTTAGCCATCACAGAAAATAAAACCGGGATTGAACACGGGACCGAGGTGACATTTAAACCATCCCCCGAAACGTTCACCGGCACAGATTTTAGTTTTGATACCATGGAAACGTGGTTGCGTGAACAATCTTATTTGAACGCCAATGTTAAAATTATCCTCGAAGATTTGCGTGGGCCCGAAAAAAAGGAACGTGAATTTCATTCGGTTGATGGGTTAAAAGGGTTTGCCACCTATCTGGATAAATCCAAAGAATTGTTAAATCGCGATCCCATCCAAATGATTAAACAGATTGATGATACCTATATCGAAATTGTGTTGCAATGGACGACGGCGTATACGGAAACATCGTTGTGTTTTACCAATAATATTCCCAATCGTGATGGGGGAACACATTTGGCCGGGTTCCGGGCGGGTTTGACGCGTGCGATTAATAAATATATTGGTGAAAAGATTAATAAAAAAGACATCAATTTATCGGGTGAAGATTTCCGCGAAGGATTAACCAGCATCGTTAGTGTCAAAATCCCAGATCCCAAATTCGGTTCCCAGACCAAGGATAAATTGGTATCGTCAGAGGTACGACCCATCGTGGAAAGCACGGTGTCGGAAATGCTTTATGAATATTTGGATGAAAACCCGGCGATTGCCAAATCTATTATTGATAAGATTATAGAGGCCGCCACCGCCCGCGAAGCGGCGCGCAAGGCCCGCGAATTGTCGCGCAAAAAGACCGGTCCCGAATTGGGGGGATTGCCCGGGAAATTGGCCGGATGCAGTGACAAGAATCCTGAAAACTGCGAATTATTCATCGTCGAAGGGGACAGTGCGGGTGGTACCGCCAAACAGGGCCGTGACCGCAAGACCCAGGCGATTTTACCCCTGCGCGGGAAAATATTGAACGTGGAACGCGTGCGCTTTGACAAGATGTTGGGGTCGGATACAATTGGTCAATTGATTACGACCATGGGTGCCGGTATCGGCAAAGATGATTTTGACATTGAAAAAATGCGCTATCACAAGATTATTATTATGACCGATGCCGACGTCGACGGACAACATATTCAAATCTTGTTGATGACATTCTTTTATCGTCATATGCCAGAGGCGATAGAGCGCGGATACATTTATGTGGCCAAACCGCCGCTATACGGTGTCATACGTGGCAAGCAACAAATCTATCTGCAAAACGAACGGGAAATGGATGATTATTTGATGGACCAATTGGCGACCGATGGGATGATCGAAACGGCCGATGGAACGCAAATATCGGGCGCCGATTTAAAACGTCTTTTGACATTGATTTTGGGGATGCGTAACACCCTTGGGGGGGTGCATCATATCATGCCTTTGCGTTTTGTAGAGGCGTTGGCCCTGTGCAATGTCTTTTCGGCCGAAACAGATGAAAATATGGCCGCGGCGGCGCGTCTGTTGGATGCCCAAGAATTGGAATTTGAACGTGGGTGGAAAGTCAGTGCCGATGCGTTCGGTATTCATATCACCCGTACCGTCCGCAGTGTGACCGAAACACACACATTGCCGCGTGATCGCATCAATGGTCCCGAAATCCGCGGATGGTTGCGTTTGGATGGCCGCGATGAATTGATGTCGACATTTAGCCGCCCGGTGGTGTTGCGCGTTAAATCAAAATCGCAAAAAATTTGGGGGGCACTAAACCTGTTGAATACGGCATTTGAATATGCACGCAATGGATTGAAGATTCAACGATACAAGGGTTTGGGGGAAATGAATGCCGAACAGTTGTGGGAAACAACCATGGACCCCAATCACCGCAGTTTGTTCCAGGTCAAAATTGACGACGCGGCCAAGGCCGACGAAGTGGTTTCCATGTTGATGGGGGATGTGGTGGAACCCCGGCGTGATTTCATTGTGGAAAATGCGCTGGATGCGAATTTGGACGTCTAAGATTTTATATGTTTGACGCCGAATGGTTTTGGGAACTTGATGGGCGATTGCGCCAAATGGGACTGGACAATGATGTCCAGTCCTTTGACCAGATTCGCGAAAATCTGGCGCATCCCCGACGGTGCACGCCCGACGAATTTGCCGATCATTGTGCGTATGTTATCTTGGCCGGTGGTTTTTCCCAAAATACGGCCCGGCGGATTCACACCTTGATTTGTGACGCATTGCGCCGGGGGGCGGATGCGGGGCAACTCTATCAAATATTCCATAACAAAAACAAAACCGTTGCCATTGATCGGATATGGCGTGATCGCGTGACATTCTGTGCGGGATATTATGCATGCCGGGGTGTGGATGCGCGTTTGAATTATTTGGCCCAATTGCCCCATATCGGGCGTATTACCGCGCATCACCTGGGGCGGAATCTGGGCGAAGATGTGGTAAAATATGACATTTGGATACAACGTCTGGGCACGCTTTATGCACGAAATCCGGCATTGGCGGCGAAAATCAACAATGCTCATTTGGATCCGGATGTGCGGGCGGCATGTGATGATATGTTTAATGCATTGGTTGCCGTGACGGATATGCCCCGGGGATATATTGATGTGGTTTTGTGGCGTGCCGCCCAGAATAAACTTATCTCTTTTGATTTTCTGTGAACTTGTCGCCGGTCATGATTTGGTAATGGGGCGTGAATGCCCACTTGTCTTTTCATGATTGGCGTGATAAAATAACAAACGAATTTCCGTGGGAACGGGGATTCGGGGCTTAGAAAACCCATATTCATGACGTTGTGCACGTGTGCACGACGGGTATCCAATTTCGGTTGTGTCTACAACCATCCCGACACGGGTCGGGTTGGCGCAGTTATACCACAGGGGTTTATCCTAAAATCTGCGCGGTCATTTCATGAATATGATTTTTCTAACATCCCGACCGCCCATTTCGCGGCGGTTTTTATTCGATTGGGGGATGTCATGTTTAGATTATTTATCTTGGTGGCGGCGATTGTGTTTTTGAACGCGAATGCCATGGGGGTCAGTGTAGGTAGCAGCGAATGCACCCGAACAGATTTCCCGATTGTTAATGGAATACGTCAGACAATAACCAATCCCAATGGCACATGCATGGCATGTATGACATACCCATGTTATCAATGTATATGTAACCTGGGATATGGGGTCAATATCACAAACACAGAAAATGGTGACTGTAACTGTAGTCTATGCGGGGCGGGATATTATGATCAGGTCGGTGTATGTCTACCCTGTCCCAAGGCCACAGATATATATATTGATGCATCCCGCAAGATATTGGCCAAGGGAACATCCCCCGTCGGTGCGACGTCGAAATCGCAATGTTATCTGGGGACGGGAATCTATTATGATATAACCGGCCGGTTCAGTATAACCCAATCTTGTACGTATAAATAAAAACGATCGACAAAATTTGCCCACAATGCTTGATTTTTTTGGTTTTTCATATTTATAATGAATAAAAACCAAGAGAAATGATGACGATGGATTTTGTAAAATGGACCGTTAAGAACGGGGTTTATGGGTTGCGACCGTACACCGGCATGGAAATATCAATTTTATCTATCAATGGTGATATGATATCGCATACCCACGCGGCGCATCAAATGGACATGGTGTGCAACGGTAATTTTACCCAGATTTATGATACCTTTAAAATCGCCGACAAGGATACACAAACATGGCGTGTTATGGCGGGTGGCCGCCGGGGTGTGGAAAAATTTTACATAAATCACCAGACGGGATTTTTTGACCATTATAATAATGATCGCCATTTGGACGCGGAATGCATTGACCAATTTAGATGGGCGGCCCGTCGTATCACGGGGTCGGCCATATTAAATCGGGGACGTGGCATGGAATTGGTAAAAAAATTAATCGATTTTTGTGGGGGGCTGAACCCGGGGTGGCACAAAAAAGATGTGTTGGTATTTATCAATACCCAGCTAAAGGAAATGTCACATGGACGTTAGAATTGATCAATCGTGGAAAACGGCCCTGGCCCCAGAATTTGATCAGGAATATTTCATCAAACTAACCGATTTTGTGCGATCTGAATATTTGTCGGGACGGGCGGTGTATCCGGCGCCCAAGAATATTTTTAATGCATTTAACCTGTGCCCGCTGGATAATGTTCGGGTGGTGATCATCGGCCAAGATCCGTATCATGAACCTGGCCAGGCACATGGTCTGTGCTTTTCCGTGTTACCCCCAACGCCTGTTCCGCCGTCATTGGTTAATATTTACAAGGAAATTGAATCTGATCTGGGGCGGCCATCGGTAACAAATGGCGATTTAACCCATTGGGCAGAGCAGGGCGTATTGCTCTTGAATGCGACGTTAACCGTGCGGGCCCATGCGGCGGCATCGCACGCGGGCAAGGGATGGGAAACATTTACCGATGCGGTGATTCGCGCATGCGCGCAACGGGATAATATTGTCTATATGCTCTGGGGCAGTTATGCCCAGCGCAAGGCTGATTTTGTCGATCCGACGCGGAATCTGATTTTAAAATCGGTACACCCGTCACCGCTATCGGCGCATCGGGGATTTTTTGGCAATCATCATTTTTCGCGGGCGAACGAATATATGGTCGCGCATGGTAAAACACCCATTGAATGGTAAGGGGGAAAAAGCTGGTATGCGCCGGCTTTTTTTTTAATCCCGCTGTTTCGTCATATAATCCGGCGGGAATCGGGGATTATGGGGATTTGGATTGTTTGGCACGCGCCGCGCCCCGGTGTGCAAGGCATCTTGGCGTACAATCTGGTTTATTTTTTGGATAGATTGGACGACATTGCTAGATACGATTTTTATCGTTTCCGGTGTGTCGTTTGATGCAACGCGGGCAAAACTTTGGTTGATAAAGTCAAACGTCCGTGTTGATTTAATCGACGGCATCGGCAGGGTGTCGGCCCGGTCACGTATGTCGCCGATAACGGTATCCAGTTGCTGGGAAATTTTTTTCAGTGTGTCGTTGTGGTAATAGGCGGCAATTTCTGTCGACGAAAGCTTGTTTATCCATAAATCGTTGTCGATACCAAAAAACGGATACCATTTGCCCGCCGGAACGTTTTTCTTGCCGCCCATTCCCGACGACAGGTAAAACGGTTGAACATATCCGTTAATATCGGCGACAATGATAATTCGGCCCATCATGTTGATAAATTTGCTGTGGCCACGGGTCAATGGGGCGTTGGGGTTAAATGCGCCGTCGGGGCCACGTGACATGGCGTCAAAGGGAATTTCCAATAATCGAACGTTCAATGCCATTGTTTCTTCTCTATATGAAATATTATACCAATGTTTTGAATAAAATCCAGGCAAAGGTTAAAAATTGTACGTCAGGCCAACGCCGTAAAACCCGTATGAATAGTTTTCAGGCGCCGTGTTGCCGTTGGAAAAATGCTGGGTGTATAATTCCATGGCGATGGCGTCTGTCATGCGGATGCCGGCCGCCACCTTGAATTGAAACAGTAATTTGGACCCGATGCGTTCGTTTTGCTGGGCCTGGAAACCGACACCGGCGCCGACACTGAAATACCAGCAATCGCCATAGGCCAATGCCAAATCTTCGCTGAAAAAAATCATGGGGATTGAATATTTGTCCCAATCCCAGTGATACTTTTCGCCAAAGCCCACCGTTTCGCCAAAATTCAATGACTGGCGTGCCGGGATTTTAAAGAACGTTGTTGGCTGGGAATACTGCATCTGCAGCATATAGAACGGCACCAATCGCGTTGGCGGCGGAACCAGAAACCCACTGTCGACACCCTGGGCCATGTACAGGGCAACCTGGTGTTCATGCGTTCCCATAAAGGGATTGGTCCCGGCATATGCCCCCGCGCCAGTTGCCAGAGTCATCAATAAAAATACCAAGATTTTTTTCATATCACCCAATATACATTATTTTGCACATGCATTCAAGCCTATTTTATTAAAAAACATAATATTTTAAAATATGAATGAAATCATAGATCAAATCGCAGATCTGTTTGTCGCGCCGCATCCCACCATAAATTGGAATATATGGGACGTCTGTTATGGGGGTGCCATGGTTTCATCCAATTTGAATAATGCATAACAACCAGATGGTGACGCAAATCAAAGAATTCACGATCGGTATGTACCTTGAATAAACGTGTCCCCAACATAGATTGAAAGTTGTACCGCAACGGCAAAAATATTTTTCGCCCGCGCGTGGTGTAGTTTAATAAGTCTTGGTCTGGGTTCTTGCAATTTTTTTTATGGGCGGCCCGGACCCAGGTGTCATAGATGTTTTCATCGCGCATTTGTTTCAAATTCATGACCAAGACGCCGGAATTTATATATCCGTTGGCGTAATCGGCCACGCCCGCGACCAAATTGTCCCCCATGTCTAAACAGGCCAAATCAATTAAATCACGACAAAATATTGTATCGATGTCTGCATAAATAATCTGGTCGATATCCGGCAATAGTTTGGGCAGCATCATGCGATAATACACCGCCACCGGCCACCGGCGTCGGTGGGCGGTGTCAAAATCATGATTGGCATCAATAAATGTAATTGTTGATTGGGTATCGGCCACCATGCGCCCCAGGATGCGGCGATGCTCGCTATGCACTGTGGAATCAACAATGCAATAAATACGGTAATCACACCGATCAGATGCCGCCATAACCAGGGATCGAATTGATACCGCGGCCAATTTATATCCATCGCCATTGAAACACAATGATATTGCAATTGGCGTTGGGTACTTTTTCCGGGCAATGTCATAATGACCGGTGCTTTGAATCAATCCAGCAAAGCGAATTTTGTCACGAATTTGGCGTCGTTTATGACGGTTTGTGCCAACTAATGCGGCCATTTTGGCAATGATTTCGCGAATTTTCCAATATTTATACATGTTGCATACCTTTTTATCGTTGAATAAAGAGAAGCCGTCCTTTTATAAAAAGACGGCAGGAGTTTCAACACTATTGTATGCGTAATAGCGCGATGCTTTTATCTATATGCGATCGCACTCCTGCCATAATGGATATGCAGGAGCGTTTAACGTCCGCACAGACGCGCATACAATGGGTGTTGAATCCCAACATCGGAACCCCCGATGTCCTTTGAATAATAAATTGTGCCATGAAAAAAATCAAATGGATTTGTTTCTTGCATTTGAAAAAATGTTTGATATAATGCGGGGCATTGGCGGGATAGCTCAGCTGGTTAGAGCAGCGGAATCATAATCCGCGTGTCGGGGGTTCAAGTCCCTCTCCCGCTACCAAAATTAAATCGCCCTTGTGGCGATTTTATTTTGGTGACGGGACACAGAACATCTGATCAAGGGGGTTCAAACAAGCAAATAGGGATGTGGGAACATGCCGGTTGTGCAACGGCGCAAATTTGCGCCGTTCCGGCAAGGCGATCACTATCGCCGCGGCCGAATTCCCGAACCCGCCCAAATTTAAACCGCTAATTTTCGGTTGCCCCTTATACCCGGCGTACCCGGATGGTGCCGACATTGATGTCGTCCGGCGTATTCAAGGCAAAGACCGCCGCACGCGCCGAGCAGTCCCATCACCCCAACCAAGGATATAAATTTTTTCATGGCCGCCCCCTTTTGATTTTTATTCTATGATAGGAACGCGGGGGCGCAAGGGTTAAACGAAACCGTCACTCTGCATATGCCACAGGCGGGCATAGATCCCCTTGCGGCGCAAGAGCGTCGTGTGCGTGCCGTCTTCGACAACGCGGCCGTGGTCCAGCACGATAATCCGGTCCATATGCCGCAGGGTGGACAACCGGTGTGCAATCACGATAGTCGTGCGGCCGCGCGTCAACGTTTGAAGCGAGTTTTGGATCACCGCCTCGGTCCCGCTATCGAGGGCGGCGGTCGCTTCGTCCAGAATTAAGATCGGGGCGTCTTTGATAAAGGCGCGCGCAATGGCGATCCGTTGACGTTGTCCGCCCGAGAGTTTAATGCCCCGGTCGCCGACCAGCGTGTCGTATCCATTCGCGGTTGTGCGGATAAAGGTGTCGGCATCCGCTGCCGCGGCGGCGTGCCGGATCTGGGTGGGGGTCGCCTGCGCGCGGCCATACGCGATATTGTCGGCCAGCGTTCGGTTAAACATGGTTGGTTCCTGGGGGATGAACGAGATGTTCGCCCGCAGGGAATCCTGGGTCACCGTTCGAATATCGGTGCCGTCGATCAAAATCCGGCCCCGGCGGGGATCAAAAAAGCGCAGCAACAGATTGATCAGCGTGGTCTTGCCAGCCCCGCTGACCCCGACAATGCCGAGTTTTTCACCGGGGCGCACCGTAATGGTCAGGTTTTTCAGCACAGAACGTCGGCCAAAGCCGAACGTCACGTTTTGGATGTCGATTTGGCCGCGCGGCACGCGTAATTTGTCCGCATCTGGCGCGTCCCGGACGGTAATGGGACAGACCAGGGTTCGGTACGACTGGGCCGCGGTGCCGTATGCGTCGATAAAATCGGGGATATAGTCGGTGACGCTGGACATAATCTCGTTAAAGGTCATGTACGACGCAAACGCGAACACGATGTCGGCGCCGGTCATGGTGCCGTTTTGGTATCCCATGACGCACAGGATCATGATGACGAGCAGGGTGAGGCTATCGATATACATGGGCGGGCACCAGGATATGCGGTACATCATGCGTGTCCGCAGTGACGCCCCGACGGCCGCGGCCCGGTACCGGTCGGTATAGCGCATTTCGCGGGTCTTGCCGGCAAAAACCTTGACCACCGGGAAGTTCGACAGGCCGTCCAGCAACTTCCCGTGCAGGGTGTTGGACGCGTCTGATTCCCGGTCGATGGTGTGCATCAATCGGGGCATGGAACAGATATTATGGATCACGCGCAACGCAATCGCCGTGATCAGCGCGACGGCCACCCATCGGTTCATGTGAAAGATAATCGACGAACTGATCACGACGACCGCCGACATCAGAATCAAGCGCATGCCGTTGTCCACGACGTCCCTATAATGGGTGGCGATTTTTTCGATTTGGGCGGTGATTTTTCCCGGTTCGGCATTTTTAAAGTAATCCATGCTCTGGTCATAGACATATTCATAAAGCCGCCGGGAGATGGAGTTTTTCATTTTGGTGTACAAATGGCCCCAGGCCCAGTAATCCACCGTCCACGAGATGTCCGAATACAAATGAAACACAAAAATCACAAGCAATGTCGGCAGTGCCGCCGTCGCAAATTCGGCCGACGGCGTCGCGGTAAAGAGTTCTGTGAACCATTTATAGCAAAGGGGCTTGATCACGTACCAGGTCATGCGTCCCGTCAAAAACAGCGCGATCCAAATCAGCGCCAACCAAAAAAAGTGGCGCAGGGTGTGTGTCCAATAAAATTTCCCCACCGTCCGGGGCAGATCGTTATGCCGTGGCATGCCCCGATTTTAGTGATTATTAGGAATCTATACAAGATAATTTTTTTGCGGGGGCGGATTTTAATCCTTGTCAGACGGGGGGCGGGGCGTTAACATAAGGGGTAAAGACACAAGGGGGCAGACATGGCCAATATAAAGATCGCGCCGGTGAACGTGGCATTTTGTTTTGATGAAAATATGGGGATGTTGGCCGGGGTGTCAATCATGTCCTTGATCTATCATGCGCGGCGTCCGGTTGATATTTATTGTGTGGTGCCACCAGATTTTTCCACCGCAATGCGTGGGGAATTGACACGCATGGTGCATGAATTTAACCCGATGCATCAAATAACATTTCTTAATGCCAATCATGATTTTGATGCATCTGTGACGAAACAATACACAACCGGGATCTATTATCGATTTATGTTGGTTAAATTATTACCGGCGCACATTGATCAGATTATTTATTTAGATGCCGATACGACGGTTTGTGGGGATTTGGGTGAATTGTTTGATGGGGATATGGGTAAAAACCTTATTGCGGGGGTGCGCGATGGCGGACAAAATCGACCATGGCCGTCAAATCCCAATGGATATATCAACAGTGGGGTTTTAGTCATGAATATTCGTGAAATCCGTCGGACGAAAATCTATGACGTGTGGCGACAATTGTCGATGTCGGATGAATTTTCATACCCAGATCAAGATATTTTAAACAAGACGTGTGATGGGCGTATTCAATACGTTGGACCCGCGTATAATTATATGTGTGGGGATGGAACGCGCCTGGACCGGGCCGGGGAAATGGGTATTTATACCCGGGACGAATTGGCGTCCGCACATAAAAATCCGATGATTATTCATTATATTTTGCGTCAACCATGGCGGGGACGGGAAAATGCGATGGGGCATATCTGGTGGCGATATGCCGCCATGACGCCGTTTTATCATGCGTTTCGGGCCAAATTGGATCAACGGCCCAATACCACACGGCAATGGATCTTGATTTTTAATATGATACCGCTGTGCCTGATTATAACCCGTGATCGGCGGCGTGAATATCGATTGTTTGGGATAATCCCATTGGTTAAAATTAAAACCATTTAAATGGTGATCAAGGTTATTAACACCGTGGGGTGACGTCCCTGGTCCCCACGGGGGGGCGGGGTCGGCGAACCCGTTTCGTGTCCCCCATTTTCCCCCTGTCAAAAATCGCGCAAACGGGTATAATTCCTGGGGTTGGGCGTGATTTGACTATGCCTAATCCAAAGGGACAGTTTTTTGAGCGGTCCCAGACAAACAAAAAATCCCCAATTTCTGCGACAAAATTTTCCCCCAACTATGCCTAATCTAAACGTCGGGTTTTTGGTGGCGGCCGCTTTGCTCTGTGCCCCGGCGGCGCGGGGTGCGACATGCGATCCGGGATATTGGCTGTACAACGGCGAATGCGCCAAATGCACGCGGACCTATTACTGTCCGGGTGACGACGCGCGTCATTTATGTCCCGCCACAGATGTGGATCCCGATCATGTCATTTCGTATAACAGTTATTCTGATGATGGTATTTATCGGTATCAGAGTCTTTGCCGCGCCATGTGGAAATATGACACGTTTCAGGTGTCGTGTATGTACGGCGTCAATGGATATACCGGCCATGACCCAGAAAACACCACCAAATGTATGGTGGATGTGTTCACATGTGCCGCGGGATATATGTGTCCATGGTGTAATGCATCGGGCCGTTATTGGATCCAAGATTATCATGCCGCCATGGCCCATGAACGGTGTACGCCGGCCGAATTGGGGTATTATTCGCCGGATGGGGATGTGGGGCGTACGGCGTGTCCGGCCGGGATGTCTACGCACACCCGCACGGCCGCGTCGGTGGATGAATGCGACACGCTCTGTCCTGGGGGGGTGTCAAAGATCCGCACGCCACGGGTGTTTGTTCCCTTGTGGAAAAAGGCAACGACATCCAAATCTTTGGCGGTTAAAATCAATGGGACCGTTTGCTATGGCAATCTGGCCGCCGGTGCCGCCACGGGTGCCATCAATATTCGTATGGATACGGGTGATTATCATTTGGTTTATTGATGAAACGCCACGGCACGTTTTTGTGCGGTTTCTTTCTTTTATAAACGGGGGGGTATTTCTCTGGTGCCCTAAGCAAGAATCGGACTTGCGACTCGTCCTTACCAAGGACGTGTTTTACCACTAGACTATTAGGGCAATCTGATTTCCTGCCCATTATACGGGTCCCTGTGTAAAAATCAAGCATAAAAAATGCGGTGCCCCCATGGTACGCTGCCGCCCGGCAAAGGGTTATTCAATACAGCAATTAAGCGCGTTTTTTACCCAAGTTTTTAATTTCCCCATCCCATCGGTTGCAACGGCCGGGTGGGGGATATGATTCCGCGTGCCGTTATGAATCGCGTATATGATATGTATATAGATGTACGCCAAATGCCAGATGGAAATGATTTGCTCTATGCCTATGAACGGGTATCGGGTATCCGTGTTCCATTGGCCCATATTTGCCACCATTATGTGATCAATACGATCGATGGGATGCGTCATATGTCGCCGACGCGCCTGGGGGATGTGTTTGGTCGGGCATTGAATGAACGTATAGGGCGAATTTATAATGTATCAGAAATGAATTTAAAAACCTTTATATTGACATAATAATTATTTGTGTTATATATGTGCCGATAGAAATATAAATATGCAATCTTTGGCGCATTCACTTTTATTAGATTATGATTTTATGGCCCAGACCCATCGGGCGGGCGATGTATTTTGTGTACACAATGACTATGATCCGTGGCCGTATTCGCGGCGTTCCATTGCCACCGCCCAACGGGAATTAATGAAAACGGGGATGACATATGTGGCCCGACATAATGTATGGTGTGATTTGACCGAGTTACGCGATACCATGGTGATTGACGCCGATCGTGGTGTTTATTGTGGATCATATAACATTGTGCATTTGTTTAATTATATGTCAATGAACCCGGTTGATCAGATGGGGGCGGCCCGTATGGATGCCTTTATGGAACTTATCCCGTGGTTGTTGGTTTTATATCATGAATTGCGTCATGCCTTTAACACACGTGCCATGTTACGTTATCATGGGAATGTAGGATATGAAACGTATGCACTGGATGAATTGATGGCGTTTGGTGCCGAATGGTTGGCATTAATGGCCAATTGCCCGGTTCAATATGCGACCCGTATGGCGGTTGATGTTCATTATGATTTACCCGGTATTAAAAACCCGACCGATGTGACCATATTGGCCGATTCGATGATGCAGTATGCGGTTGATAAATTATATGGGGATGAAAGGTATCGCGATCTGTGGCATATGGCAGAATATCGAAATTTTTCGAACCATACGCGACCGCGACCGAATGTTCGCCTGGTCGATGTCTGGGACGAAATTCAGACATTTGTAATCAATGGACAACCCATTAATCTGATGCGTGGATGCAATGCAAAGATACGTCAACGCGCGATGGATATTATCTATTCACGATAGGGCGGGGGGATTTTTACCCTTGCATTTTTTTCTTTTGGAATTATTATATGCATAGAATTTTTTCAGGGCGCGCCCATATTGATCCGACTGACAACCGGGGAATGGGTAAAACCCAAGCAAAAGTGACAAGCCGGGGTGGCACCGCGCACATTAAATGCGCCCCCGATCCATACACACAGGGGTGCCAGCGATCAATCTGATTTTTTGGGGCCCATGCATGAAATAAAACATAAAAAGGGGCAAAAATGTTATCGTTAAAATCCAAATACAGAACCCACACGTGTGGTGAATTAAACGCGGCAAATGTGGGTGAAACCGTGACACTGGCCGGATGGGTGCATCGCAAACGGGATCACGGGGGGTTGTTATTTATTGATCTGCGTGATAATTATGGGATGACACAATGTGTGTTCGACGGTTCGGATGACGCATTGGCGGCCATACGTCCCGAAAGTGTGATTCAAATCACCGGCACGGTTGTGGCACGTACCCCAGACGCGGTGAATGACAAAATCGCCACCGGTTCCATAGAGGTTCAAGGTACATCTTGGACGGTTTTGACCCAGGCAGATGTTTTGCCGTTTCAGGTGTTTGGTGACGATGGATCGGTCGCCGAAGATTTACGGTTAAAGCACCGCTATATCGATTTGCGCCGCGAAAGCTTGCATCGCAATATTTTAATGCGAAACCGGGTTATGAAATTTTTACGCGATAAAATGTGGGACATGGGATTTTCTGAATTTCAAACGCCCATTTTAACCGTTTCATCCCCCGAAGGGGCGCGGGACTATCTCGTGCCATCGCGTAATCATCATGGAATGTTTTATGCATTGCCCCAGGCACCGCAACAATTTAAACAATTGATTCAAATTGCCGGATTTGATCGCTATTTTCAAATCGCCCCCTGTTTCCGGGACGAAGATTTGCGTGCTGATCGATTGATTGAATTTTATCAATTGGATTTGGAAATGTCTTTTGTTGATTCGCCCGATATTCAGGCGGTAGGCAACGAATTGATGCCGGCCCTTATTCGTGAATTTGCCCCAAATGCCAACGTTTGTGCCGATATTCCGCATATCGCCTATGACGATGCCATGTTAAAATACGGATCGGACAAACCGGATTTGCGTAATCCGATTGTGATTTCAGATGTCACGGACGTGTTTCGTGGATCTGATTTTTCCATTTTTGCCACGGCCATTGACAATGGGGCGGTGGTTCGTGCCATCCCGGCGCCTGCAACCGCGGACAAACCCCGGTCATTCTTTGATAAATTGGGTGAATATGCAACCGGCGAATTGGGATTGGGTGGATTGGGATATATCGTATTCGGGGATGAGCCCAAGGGCCCCGTGGCCAAAAAATTAGATGCCGGGCGCATTGAAAAATTACGTGCGCTGGCGGGGGAAAATGCGACATTATTCTTTGTCTGTGATACCAAAGATGCCGCGGCCAAGGCGGCGGGTAAATTGCGTGACAAATTGGGTCATGATTTGGGATTGATTGATGAAAATGAATTCCGGTTATGCTGGATCGAAGATTTCCCCTTTTATGAATTAAACCCCGACACGGGGGCCATCGATTTTGGTCATAACCCATTTAGTTTGCCCAAGGGTGATTTAGACGGCGATCCATTGGCGATCAAGGCAAACCAATTTGATATGGTGATGAACGGTGTCGAAATATGCAGTGGGGGTCTGCGTAATTATAATCCGGACACAATGGTTCGTGCCTTTGAAATTGCCGGTTATGGCGCTGATGATGTTCAGGCTAAATTTGGGGGAATGTACACGGCGTTTCAATATGGTGCGCCGCCGCACGGGGGATGCGCGTTCGGTATCGATCGGATTATACAAATAATCTTGGGGGCACAAAATCTGCGCGAAGTGGTGTTGTTCCCGACCAATCAGCGGGGTATGGATTTAATGCTTGGGGCGCCGCGTGCCGTAACCGAACAACAATTGCGCGAAGTACATATTAGTGTGCGTCAGAAAAATTAAATCCCATATGGGGATTTTGCCCGCCGTTTGGCGGGTTTTTATTTATGAAATTCATCCTGTTGGAATGTGGGGGGATTGGTTTATACTCTACACAGAATACGACAAAAAAGGGGGGGCAGATGTCAAAATCACATGTGATTCGATTGTGTCAGCAATTGCGTCTGACGCCATTTCAAACGTATGTTTTGGAACAAAACGCGTATAAATATAATATTGGTCGATTGGCCAAACGGGGTGAAATTGTATATGCGCCCTATGTCACGAATGGAAATCGGTGGGCGGCCGCCGCCGCGCGTGTTTTGTTGGGTCCGCGGGCCGATTTGATTGGTCCGGATAAATATTTGGCACGGGGAATGCGGGGTGTCGAACTTTATGCAGACGGTCGATATATCGTCCGATGTCGGGGGACCCGTTGTTATATCGATGAAACGGGTCGGCGTGTCTGTCGCGAAGATTTTTGGCGCGGTGTAAAAAATCGTGGTCACTAAAACTTATCGTGTGCCCCGGAAAAATCACGCAGATAGTCGGGATCGAAATGAATCATAATTTCAGACAATGAATAATCACGTTTGTCCCCCCGTATCCCCAATAATATGGGCATTGGTGTGGCCGATGTCCCACGCATAACCAATTGCCAATCGGCATTGATTTGATTGTTTTGGATCGTCATGGTGCCTTGGCCGTCAACATGATACAGGGACATCGTCATGGGTTGTGTGGTTTCAAAATTGGTATCATCAATGCGCCCCGCAATGTGGATTTTCTTGATCCGGGTTTGGCCCCCATCCAATGCCATTGCCAACATTGATTCCGCATTTAACGTGGTCATCGTGGATGCCGCGGCGTAAAATGCGTCCAATCCCAATCCGTTCATGATCCCCCCCACCAGTGTCATGTCCATCGTCCCCGCCACGTTGTGTTGAATGTCATACGCAATTTTCCCCGATGTTGTTAAATGGGCCGTCCCTGTTATTGCCGCGCCCGTCACATTAATGGGCATTGTTGCCGGCAACAATGCACCGGTTGGCACAAACCGATCGGCCATCACAGAAATAGTGTAATTTTTTTTATCCCGTCCGATTTCGATTAACAAATTTCCCCGATCATTATCAGATATGGAAAACGTTTGAACGTCCGGTTTTAATGCATATACAAAGTTTTGATAGCTATTACCATTATAGATCAAGGTATCTGCCCGCAATGCCACCCGCACCTCCAGATCAAATGGCGTCATAATGGGTGCATTGCCCAAAAAGGCCAATTCGGCGTATTGATCGATATATTCTTGGCGTGTTATTCGGTCGATGTTTAACAACGGCGTTACCAATGTGATTGTCCCGTCGGCCATCGATCCAGAAAATTCCATATCCCCGACATGTACCCGTAAATCTGCAATATTGCCCCGATCATAAACGCCCGTTATGGTATAAGGCATGGTGTTTAAAAACGGTGTATCAATATTGCCAATAAAGTGTTTGATATCCACCCCCTTGATTTCAAAAGAACGTCCCCGAACGCGTAACGTCCAATCGCGCGAACGGGGGGTGAATGTCATGGCCCCATTATCCCATGCAAAATCGCCAATTTGTTTTTGAAATGAATGGGGGAACAACGTCGCGATATTCCCCCCCCATTTTAGGGGCTTTTGCCGTGCAAATGTAAACGATGGTTGGGGATCGGTCGCCATATCAACATGGCCCGCCATATCCGAAAATTCAAAATTTATGGTCCCCCCGGATGCAATGCGTCGTGCATAAGAAATCATTTCATCCATTTTTGGGGCAGGGATGGACCCATGAACATAAATGTCGGCATGATCATCGTTTACCGCAATCCGGCCCGCTATATCACCCCATGTAAATTGACTGCATTCCCAGATGCGCGGTGTGCCCGAAAACATGCATGTACCGGGCTTTCCATCGATTGGCATTTGGATAAAGACGTTCTGGGCCCCATCTGGGGTTATTTGACCCCCGGTGATACGTATGTCGTCCAACACCACTTGATCAATAATAACGGCATCGTTTGTTCCATGGGCCACGGCGCGCAATGATTTAAATGTGCGTCCCATCAAGTTTAAATTACCCGTTAAATTGATGTTTAGCGATGTTTGATCAAACAAAGATGTGGGCCGTGTCAAAAATCCCATGTCGAAATCCACATCCCATGCGCGCAAATTAATTTGACGTTCCCCGTCGGACGCCAATGTGATATCCCCCGCAAAGTTGTCACCCCGTATATGGGTAAATTCAAATCCGTAACCCCCATCCCAATTAAAATCCATTTCCAGTTTGACGGGCGTATCAATGCGGGGTGATGAAAATTCAAACCATGCATTAACATCGGCCGCATCCAGACGCATGGATCCCCGGGCTGACCCGTCGTTATAAAGCCGCCCGGTAATCAATAAATCATTGGCACGATTGGTTATCACAAATTCATCGCCAATGGTATTGATTTCGTATTTATGTTGGTTTGTGCGAACGATTGCACGGGTGGTGGAACCATGCACAATGGCATCAATAATTTCATATTCCTTGCCGTAAAATTCAATTTCTGAATGATAAATGCGAATGGCATGATCAAATGTAACCGGGATCAGGCGATCAATTTTTAAACGCGCACCATAGACCACGATATCCCCCGATAATGGGGCGTTTTCCACATTAAATATGCCGGACCATGGAATGGCAAAGCGTGTGGCCGCGATGGTTCCCCCCGCGACACGGATATCCGTTGCCGACAGGGTGGGTCCCCCAATCAAAGACAGCCGTATGTCCCCATTAATGGTGGCATCAACCCCGGTGCGGGCGACAATCGCCTGGGTCAAAGCGGCGCGCATTCCATTGAAATTGATCATGGGGGGTACCACAACAATGGCCACCAATGCCATCGCCACAATAATCAAAATTGATAAAAACAGTCGCCGCAGAATTTTGGGTTTTAATACCATTCTCTCTTTCCTTGTAATTTCATTATAATGAATTATATTTAATCTTGTGAATAAAAAAATATTTGATCTTGTTAGTTCTTATGCCCCCATGGGCGATCAACCGACGGCCATACGTGAATTGGCCGCCGGTGTTCGTGATGGCCGCCAATCACAGGTATTGTTGGGTGTTACCGGATCGGGGAAAACATTTACCATGGCGAATGTGATTGCCGAATTGGGCCGTCCGGCGTTGATCATGGCACCCAATAAAATATTGGCGGCACAATTGTATACGGAAATGAAATCATTTTTCCCCAACAATCATGTGGAATATTTTGTTTCCTATTATGATTATTATCAGCCAGAGGCATATATGCCCACCACCGATACATATATTGATAAAGATGCCGCCATTAATGAACAATTGGACCGTATGCGCCACAGTGCCACCCGCGCCATGTTAGAAGAACGGGATGTCGTCGTTGTATCCAGTGTGTCGTCCATTTATGGGATGGGATCGCCCGAACAATATGCCGGGATGAAGGTTATATTGAACACCGGGGATAAAATCGGTATAAAAGACGTCATGCGTTCTTTGGTCGATATACAATATAAACGCAATGATGTGGCGTTTGAACGGGGGGATTTTCGCGTGCGGGGGGATACCTTGGACGTGTTCCCATCACACAGTTTGGACCGGGCATGGAAAGTTTCTTTTTTCGGGGACGAAATTGATGAAATTTGGGAATTTGATACATTAACTGGGGCAAAATTGCATAAACTGGATCGGATTGCGGTTTATCCCAACACCCACTATGCCACCCCCATGCCCAGCATTTTGCAAGCCATCGGTCAAATCCGAAGTGATTTGGATGAACGATTAAAATATTTTCACGATCAGATGAAATACGTCGAAGAACAGCGTCTGCGGGAACGTGTAAATTTTGATATCGAAATGATGGAGAGTACGGGAACCTGTCGCGGGATTGAAAATTATTCCCGATATCTTTCGGGGCGCGCGCCCGGTCAACCACCCCCTACATTGTTTGAATACTTGCCCCGTGATGCGGTTTTGTTTATTGACGAAAGTCACGTTACCGTTTCCCAGATTGCCGCCATGTCGCGTGGGGATCGTGCCCGCAAAGAAACATTGTCCCAATATGGATTTCGGCTGCCGGCATGTATTGATAACCGGCCATTAACGTTCGAAGAATGGGATGCATTGCGCCCCCAGACGATTTTTGTGTCGGCAACCCCGGCCACATGGGAACTGGAACAATCGGGTGGTATTGTTTCCGAACAGGTTATTCGCCCCACGGGATTATTGGATCCGGTGTGTGATATTAAACCCACAACCCACCAGGTGGATGATCTGTTGGATGAAATACGTCATGTTCATGGACGGGTACTGGTCACCACATTGACCAAGAAAATGGCAGAACAATTAACCGATTATTTAAATGAAAACGGGGTGCGTGCCCGCTATCTTCACAGTGATATTGAAACCTTGGAACGTATTGAATTATTACGTGATTTACGCCTGGGGAAATTTGATGTGTTGGTTGGGATTAATCTATTACGCGAGGGGTTGGATGTCCCAGAATGTGAATTGGTTGCCATTATGGATGCGGACAAAGAAGGATTCTTGCGATCAACACGATCATTGATCCAAACCATTGGTCGGGCGGCGCGCAATGCCAATGGGCGTGTGATTTTGTATGCTGATAAAATGACCGATTCAATGAATGCGGCATTGACTGAAACCGCCCGGCGACGGGAAAAACAAATGGCCTATAACGTGGCGCATCATATTACACCCAAAACAGTGGCCAAGGCCGTGTTTGATCAAGTGGGTGAAAAAGAAGAAAAAACCGATAAAAAACGGCGCTTTGTCTATGACAAATCGGGCGGGGTGATGGATGCCGCATCCATCCGCAAGGAGATCAAAGATCTGACCAAGAAAATGCGTACCGCAGCCGAAAATCTGGAATTTGAAACCGCCGGTGATTATCGTGATGCGATCCGAAAATTGCAAGATGATTTGTTGTTGGTTGAATAAAAAAACGCCGCATTGCGGCGTTTTTTTAGTGGGTAAAAATTTTCTTTTGATTCCATATATGGGTGGTGTCTGTCGCGGCATGAATATCCGCAGATGGCGTATCCATTTTCATCAGTATTTTCATCGCCCGATCCCGTGTTTTTAAATTTTTCATTATTTCAAGGAATAATTTGTTGGCCTGATCGTACATCGGGGATTGCCGATCAATACCCGGCGTGTTCATCAATTTAACCATCATCACCGCCATTTTTTCCATGGATTCGTAATGGGCATTAATAAGGGTTGTTAATTCATCCCGCGCATGAAGCGTATCCGATACAGTATTTTTCAGCGGTTTATTTTCCGGCACATCACCATGGGTGTTTGGCGCGGCCATGCCCGTTGTTCCCATCATCATGATAAAAATCAGTTTTAAAAAGGCGTTACTTGGTTTTTGCATGTTTTTTTCCGTGTTAACTTATTTGCTTTTGATTTTTTGATTCATTTGCTGTTTATATTTCGCCAATGATGATAACAGGGCAGAATCTGTGCGTTCGTCATTGCCATGCCATGTCTTTAGATAATGCATCATGGTGTCCACCTGGGCATCGGTGGTTGATTGTAACGTATCGGTGGGAAAATCAACGTTATGAAATTCCGAACGTGTCGATTTGGCCGATGGGATGGAATCGTTTTCATCATGATATCCCATAAAATCTGTCATCAATTGGGCCACAATTAACCCCGTCCATACCGCGGCACCCGATATAATCAAAACTTTTTTCCATTTTTTCATCTTTAATAATCCTTTGTTTTATTAAAATAGTACATAATAAAATAGTTGTCAATATTTTTTAGTTCAATAAAAATATTGCATCACCCATAATCGGGGGGTATGATCATATCATGAATTTAACAATAACCCAAGATTTATTTCAAACACGTCAATGGGCCGCGTCGTTTGCCAAAACGTTGCGTGCACCGGTATGTGTGGCATTGCATGGGGATTTGGGTGTTGGTAAATCGGAGATTGCACGAACCATCATTCAAACATTACGTGCCCCCAACACCATTGTCCCGAGTCCGACATTCACCATTGTTCAAAATTATGATGGGATTTCGCACTTTGATTTATATCGTGTAACAGATCCGTCCGAATTGGTGGAAATTGGATTAAAACATGCCATTGAAAATGATATTACATTAATTGAATGGCCGGATGTGGCGGGGGACATGTTACCCGAAAATACGATCCATGTTTTTATTGATATACATGAAAACGGGCGTCGTATTCGCGTGGGACATGAATAAAAAAATCAAGCCTATGTTTGGCTTGATTTTTTTATCCAAAAATGTTTTCCCCGGTGATAATTTATTTATCCCGTGGGCCCATAATGGCGGTAAAGGTGGCTTCGGCAACTTTCTTGCCGCCGACCATGGCGATCCCGTGGAATTTATAAAGGCTCATCTTGCTCATCACTAATTCGACATGTAATTCCAAAACATCGCCGGGGGTAACCATATGTGAAAATTTAATCTTTTCCATTGTGGTAAAATACCCCAGTGTCGATCCATCGGTTAACCCCAAATTGGTCAACGCGATAAAGCATGCGGTTTGCGCCAATGCTTCGATCTGAAGAACGCCGGGCATAATGGGTTTGCCCGGGAAATGACCGGCGCACCAAAATTCGTCATCACGCACATAATGGATGCCAACACCCGATGTTTCATTGAATTCGCGAATTTCATCAATTAATCGCATTGCGCCGCGATGTGGAATAACCTGTTCAATACCCTGTGCATCAACCATGCTGTGTCCCCTTTGTTTTATTTTTAATGTGTTATTTTGCGTTTTTGCGTAACCATGCATAATGACGCATAAATTCAATGCCCGGGCCCGCCGGATACCCCATATATCGGGTGCCTGCCGGTACATCCCGCATCAGACCACTGTTGGCACCAACTTCGGCATCATTGCCAATTTTAATTCCATTGGCAACCCCCACATGTCCCGCCAATAATGCGCGATCACCAACAACCACGCCCCCGGCCAGACCAACGCCCGCCGCCAAAAAGCATTCCGATCCGATCACCACGCCGTGTGCAATCTGGCACAGATTATCAATCTTGGTCCCGTCGCCCACACGTGTATCGGTTAATGCCCCCCGATCAATACATGTGTTTGCCCCCACCGATACCCGGTCGCCCAATACAACGCGGCCCGTGTGGGGGATAAAGACATTGTGACCATCTTGGCGTGTGTATCCAAATCCATCCTTTCCAATGACGGCACCCGAATGAATGATACAATCGGCCCCAATGGTGGCGTTTTCAATGTGCGCGCCCGTTTGAATAATCGTGCCCCGACCAATGGTGACATTGCGTCCAACAAAGGCACCGGGATAAATTTTAACGTTTCCTTCGATAACAGCACCGGTTTCAACAACAGCATAGGGACCAACATAGGCGGTCTTGCGCGCCCGAAAAAAGACGCCCCGGGCGACCGACGCCCGCCGTGATATGCCGAAACGCGGTGGTTCCCGGTAAAGTTCACCCAATATCTTAACAATTGTGCCGCGGGGACTGTCGCTAATTAACAAGGTGGCGCCCCGCGGTGCATGGGCCACGGCGTCGGGTTGCAATAAAATCACACTGGCGCGGGTGTTTTCCAACACATCAATGGGCAAGATTTTAAAGGCCGCACTGTTTTGTTCGGTGGAATAAAATGCCAATTGACCTGGCCGGGCATCGGCAATGGGGGCCACACCGCGGACGGGCGTATGGGGATCACCCGATAATTTTAAACCAAACATTTCTGCCAATGCACCGGCCGTGGTTTCGGCGGCGCGCGGGATAAATAAATGACGTATGAATTTAAACATGGTTTGATTATACGCATAAAAATCCGAAATTCAAAGCAGAAAATCCCATCGCGCCCCCAGGAACGCTTTCATAAAAAGTTATAAAATCTCGGGGACATCGTTAATCGCCTTTGGGCGCGCGTGTCATGCGTGGGGGCACGTGTTTTGAAGGGCCCATATGGCCCCGAATGATTAATGGATCAATGCCGCGCCAATTTTGGTCACAACAATGGGTATATGAAATAAGCATGGGCCGGTTTTCGGATGAATTTCTATACAAGTTTAGATACACAAGGGTAAAAAAACACGCGACAAAATTGTCGCGCGTTGTTTTTAAATGGAATAAATTAAAAACCCATCGGTTTATCCATCTTGACCTTGGTCACTTTTTTATTTAATGCATTGACCACATCACCTGTGATGTCCAGGTTTTGTGCATTTTGACCCATGCGGGCAAAACGACCATCAATCACCAGTGACAGGTTCTTTTTGGCAATGATTCCTTCGATAATGGGGTCAAGATGTTTGGTCTGAACCTGATTAAGGGCTTTTTGAAACGCAACCTCTATACTCTGGGCACGTTCGGCCAATTCGCGTTGCAATTTTGTCACGCGGTTTTGGTAATCAACCACGCGCCGTTGCAAGGCATCACGGGATAAAACATCCTGGGATTTTTCAATTTCCGCCTTTTCTTTTTCAAGTGTTTTTTGTTCACGTGTCAATTCGTCACGCAATTTTTCTTCGTATTCTTCTTTTTGTTTACGCAAATCGATCAGGGCCGCCGCGTCATTTTGAATTTCATCCATACGGATAACCGCGATACGCAGATCTGCGCCATTGGCCGCCGTTTCGGATACCGTTGTCAAAGATTCTTCAACCGTGGCCGATGCATCATTATGGACGCCCCGTACGGTCCATATACCAATCGCCGCCACCGCAATAACCGCGGCCGCAATAATTCCCGATTTAACATATTTTTTTGTCATGGGTGTTGCCCCAGAATCTGTCTTGTTTGCCATTGTATCCTTCCTTTGGTTTTTTATAACAGTTAGGTTATGTTCAGTATAACAATAAAATTTCGAAATGCAAACGTGAAACTTTGCCCCCACTTATCGGGCCGGTGCGATGCGTATTTCCACCCGTCTGTTCATTAATCGTCCAATATCATCCTGGGACGCGATGGGTCGCGATGCGCCCCGGCCCACAATAAATATCCGTTCGGGCGTAATCCGGTGTTGAACCATATGGACCCCCACCCGCGATGCCATATCCATGGACAGGCGTCGTGCCCCATCGGCATCACGGGTAGCGTCGGTATATCCGGCAATTTCAATAAATGTGGCGTCATATTGACGCAGAATACGGGCAATTGTTTTTAATGTATCATCACCCGTGGCAGAAATGTCGGGCGCATTGATATCCATCAACGCGTCACGAACCAATATCACCACAACATCGGTACCGGCCCGTTGAACCGAAATGCCGGGTTTACGTAACGCATCATACAGGGCGAATTCAAGTCTGGCCATATAGGAAACGGCAATCGCATTATCATTGGCAATTTTATCACCGTATTCAACGGCGGGGTTTTTGTGGGTATCACTGGTTATTAATTTTCCCCCAGCCCCCAGATAGACTGGTCGCTTGGCCACGCGGGCGGTATCGGTCATGTCCGACATGCTGGCACCATTAAGAATGGATCCCCATGTGTTGCGGTCCGGACTGTGATATCTCATGCATCCCCCAACCGCGATTAAGATTATCAAAGCGCAAAAGGTTTTATACATCCGTTGCCCTGGGTTATTCGACGATAAACGATACCTGATTCCCACCCGCGGTCATACAATAATCCCCCGGTTGATCCACATATCCATTCACACGTACCGTTGCCCACGTGGGCGTTGCCGTGGTGAAATACGCGCATTCCCCATGCGTCAAATCGGTCAGGTTAATTAAAAATGCCTTGCCGTCATCTGATGCCGTTACCGACCAATCATCCCCACCCATCGGCGCGCGATGATTTCGCAGGGCGCCGGCCTTGATTAAATAATCGATGGAAACCGCGCGATAATCGCCGCGCGGTGCCATAAGTAATCGGACATTGTTTGCCACCTGGGCCAAATCGGCCGATGCAATGGTTCGCACACTGCGCCGATGCAAGGCACCATACATCCCAACGGCCCCGGCCGCCATGATGGCGGCAACGGCCAATACGCCAATGATTTCAATAAGTGATCGTCCCGATTCCGCATGCATTTGATGATATCCTTTGTGATGTGGGGTTATTTGGTTACACTGATGATTTCGGCATCGCCAAACAAACTCATGGCGCCGGCGACCAACGGATCCGATATCAATTCAGATTTTTTCTGTTCGGCGATTGTTTGGGCGTTATGTGATTCCGTGTCGCGTTCCAATATCCATGTGGTGCCCGTTGTGTCAAATAACCATGCCGCCAATTTCTGGGCAAAATCACCATCACCCTTGCGATCATAAAAGGTGATTTTACCCGGGGCAAACGATGACACTTCGATATTATTATTAAAATAAGAATATAACAAAATTTCCCGTTTTGTGGTCAACGCCGCACACAGATCATCAAGCGATGTAATCGTTATGCGTTGATCGGACGCATCGGGCACCGTTTCTGTGACGTCGGGGGTATCGGACGGTACCGGGGCCGTGGGGGTATCGTCATGGGGCGTCGGTTGGGGGGCGGGGGATTTTGGGGGCGTGTTGGCCGTTGAACGTGCCCCATCCATAGTGGGCATCGCGCGTGACGTGGGCGCGTTTTGTTTTAAAATTTCCGAAATCGATGGCATATCTGCAATATGCATGCAACGGACAATCAGCATATCGAAACATTGTTTGGGATTACCGGCCGCCGCCATTTCAGGTACGGCCGCAACCAATACCTGCCACAGGCGCGAAAGCGTATTTAACGTCACCGTTTTGTTTAATTCCAAAATCTGGGCGCGCATATCGGCCGTGTATGGCGATGCGGTGCCATCGCCGGCATGTAATGCCGGATGCATTCGGGTGGCCCAATGGGTCCATTCCATCATGTCGGTTAACAACATCGCCAAATCGGCGCCATTGGTGTAAATTGTGTCAACCATATCCAATGCCGCCGCCGTATCGCCCGTCAACATGGTCCGCATTAAATCCATCACCACACCACGGTCGGCACGCTTTAACATATCCAAAACCGCCGATTCCGTCACATTTCCGCCGGTTTGGGCAATGGCCTGATCCAACAGGGATAATCCATCACGTACCGATCCGTCGGCCGCACGTGCCAATAATTCACATGCCGCATCGTCAAGTTGGATTTGTTCCTTGGTCGCAATCGCGTTAAAGTGTTTTTTAAGGGTTTCAACCGGCACCCGCACCAGGTCAAAGCGTTGGCATCGCGATAAAATGGTCACCGGTACCTTACGAATTTCGGTTGTTGCCAAAATAAAGATAACATGGGCCGGTGGTTCTTCCAGTGTTTTAAGTAATGCGTTAAATGCCGATGTGGATAACATATGCACTTCGTCAATAATATAAACCTTGTACCGGCCATTGGTGGGTCGGTATTGGGCCGCATCCAAAATATCGCGCATGTTGTCCACGCCCGTATGGGATGCGGCGTCGATTTCCATAACGTCAATGTGTTGGCCGGCCGCAATCGCCCGACAATTTTCGCATGTTCCGCATGGCGTTGCCGTGGCGTGTTGTGACGATAAACAATTCAATGCCTTGGCCAAGATGCGGGCCGTACTTGTTTTTCCGGTCCCACGAATCCCGGTAAAGATATAGGCATGGGCAATACGTGATGTGTTAATGGCCGTCGTTAATGTTTTAACCAAGACATCTTGGCCAATCAGAGATTGAAAATCCTGGCTGCGATATTTGCGCGCCAATACAGTATAATTGTTATCCATGATTAAACTTTCCTTATGGTCCAAGGATAACAAATTAAACCGGGATTTCAAGAATTAAAAAAAGGTGATTATTTCAAGGCCGTGACAAAATCTTGGAAATTGTCATCCGTATCATCGTCGGTATCGGTGGATGTGTCGGGATTGGCAATGGCCGTTGTTGTCCCGCGATCGTTGGGGGTTCGCGATGAATCAATTTTTCCCTGTTCGGCGGCAACAATACGTCCATAGTGTTCGGCCGCCTGCATCAAGCGTTCGCGTTCGATTTCATCGGCGGTTTGACGGGCCTGGTCCATGTATTGTTTGCGTTTTTGACGCCATTTGTGGCAACGTTGAATCATCATGCCAACAGACGATGTGTTTTTTTTATTTTGCATATTTTTTCTTTTATTGGAAATTGTTTTCCTTGGGCGGATTTTGTCCGCAATTCATTAAACGTATGGCATCATAATGGATCTGAAAAGCGATTGCAATATTTTTTTTCAAATGCTATTGTTGAACCAGAAGGGATAGGTTTTGCATCAACAATCTGGAAATTTTTTGCTTCAGGCGCTGCTGGGGGTGTCGCTGATATTTGCGTTTGTGCCGTTTTTGACGCGCACATTGGCCGACCGCGATCGTGATTCCCAAATGTATGCCGTCACGCGTCAGATTGAAACCGCGGCCACCGCGGCCCGAATTTATGTGCGCGAAAATGCGGTATCATTACCCTATGGGGTGACGGTGTCGGGGGGGGATGATTTTGCCGATCGGATGGAAGAATACGGGTTGCCGTTGGGATTTGTTCCGCGTACCGCCCTGGGCCAGGATATTACCCTGGTGATTGATAAAACGCCCGATGCAGTTCGGGCCCGATTGGAAATATCGGGGGGGGATTTAACCGTCTTGCGGCGCGCGGAATTGGCGCGGCGGATTGGATACTATGCCGCACCGACGGCCGATGGGGTAACGGTTGGTGTGGCGTTGGATGATCAATACAGTGATGTTGTTCACCGTACACATATAGACCCCGATGCAGATGCGTTTCTGGTCAATTTAAATATGGGCGGATTTTCGATTGAAAATATTGGTATGGCCATTGCGCGCAATGGGGCCTTTGAATCGATTCAGACCAACGCCTTGGCATTGGTGGGAACGGAAAATGGACGTAAAATGCGTCATGATATTTCGGTTTTGACGGCGGCAAAATCGATATTCCAAAGTGCGGATGCCACCCCGGCACTAAATGTGACCCGCGGCGCATTACGTGCCGATACGGCCAATGTAAAAACCATTTCCCAATTTGGGGATACCGGGTCCATCACCACCGATACGGCATCGGTTTATGATTTTTCCATGACGGCCGGCCGGACCAGCTTTACCGGCCCCAAAACATGGAATATTCGGGGAAATGTTATTGCTGATAATATGAATTTTAGTGTGGGTGCATTGGAAATATCATCCTATATCAATGCATCACGTGGCCAAGATGTGTATATTAATCCCGATGATTTGGAATACAGCAGTCGCAGTGGCATAGAAGTGGGTGTTTTAAAAACATCGAACATCACCCTGCGCGATCAGACATCCGATGCGTTAATGCGGGGTGAAACGGGGGCGGTTATTTTAGATGTGCGGCCCGGTGGTACATCGGTATTGCCCGATGTCTTAATCGATACCATTGATAATGGGGCGTTTAAAATTTTGGCCCGTCCCGATGATGATGGTCGCACGGTTGATTGTCGATCGATTATTGGCACATTGGGTGGGGGATATAACCAACGATCATTGTCCCAATATATTGTATGCCAATATGTATTTTGGTCGCGTCTGGAACGGCGTATTGATATAAAAAAATGTCTGATGGACGGTAAAAGTGATTGTAAATAAACGTATCTTAACCGCCCAGCGCGGTGCATCAATGCTAGAGGTATTATTGACCATGGCCATTGTGGCATTGGCAACGCCATTGATTTATGATCAGGTTACAAACATGATATCGTCGGCGTCGGATGTTGCCCGTGCCCGGCGTATTATGTCTGTGCGCGATGGGGTATTAAACTTTGTTCGGACAAACCAAGACGCGTGGCCGGAATTTGCCCAAATCCGAATGGATGAATCAGATCGGTCATTGGTTGCGCCGGACGCGGCCGTGGGATTTATTGATAAATACAGCATTCGTGGCGCATCGGTTGCGGATGTCTATTTGGGTTTTCATATTCCCGGCGGGGATATATCTGGGGCGCGTATTGCCCGGCATATTGGTGCCGATGCGGCCATTGTGGGGCCCGACGGTGTGGCGGCGACATCTGGATGGGCGGTGTCCGCCCCAGAATTAACGCCCGGAATGCTGGTTTATCGAATGACGCGAACCATTACATCGGCGGATCGATCCCAATATCTGCATCGTACGGCAATGGATGGGGATGAATTGAATACCATGATGCGTCATTTAAATATGGGGGGTAATGACATCTATGATATTGGGACGGTTCATGCCAAATCAGCCAAGATGTCAGATATAACCGCCACCTTTCTTGAAACGGATATGGCAACGGTTTCACGTGCCTATTTCACGCGTGGCGCATCCGTGGATGGCAATGCGGCGGCCGTCGGCGCATTGCGTGTTACAGGGGATGTGACGGGATTTCGAACCATGACCGCGGGTCAATTAAATTCAAATTATTTTGGCACCATTGGCCGCGTGATTACAGATCGCGCCACGGTAACCAATACGGTCAATGTATCGGGGGATATGGTGTTAAAATCGGAGAGCGCACGCAGCATCAGCGGGTTTTCCGGAATCAGTACCGGTGCCGTCATGACACCTTTTTTGGGGGCAGATGAAATGATTTTTTACGATAATTTTGGATTAACGGTATCGGGTGAATTAATGATGTCGACGACGCCGCCGATTAAATTCGGATCATGGTCTTTTCCATCGACGTCGGCACCGCGCTTTGTCAATTTTGCGTTATCCCGTGCACCCATTCCGGAATTACCCGATCAGGATGAATTTGATGTTATTATGTCTGATGGGTGGCGTGATGCGCCGTCAATGGACGTTTTAATGCCGGGGGGTGATCATGATTGATAACGCACGACGTCATGCATTACGCGCCCAAATGGGGGGAATGTTGGTTGAATTAATGCTTTCTGTGGCATTGGCCGCATTAATTATTCCATTTGTTTTTCGATACCAGACGGCGGCCGTGCGGCGTTCAGAAAACATTGCCTATGCCCGTCGGATGGACACAATACGGGGGGCATTGGAACATTATATCATGGACCATCGCGCGGCATTGTTGGCGCCGGTTGGTAAAAATATTACACGGGTTAAATTGGCGGATTTGGCCGAATATGGTGTGTCAACGGATATAATCGATGGTGATGATGGCCGGTATCAATTGCGTGTTTTAAAATCGGCCGATCGGGGGAGCAATGCCACATTACAAGGGGTGGTTGTTTTTGCCGCATCCGATTTATCGCCGGTACGAACCCGGGAAATTATTAATCTGGGTGGGGATAATATGGGCTTTATCGAAGATAATCAGGCCTTTGGTGCGTTTGGTTCGTGGCGGGCCGATGCATTGGATTTGGGGGTTGGGGGGGGTGATGCCATCGTCGATACCACCGGTCCATTGCGTGGGGGGCCAACATATCTGTGGCGTTTACCATCAAATTCCCCCGATGATGCAACGATGGCCGGGGCGTTGTCTTTGGGGGGACACGATATCACCGATGTCCGATTTTTTGATGGGACCACGGCCCGATTTGATGAATATTTACGAACAAATATTTTGGTGGCCGATACGATGGTTTTTCAAACGCGGCCTACATTAGATCGACAATTTGAATCCCCGGCAATGACGGTGGCGGGTACACTGGGGGCGGATTCAAGAAATCTGGAAATTGCAGGCACATTGACCATGAATGATTTGGGAAAATTTTCATCGTTTACCACCGGTGATTTATGGGCGGCGAATTTGACGCTTGGCGGGCTTAGCATTCATTCAGATGTGGATACGGCCGTGTTAAAGATAAACAAGAATCTGGATATGACGGGGGGGCGGATTACCGCAATCCGGGCCAGTGTGGCCTTTACCGGATCGATCACGCCACGGATGGTGGTGCGGGACCGAATCGAAGATTCTGTCAATGCGTCATATTATTGGGATGTGGCGGGACGTTCGGCGTATTTAATGGATGTATCGTTGGGGGGATTGCGTGAATTGGCCCCGGCGGCGGCATCGCGTGAACGGGGGACGGATGCGGCCCGAATTTTTGGGGCGGTGGCGGGAAATCGCAATGCGACGGCGGCCGATTATATGAATGCGATCGAAGAAATTGCCCGTCGCGTTCGGGAAAAATATCGTGGGTTGAATTTGCAATAATTTATGGTATAGATGGGACAAATGAAAATGACATGTGATTTTTGCCAAACACAATACAGTGTGACCGATGCGCCCCGTGGCCCGGTGCGGTGTGCGGTTTGTGGACATACATGGACCCCGGCCCGCGGGCGTGCCAATGCCGTTTTGTTGGTGATATCGGCCCTGTGTGCATTGATGGCCGCGGCGGTGTTTTGTGTGGCGATTATTGCGCGGTCACGTATTGATGCGGCGCGCGCGGTGGCGTTGCGCCCGGCGGTCACAGAAATTGTCCCAGATGTGTCCGATGATGGGGCACCGATCTTGGTGGTGCGTGGCACCGTGACCAATAATACCGATGATATCTATGGAATGCCAGATTTGGTCATTACCGCGCGTGACGGCGCAAACCATATTATTGCCCGGCATCGGGTTATGCCGTCTGCCACGTTAATTGATGCCCACGGGGTGGTGCAATTTTCATATTCCATTGCATCGACGCCCGATATTCGTCGAATTGGGGTTGATATAATGGGGGGGATTTAAAATGCGTTTGATGGGAATGATTTTGGGATTGTTCGTATTCGCAATGGCCCATGCGGCCGACGCCCCCGCCCCCCGGGTTAGTCTTTTTTCGACAAGTACCGATTGGGCCGCCGTCACAGGATTATCGTTGGGACAATATACGGGCAAGGTGATTTCAGATAAAAAAATGGTCGGCCCCAAGGGATTAATCTTGTATTATCTGGATGGATTTCCCTGTTACGGCGAAGCGGACAGTGTGCGTCTCTGGATTTCGCCGCGTGGCGACGTTGATGGAAAATTACGTTTGGTTTGTGTCCATGCCCCCAATGTGGTGCGTTTTGCATGGCGCAACGCGCCGGCCGATGCCACAGAACGCGCAACAACCGGCATGATTCAATGCCCGGTAACCGCGGCGCGCCGTGATTTTACCGTTGATTTGGGGCAATGCACACGCGAACCCGATTGGGAAACATACCGATAATGGAAACAAATAAACAATCATTTGTCGTCAATGATACAGATACAGGCATGCGCCTGGATCGGTTTTTAACATCGAAAATCCCCACTTTTTCCCGCAGCGAGATTCAGCGTTTCTCTGTTACCCGTGGGGACAAACCGGTACGCATGTCTGAACGGGTGCGGGTGGGTGATGTTTTTGATGTTATCATCCCATCCCCGTCCGCGGCGCCCCAAAATGGTCCATCGGTGGGTCATGATTTTGATCTGGATATTTTATACGAAGACGATGATATCATTGTCGTGAACAAGCCGCGTGGGGTTGTTATGTATCCATCGGCGGGAAATTTGAATGGCACATTGGTTCAAAATGTCTTGGCCCACACATCGTTATCCATGTTGGGGGGGACAACGCGGCCGGGCGTGGTGCATCGTCTGGATAAAGATACCAGTGGGGTTATGGTTTTGGCCAAATCAGATGCGGCGTACCGTGGATTGGTTCGAACATTTATGACGCATGATCTGACACGGAAATACGTGGCCTTTGTATGGGGGATCCCCCATTGGACAGAGGCGGATATCACCGGCAATATTGCCCGTTCATCGCGTAATCGGCAAAAAATGACGATGGTCAAAACCGGGGGGCGTGACGCGCATACATCGGTCGCGGTGGGTGACGTATGGACGCGTGCGGGTGTATCAATGATGCATTGTACGTTGATGACGGGACGCACGCATCAAATACGTGTTCATTTATCCGCGCATGGATTCCCGGTGCTATGTGATCCGGTCTATGGCCGTGGATCGGCACGTCTGGGGACGGTGCGGGATGCCGATTTACTTGAATTTTTGAAAACACACCATGGGCAAATGTTGCATGCGGCGGTGTTGGATTTTATTCATCCCACAACCGGTGTGCCCATGCATTTTAAGGCACATTTACCCGACGACATGGCCGAGTTAAAGGCAATTCTAGACGAGATTTAATTCCCGCGTTGTTTTTTAGGGTTCAATACCGATCCGGGGGATAAAATTACCCGTCGGTTTATAATTATTTCCTTTATCCCTACCACACATTATGTTATAATAAAGACATTAATAATGGAGTGAGTCTATGTTTTTCGTGCAAAAAACAATTGGATTTATGGCGGTTTTGGCGGTAATCGGTGCGGCGGATGCGGCGACATCGACGGCCCGCCCCAGTGTGATGCGTAATTCTGCATCGCGGATGCCGACCATGCGGACGTATTTGGATTCAACAAATCCGACGTTGTCGGGAACGATGACAACATCATCGTTGCTGGATAATGCGAAATGCATTGACGCCTATCTCGATTGTGCGCGCGAATATTGTGGGGACGATTTCGAAGATTGCACAACGCGTGTTTTGTTCCATGGCCAAATGCCCAATTGTATCAGTACGCTGTCCCAGTGTGCCGCCAACGGCATCACCAGTCTGTTCGGCACGAGTGTTATTAACGATCTGGCCAAGGTGGCATCCACCGTTGATGGCGAAGTGAAAGATTACACATATCCCACCGACGGCAGTGTTTTGGGTCAAATGATTACGGCGGCCGCAATTAATAACCGTCTGGACACGACGGGATGTGTGAATCGATACACCGCATGTGTGCGTCAAACGAGTGTCTGTGGTGTGGATTTTGAATTGTGCACGTCAAATCGTGAATTTAAAAAACAGCGCGTGATGTGTGACAATATTCTGGCCCGTTGTCAAAACGAAGGGGTAAAGGAATTATTTGGATCCATCGACAAGAACGTCACCCCCAGCAGTGAAAGTCGCATCGGCGAAATGATTTCGGACGGGGCGGATTTGGCCGCGACAAATGCGGTGGCGACATGCTATCGCGTGACGGATCAATGTATCTTGGGCGCATGCGCCGCAAACCCATATCGTTGTACGGCCGGGGCGGGTGTTGAAACCGCGAATACGGTTGCCAAATTGAAAAGTGGGGCCGGATCCAACACGGCCATCACAGATGTGATCGATGCCACGACCAAGGACACCATTACCGCCAGTGACGTGAGTAGCTATATCGCAAATGCGTGTCAATCAACGGTTGGGGCAAACAAGTTCTGCTATATGACGGCCCGTGCGAGCAACAACAGTGATGTGAAATTATCCAATCCTAAGGCGTCACAGTTAAACGATCCGTTTGAACAATTGACAACGTTTAACGAACTTTATAACAAGCGTATGAATGACGCCATGAAATTGAAAATCGCCGACATGGTCAAAGAATTTGACACGGATTCGAAAAAGAAGTGCACCGAAACAATCTGGTCATGCGCCATGGCGGCCTGTGGCGGGGGAAACGGGGCCGCATGTTATACCCAGGTGTTTGGCGCAGACAAGGGTGGTTCAATCAACACAGGTAACACGTATGATGAGATTAAGTCGGCCTGTGCCGCGGTGGTTAATACAGATCCCAACTGTCAATACGCGGCGTTGAATGCAACGTCGTATGGGACATATGCCTATGCATACAATGTGACAGATGCGTTTGATACCTTGTTCCCGAAAAAGACGGGGTCGGGTGCGTCCGATGATCCCATCGGGGCGGTTGAAGGTTTGAATGCGTCACTGTCAACGGCATATAATACCGCCGGTATTAATAAAATTCGGACATCATGTGAAAATGTGGCCAAGAATTGTATCCGTGATAATTGTGGCGAAGATTATGAAAACTGTTTCCGGATGCGGAATGATATTATGTCAAATCTTACAAACACAGGCACGGCTGATTTTGACCAATCCATGAATAAAGTTGGCGGGGTTTTGGATTATACGATCGTGTTGGGTCTGTGTCTGGATACGGTTAAAAACAATCAGTTTTGCAAAGACCATCTGGCGATTGCCACGGCGAACATCGGTGGGGTAACCAAAGACGGAACGTGGGGTGATAACAACAGCATTCGTAACGCCTGGATTGATGCGGGCAGTGCGAGTGTTTTGAGCCAGGGGTTAAGTGCGGATATGCGCCAAGCAATAGATGAAAACGGGAATTTACTCTGTACCGGTACCAATCCCAAGACAAAGATGAGTGAGGTTGGAATTTGTGATGGCAATATATACATCGAACCACGTATGATTACGAGTACACTTTGGAAACAAAACGAGGCAACAAATACAGTATTCCGTGAATTGGTATATGATATTGAAAAAGAAGCCCAGGCGAAATATCAGGCCAAATTGACCAAGGAACAAAACCTGTGTATGCGGTCGAACAGTGGCGGTCTGGTGGGGGCAAATGGCGAATCAACATACCAATGGGTGAAGTTAAAAAGCAAAAAGGTACCGACAGATTATAATGTCATGGGTCTAAAAGCCACAGACATCGTCCCCAGCAACGAATTGTATGGTTCGTTCTGTCGTATGCGGGTGCAATTAGTTTCCAACGATCCAAAGGTGAACGAAGTATTAAAAAATGCGAATTGGAATTCGGCATTCTTTCCGGTGGGTGAACCCTTTGTCTGCGGCAGCTGGATCCCCGCATCAGAGCTAGAAACACTGGCCAAGGCGGCCGCGGATGATGCCACCGATGATATGGAGGCCCGTCAACGTCGCACCCGCACATGGACATCGATTCTGGGCGGATTGGCCGGTGGGACCGGTGGTCTGTTCGCGATGGACGCCATTCAGGGCAACGGGGTCTTGACCGGTGGCGGCAACCATAAGAATTTTGAAAAACAACAAAATCTGTGTACCGATCGGATTGACAAGGCCAAGGTAGAGTTAAGAAAGTTATCGAATACGGCGACCAAGGACAACGTGTCTTATGCATCGAATGCGGTGGATATTTTGGATGCGGCATTAAATGCGGCGCGGAAATTAGAAATCACTGATGGTGCGTCAAGAATAGACGAGGTGGAAGTAAGAATCGCAGATTTAAGAAAAATTACAGCAGAGTCAACGAATGCGGCGAATATTGCGGCAGATGTCATTCGGGATGCGAACGCCCTGCGAACTGTATGTGAAGATGCATATGAAGCAAAAAGTGGGGGTTGGAAAAATAACGGATGGACCGGTAAAACTATTGCCGGTGTGGCATCGGCCGGGATTGGGACGATTGTGGCGAACCGTCTGACCAAGGATATTCAGGATACCAACCTGGACAAGGCACAAAAAGAGGCGTACCAGGAATGGATGAATACCGTTGGGTCCAAGATTACATGTACCATCGGGGGGGATGAAGTTGGTGGTTATATGGATAAGATCAGCACAGCCATCGAATAAAAAAATCCCGGGAATACCCGGGATTTTTTTATGGAACACGAAAATTCTGGAAAATTTTCCGTGAATATTCCATAATGATTGTATGCATCAGATCGATGCATCGGGTGTAGTGGCCCGGAAAAAGGTAATAGCCAACTATGATGGTTGGGTTGCTGAGAATACACAAAAATAATCAGCGCGTTTACTTTACCTTTAACGACCACTAAAGCCCAGCCACTTTATTCATTTTTGAATTAACATTGGTATCTGCAAAAGGGTGGGGATAAATCTCCCTACGTCCTTGTGTTCAGAGTGCATGGTTCAGGTAAAGACCACCTCTCCGGCTACGCCGGTACTCCCTCGAGGGAGGAGGAGTTGCACCGTGCCACGCCGTTGCAAAGTTCCCCTCCGGGAACCCACCCACGGAAATTTAACAATTTCCGCAGGGCCCGGGGTCGGGGTGACCACCCACAAGTTTTCAGAGTGCAGTGTTCAGAGTTCGGGTAAAGACCACCTCTCCCCTTCGGGGTACTCCTCCACAGGAGGAGAACTTGGCCCGATCAAGCCTGAATATAAGTACCTCCTCTTGGATCACATCCACGCAAAGAACAGAGTGAAGTTCCCCTCCTGTGGAGGGGTGGGCGCGAAATCGGGCCCCGCAAAAATTGAAAATTTTTGGGGGTGATACGGACGGGGTGGTCTTTTTTAAGATCACACATGTGCCCCGGGGGCGGCGAACCCGTTTCGTGTCCCCCCCAAAATTTTCCCCTTGTAAAAAATCGTGCAAATGGGTATAATTCCTGGGGTTGGGCGTGATTTGACTATGCCTAATCCAAAGGGACGTTTTTTTGAGCGGTCTCAGACAAACAAAAAATCCCAGATTTCTGCGACAAATTTTCCCCCCAACTATGCCTAAAAAAACCGTCGGGTTTTGCGCGCTGATGGTGGCTATTCTGATCACCACGTCGGTGCGTGCCGCAACATGCGATCCCGGCTATTATCTGAACAACGGGGTGTGTACGGTCTGTAATTGGGACGAGGGGGGCTTTTACTGTCCGGGGGATGATACCATTCATTATTGTCCGTCGACTGATTATGATGCCCAACATTTGACAGGATATAGTTATTGGTCAGAGGATGGTATCCATCGATCTGTTGCGGGTTGCCGTGCCCATTGGAATTATGGAACGTTTATTTTTTCTTGTGGGTATGATGGGGCTGGGTATATCGAAACAAATAGCGCCACCCACTGTATGATATCGGTGTATGATTGCCCCGCCGGCACGTGGTGTGTCAATTGCAATGAAAACGGCAACTATTGGGATTGGTCGCATGCGGCGATGGTAAACAATCCAAAGTGTTTTCCGGTGGGTTACGGATATTATTCCGGGGCCGATGATATCCGGCGCGGATCTTGTCCGGCCGGGACATCGACGCGCACCACCACGGCCGCGTCGGTGGATGAATGTATCGGGGTTTGTGGTGCCGGGATAACCAGCCTGCGTGCAGGGGATGCGGTGGTCCCCCTGTGGGCGGTGCGGACGACAAGTCCGGCCGTGCATGTACGCGTTGGGGATCGGGTTTGTTACGGCAATATGGCGCCGGGGACCGCGACCGGTGCCATTAATATCCGCATGTCGGACACGGTATACCATCTGGTGCCATAATGGGAATAGACGCCTGTTGCCAAGGGCGGTTTTTGGCGTCATAGTTCATTGTGGATACAACAGTGAAATGGGTATTCATATGACCCCACGAAAACCCCGGCTTTCCCCGGGGTTTTATCATTCCCCACGCGGCATCAGATGGCGTACCGCCAACGGAAAATCCGATGCACGGGCCAAATATGATCCCGCAACCAGGGTATCGGCGCCGGCCGCCCAACATAATGGGGCTGTTTTATCATTAATGCCGCCATCGACCGATATTTCAAAATGTAATCCATATTTACGACGTGTTTGCACCAATGCGGCGATCCGCCGTACCGCGGTTGGAATAAATTCTTGGCCGCCGGCACCGGGACGTACCGACATAACCAACACAACATCGATTTCGCGCAATATGTCACGTAATATACCCAATGGTGAATCGGGTGAAATGGCCACGCCCACGCGTTTGCCGCGCCGCTTAATCTCGGCCACGGCCGATCGTAACCCGGCCGTGCCCGCCGATACAATAATGGTGTCGGCGCCGGCCGCGATCGCATCTGATGCCCAGTACAAGGGACTTTCCGTCATTAAATGTACCGATAAATGGGCGGTTGTATGGGCGCGGATATATTTTAATTCATCAATGCCACCCGCGACACGGCCCACAAAAAATCCATCCATAATATCGACATGAATCATAGATATTCCCGCCGCCCGAAACAGGGTGTATGTCGTATCATCGCGCATGTTGAATGCCAACGTACTGGGTAAAATGGGGATGGGACGTGGGGTGACGCGGCGGCGGCGAAATGGTGTCGTTAATCGCCGCCAAAGGCGTTGATGCCCATCCCGGCGGCGATTAAAGGCGGCGATGCGTGGTGCCTGGATCGCCCAAATGGTATCAGACAATGCCCGCAATACCGCATCGGCACCCAATATTTGGGCGGCGATGCCCATTTTCTGGGTGATAAATTCCGCCATAGATCCCAAAACAGCCCCCCCGCCGGTGATAAAGATTTGGGTGGGTTTATATTTTTCTGTGGCCGGTTGGGCGGCCGCGGATAATGTATCAATAATCTCATTTAACAACGGGCATGTGACATCGCACGCATCGGCGCGGGAAAAATCGAACAATGGGTCGGCCGGTGTAAATCGATCCATTTCTGTCATGACGGCGCCGATCCCGGCAAAGATGCGTGCGGCATCAGTCAGAGAAATGTCAAACGTATCGGCAATCGATTGTGTTATTTCGTGTGTCCCCCGGGGAATTTTAATCATCCATACCGGCCCTCGTTGTGTCCAGATTGATGCCGACGTATACTGTGCGCCCATATCAATATACATAACCGTATTGCGCCCACGGGTTGCCCCCAACAGATACATCGGATCAAACAGACCCGCCACCTGAAGATGGGCACGCCGCAGGATTCCTAAAAAACGGGATATAACGTCATCGCGATATGCCATGACCCCAAACAGACCAATTAACCCCATATCGGTATGCCCAATGGGGGTTGGTAAATTGCGTGCCGCCGGTGCATCATAACGCAATGGAATGATGTGCATAGGATGAAATCCATCTGGTAATGAAATTTGGGCAATTTGGGCACGCATGTCACCGACACTGATTTTATGGGGCGTGCGCCATGTGGCCCGTGTGGCCGCCACATCAAATACCATATCGCCCATATTACCTGTCACAAAGGCCCCATTCAGGCGGGCCCCCAATTGATGTTCCAGATCATCAACAACTGTCGCAACGGCCCGTGCGGGGTCATCGTTATCACAATCGGCCATCGCCACCGCAGATTTAACAATACGTGCCCCACGCACCCGATGGGCCATACCACGAACAACGGCGGTCCCAATGTCCAGGCATAAAAAGCATGAATTATATAAATTTATCGCCATTTGATTCGGCCTTGCTATTCTTTGATTAAAATGCGCGCCGCGTCACGCATGTCAATGATGCGTATTTTTTTTGATAAAATCCCATTTTTCTTGTTCAATACCATCAATGACCCGATGGCGGCGTCTGGATTTACCTGGGGCAAGAGGATGGTCACCCCCCCGGTGGTATGGATGTTAAAGCGTCGGTTTTCAATCCATTCCATATAATCCAGATCCTTGCCCAAATGTCCCGCCACCCGGGCGATGTCCCCAATATCATTGGGTACCGGTCCCCGGAACACAATGGCACCCGGCGTGCGTGTCCGCCGCGGGGTTTGGATAATGGTGCCGTCCGCCGATAGTGGGAAAAATATTTCCCCGTCATCCGTCCACAAGGCGATTGTTTCATGTATTTGGACGTGCACCCCCAGATTGCCATTGGCCAAGCGTCGTACCGCCGATGTTCGAACGCCGGGCACCGCGCCAATACGGTCATTCACCGCCGTCAATCGCGTGGCGTATGATCGGGATCCGGGGGGCACCCCCAGTGCCGCGGCCAATGGGGCCATATCCTGATTCGGTTGATCGGTCGTGATGGATATATGACGGATGGTGGCCAATCGCCCCCGACCCGATGTAATCATAATAATGCGTGTGGCGAAATACACCCCCAGGATGATCGCAGTTATAAAGCACAGCCAAAACCAGATTGATTTCTTCATATCCCCATTATATCACAAAAAGCAGGGGGAATAAAGCCGGTGATGAAAAAATTACATCGCCCGCAAGAGATAGCCGCGCCGGAACATGCACCGGCGATAGGCACCGACCGTCCGGGATGTGGCATTGCGTGGCACCGAGAGCAAGGATCTTTGCCCAACATCGCGGTATTCATTGGATTGGAATGTGACCCATAATCCATCCCAATCAGGCATCAGGCCACTTTGATTCGGGGCCAGTAATTTTGCAATACGGGATCGGGGCATATAGGATGGTTGGGTGATTCCCAAACATGCCTTGTGATCACGAACAAATTGTTCGATCGTGACGGCTTCGTTTTCCCAATTCAAAATGGTGGCGTTATCCAAACTGCCGCGATTGGGGGATGAACAGGCCGATAAGAGCAAAACAAGTGCGATGAATTTTATTCTCATGTTATGCATTATAATTTAATTGCCTTTGGGGGGCAATAGTTTTTATAATAGGGGTGCAAAGCGGGGAAAGGATCAATGGCAATATCGGTTCAAAATTATATCAAGATGGTTAATTATTATAACCAAACCATGACGGTGATGGCGGCCATTTGTGTACAAAAAGGTGGAATCGCCATCGAAAATTATGTCGGCCGATTTTATGCCGCCGATATCTTGGAATATTTGGCCGAATATGGACGTCGGTTGCGGGAATCAGGCGTGGCCATTGATGCATCGACGGCGTCCATTATGAAACGCATTGATGCGGGATTTGATGCGGTCCGGGATTTGGCAACACCCACGCAAAAGCCGATTTATGAAATGACATTGGCCGAATTTGAAAAAGTAATGAATATCTAACGCACACGTGTGCCAAGGGGCGGGAAAATGACAGGATTTAAAAACGCATTTGGAAAAATTGTTACATGGATGATGGTTGTGCCCATTTTGGGATGTGCCGCATTGCGTGCGGAAAAACAGAAAAATGATTATGACACGGTTACGGTGGTGGAAAATCTGGTCATTGATGAAAATTCGGTGCCGATCTTTCCGAAAAAGGCGGCATTAACCACCGACACGGCGCGGCGGTTTTCCATTGATTTGCCCAAACGGTGTCGGGTTGATTGGAATAATCAATCGGTTGTATCGGTTGTCCCCGAAGAAAAGATTGAAATTGTTCGCCTGGGGGCGGGGGATCCATTACCCGAATTGGCGGTATCGGATTATGATTTTTCGCGATTAACGGCAAAGCAGGCATTGGAAAAATTATTAGATGGGACCGATATTGCCGTGATCGAAGATCAGACCCAGGTTGAAAAAATCACTGGCGGCATTCAATCTGGGACATTAACCGATGCGGTGGATTTAATGACCAAAATGGCGCGGGTTTATTATTCCTATGATGCGTCGGCGAATGAATTGCATTTGGATAATCGGGCCAAATGGTTAATTAAAATGCCCCGCGACGAGAGTATTATAATGGCCCTGTTGGATGCGATGCGTGGGGCGGATTTGCGTAATTTGTTGGTGGATTGGTCCGACAAAACCGTCACATTCGAAGGAAATTATCAAACCGAACGCGAAGTGGCGCGTTTAATCGCAGATGTGTCATCTAAAAAATACATGTTGGCGTGGGATATTGATGTTTATCGTGTTTATCCGCGCACAGATAATCCCATCGTGTGGATGAATATGTTGCCGGCATTTGGGGAAAAGAATATCAAGATGTCGATTCCGGGCGTTGTGGGGCGTGCCTTGGTCGTCAGTCCGGAAATCAATACCAAAACGTTACAAGAATTTTTATATCAACAGGCCAATGTTGTTTTGATTTCACAGGGAACATTTGTGATCCCCAATGGATGGCAATCACGGTTTGATATTGGTCAATGCACCAAAGAAGAACGTTTAGAAACAGATTTAATTATCGGTGCCACGGCGAAATATGGTGATTATGGCGGCAAAAAAAAGATTGATGCGAAAATTGTCCTGCGGACATCGGGTGGGGAATTATCGTCATTTGATATTCCATCGAATGTGGGGGATAATTACGTGATTATTGGTATTCCGACACATTCGTTTGTGACGACACCGGAAACATTGATTTCGCCATTTGCCGAATTGGTGGTATTTATGTCGCCCCGTGTTATTTCAATCGTGGATGCGGACCAAAATGCGACGCCGTTGGCGGGGGATGCATTGCGCGCATTCCTAAGTGAATAAAGGAAAAATAATGATGCTGTTTTCAAGACTGGAAAGAAAGGTGGCCTTTCGGTATCTGGGCGCGAAAAAGCGGGGCTTTGGTTCTGTGATTTCGTGGGTGTCGCTGATTGGGATTATGTTGGGTGTCGCGACACTGATTGTGGTGATGTCGGTGATGGGGGGATTTCATGACACGCTCTTGAATCGGATTGTTGGGATGAACGGGCATGTTGTTGTTTATCACCAAGATGGTGCCATCACCGATTATGATTTCTTGATTGATAAAATGCGTCAAAATCGCGTGGTTGCAGCGGCGGCCACATCAATTGTTCCCATTGCCGAAGGTCAAGTGATGGTGACGGCAAATGGTCATAATGCCGGGGCCATGGTGCGTGGCATTCGCATGGCGGATTTGGCCGCAAAAACGGCAAATGGAACGCGTATCTATGGCAAGAAATTGGATACGATCAAAGATGGCGAATTGGTGGCGGGAAATTCTTTGACGCGCAATTTACGGGTGACGATGGGGGATCGGGTATCATTGATATCGGCCAATGGGGGCACCGCCACACCGTTTGGAACAATGCCCCGGATTATGGCATACCCCGTTATGGCATCGTTTTTTATGGGGATGTATGAATATGATGCCGGATATATTTTTATGCCACTGGAAACCGCGCAAAAATACCTAAACCTTAACGATGCGGTGACGCATATTGATATCTTTTTAAAAGATCCAGAAAACACGCATGCCGTCGCAGAGAGTTTATCCCACCTCTTGCCGGATGGATTTGTGGTGCGTGATTGGCGTGATTTAAATCGCGGATTTGTTGGTGCGTTACAGGTTGAAAGTAATGTCATGTTTTTGATTTTAATGCTGATTGTGATTGTGGCGGCGTTTAATATTGTGTCTTCCTTGGTGATGTTGGTCAAAGATAAATCTAAAGACATTGCCGTCTTACGCACATTTGGGGTATCGCGGCGGTCAATGATGCGAATCTTTATTTTAACCGGGACCAGTATTGGGGTCATTGGTGCGGGGATTGGAACATTGCTTGGGGTTGTGGTGGCGATTTATATCGAACCCATCCGGCAATTTTTCCAATGGATAACCGGACGCGATTTGTTTCCGGCCGAACTTTATTATTTATCAGAATTGCCATCAAAATTGATTTGGTCGGATGTGTTGGGGATTGCGTTGATTGCGATTGCGCTGGCATTTATGGCAACATTGTATCCGGCATGGCGTGCGGCCGCGACCGATCCGGTGGATGTTTTACGGAATGAATAACCAATGAATGACAAGAATGCGATTCTTTTGGATAAATTGGTACGTCGGTCCACGATGCTTTATGTTCCATTTGATTCATCTGCCCAGATGTTTGATGAAAAAATACGTCAATATGTTAATCCGCCGTTTCAATTGTTTTATAATTATAGATTTCCCGAAAATCTCTCGCCACGCGATTTTGAATATCAGGTCCAACGGTTGTGCTATATCCTCGGGGTGGAATATCGACGTCAAATAACAGATACGAAAAATTATTATAAAGATATAACCCACTTGGGCATGGATAACGCGATAAATGATTTAGATGACGCGTTGGTCAAACAAATTACATCCTGGTGCGATCGCGAAATCCAAGATACAGAACAAATCTTGGGGCATTTGGATGATGATGGGCGCGTTGCGTTGGCCGATTGGATTGATGTCCAGAAAAAAAATGCCCATGACATTGCGTGTGATAACGTGACCCGGTTAAAGGATTTAAATCCATTATTGAAATGTGTTCGGGTTGATATGACCAATGATCTTTTGATCTTGGATTTCTTGATGGGCGTAAATTATGGTTTTGCCCCCGAAGATATTGATTATTTCTTGAACACACCAATGGATCAACGCAATCGGGATGCCCATATTTTTGATCCAATGGGTTTTTATCCGGGATATATGATTCGTCCCGATCGGGCCGAAAAAATTGTGGGGGCGGTGTTATCGGCACGTGACGCAATGAACAAGACAAAGGATGATGAAAAATGACAACGATATTAAATTCTTTATCCCAGGTGCGGCGTGGTGATGTGGTGATGTCTGTGCGCGATATTAAAAAAACCTTTGTCGAAGGGGGCCAGCCATTGCACATCTTGCGCGGTGGGGGATTCGATCTGCATCGGGGGGAAATCGTTGCCTTGGTCGGGCAATCCGGCAGTGGGAAATCCACATTATTGCAATGCGTGGGATTGTTGGATAAACCCACCAGTGGCAGCATTTTAATCGATGGCGTTCCGGTTCAAAAAATGGACGAAGCGGCCCGCACCAAAATTCGTCGCCATAAAATGGGATTTGTTTATCAACGGCATAATTTATTATCGGATTTTACCGCCGCAGAAAACGTAATGTTGCCCATGTTGGCCGCCGGCGTTGATCAAGACGTGGCATGTGCACGGGCGTTGAAATTATTGCGGGCCGCGGATGTGGGACATCGGGCCACCCATTTTCCCGCCGAAATGTCGGGTGGGGAACAACAACGGACCGCCGTGGCGCGGGCCCTGGCAAATAATCCGGAAATTTTATTGGCGGACGAACCCACGGGCAGTTTGGATCCCGCCCATGCATCGGCGGTATTTGATATTCTGATGAATTTGACGCGTCAATCCAAGATGGCCATGCTGTTCGTGACGCATGATATGACATTGGCCGGGCGTGCCGATCGAACAATTACGATTGATAACGGAATTGTAAAATAATTTTAAACCAAGAGGGAGGAAAACTAACATGAAAAATCAAACCTCAACAAAAGCAATATCAATTCAGGGTTGCTGTTCGCGGCGTCAAAAAATTTGGGGATTAATCGCGGTTGTGGGATTATTTATCTGTGGCATGATGATCGGCATGACGTTCAAAGGAAACGGGATGAATGCCGGCGATGTTGCCGCGATGACCCGTGATGATTGCCGAAATTTGCAGAATCAGATCAGCAACATGGCCCTTAATGCGCGTGATGTTGATCCAGATGTATTTCAATCCTATAACGATTTGTTTGCACAAAATTGTGCCCGATATGCATCCCAACCCAACAAACCCCATCATGACAATACGACATCAGATACATCCAACGCATCCGATATGACGACATGTGCCATCATTGAAGAAATGCTTTTGCAAGGGTTGTATCCAGAAAGCAGCAATGCCGATGAACGTATTGTGCGCGCGAAAACGTACGCTGTGTTATCCGAACGGGGATGCCCAGAAAATTCAAAAAAATATGCCGATATGGCGGCACGGGAACTGGCAATCGCCCGTGCGATAAATGACGATCATTTCGACGCCGATGAAACACAAGAGGTTGTTGAAACCTATAAACGTTTAGAGATGAAGGCCGCCGCCCAAGATGTCCTAAACAAGGTGCAAAAAATAACCGAACCGGCGATCGACTTTATCTTAAAAATGGAAAAGATTATTAACGAATAATCTATGATAACAAATCCCGCGATATGGGCATTTGGCTATATCGCGGGAAACCAAAGACGCAAAAAAATACAAACGGTGTACGGAATTTTTATGAACCCGGACACCACCAATTTCAGATCTTAGTGTTCAGAGTGCAGAGTAGGGGAGGTTAAGTTCGGGTCTAAGTTCCCCGCCAGAACCCATCCACGACAATTCTGTTTTCAGAGTTCTGATTAAAGACCATCTCCCCCCCCCCTTTGGGGTACTCCCTCGAGGGAGGAGAACTTGGACCAAACCTGCCTGAATATAAGTTCCCCTCCGGTGGAGGGGTGGGCGAAGCCCGGGGTGGTCTTTTTTTGGGATCCCGGACGTGGACCATGATTGGGGCACCCATTCCCAATTTTTCCCTTGTAAAAAAAATCGTGCAAATGGGTATAATTCCTGGGCTAGAGTGTAAAAATGCTATGCCTGAAAAAAGTTGCGTTTTTAGTGCGCTATTGGTTCGTGCCTGAAATGTTACCGCGCTGCTATTGCCGGTTAAATACACGTCACCATGACTTGTGGTGCGTGTGCCGGGCAGAATCTGCTATGGAAATTTATACAACAATGCTATCCCAGGAATTAAAATCAACATCTCTGGGGTGATCTATACCTTGAAGTAAAATAAGGCGGGTAAAAAAATCCGCGATCGCCGGGGGCAACCGCGGATGCATGCGTATGGTGTTATTTTGATTTGCAAATTTTTTCCGCAAACCGGGCGTTGCGTTCATTTTGCTCTTTGATAAAGGCTCTGGTCATTTCATTCATCCATTTTTGGCGTCTTTTTTCCAAAAAGCGCGCTGTGCGGATGTCTTCTATATTTTGCATTTGTTGAATGACTTCATACCCCTTTGCCAATTCTGCGGCATATCTGTCGATTAAATTTCTGAGGTACTTTATTCCATAATCCGCATCATCTTTGATCATCGGTTGGGATTTTGGTGCCATCGCAGCATATTGGGCCGCAATATCGTCCAACCAGAATTGGCCCGCCGGGGCATGATCGTCATTGTCAAAATATTTTGCCAATGCCACCTTGGCCATACGGGGACGGAATGTTGCGGGCTTATATTTGGGGCATGTTCCATTCGATGCACCATCCATTTGCTGCGTCAAAGCAGATTTTACAGACGATGTTTGGGGCGCATGTGATGTGGTCGGTATTATTTTTTTCTGGGTCATGATACGTGTGCGTGGTCCATGGCGTAATTTTACAGAAATGTTTCTGGGCTGATCATATATGTCATAATTGTATGTATGTTGTTCAACAGCTATATTAATATCCATCTATGCTACTCCTTTTATGGGATGACTATAATAGACAGAACGGAAATTATTGTCAATAATAAATTGGCATTTTTTATTTTTGTACGGGGAATGAATAAAAGCTTGCGTTTAACAAAAAATAATATATAATCAGAACGCTTTAGATTTGTTGCGGGCATAGTACAAAGGCTAGTATGCAAGCCTTCCAAGCTTGAAATGCGGGTTCGATTCCCGCTGCCCGCACCACGAATTTCCACCAAGTGAAGCGCGGTCTGGAAATTCAGTGTCGTGCCGTCGTCCCATGGGACAAAGGCGGGCATAAAGTGGATTATACGAGATCGGGCGTGCGCCGGAGTTGGAGAGCCGGGGCAGACTGTAAATCTGTTGGCTTAAGCCTGAGCTGGTTCGAATCCAGCCACTCCCACCAAAACATAAACCGACCAGATGGTCGGTTTTTGTTTTGGTCTGGACGTGCGGAGATGAGAACCGGCGAAAAAGTTTGCGAAGCAAACGACGGGTTCGACTACGAGTAAGCGAAAACGAGTGTTGCGAAGTTTAAGTCCTAACGAGTGCCCTGCAACCATAGCGTATAATTTGCGATGGGCAATAAAATCTGGCTGTATGCATGATTCAGACAGTGTTGTGCGACCGGCGTTATGCATCGGTGTGGATGGTAAAAAATATTGTTCCGCGTTGGGGACGGGCACGAATGCGCGGGTAAAGATAAGATTAAACGCAATAACGTACACTGTGCCGGAATTTAAAGACAGCATAGAATCTGTGCGATTTGATGGGGCATCTTATATGGATTTAGGCTTTGTCCCGACAACAGATTTGAATTTTGAAATTCGCGCAGATTTGGATGAATCTGAAAAAAACGCGATGGCGCCACGCCTGTTTGTGGTTAGTGGAAATGATTTATCTGTCCCAGATGGGGAAATTACAATACGATGGGAAAATAATATTTTTACCATCAATGATCAACCCCAGGATATTTCATATTTTACAAATGTTGATAATAAGATGGGGATTAACTTGATCTTGGGGGCATTGGCAGATCAGGGGCGTATTGATTCACGTCGATTTTTGGGGGATATTTATTATGCCAAATTCTGGGACAGTAATGGGATTATTATGGATCTGATGCCGGCCAAAGATCAAGACGGTGTGACGGGAATGTATGATAAAGTTTCGGGAAAAATGCTGTATTTGAAACAATAACATATATGAAAACGTGTCACTGGGATAACTGTCGCGCGGGGCGGATTGTGGAAAGAAGTGGAATAAATTCACCATTGGATGAATTATTTTATTGGTTGGGTGCCGGAAAACAAGTGGACAAATCAAGTGAGAATCTGTAATCATAAAGTTAAATGAAATCAATAGATGTGAACTTTTTGCGAAAAAAATTCGAATCCGTTTGGGGGATAGATACATCTTATTATGGCACAACAGGGAAAGTCCCATCGTATGGCCAATGTGCCGTCACAACCATGATTATTCAAGATATGTTTGGGGGCGATATTTATAAAATAAAAATCGGCAAGGACTCGCATTATTTTAATAAAATTAATGGTAAAGTCGTTGATATAACTGCTGACCAATTTGGGGATATACAAATTGATTATTCCGGGGCTGTAATTGCCGACAGAACAAAATTTGCACCCGAAACAATCGATAGATATTATATCTTAAGGTTCAGACTGGAAAACAAATAGAATTTACAATCGCATTGATGAAATTTGGCAACATAAAATTTTATTTAAATGATCTGCGGGATCGCATGGGGTTGTGGTTGATGGTGTCGGCCTGGTTTATAAACAAAAAATCTTGATGCGGCATCAAATGATTTAAAACAAGGGAAAAGAAAATGAAGGCATATAATAAAAATTTCTTGGGATTTATTTTTCAAGATCCGCATGCCGGTTGCAGATACCTGCACCCCCTATCCTATACGCATCAAATCGGGGCACCCCAAGAATTGACATGTTGTCCGCTGTGTGGGGATCGACATTATGTTCAGGTGGGGGCTTTTCAAATTGATGCCCTGATTGATGGGTGGGTTACGCGATGTGGTTTTAACCCCATCGCAGATGTTTATCGGCATAAAATTCTGGAAAAGCGTCGATGCCAAACATGTGATTTGTCGTATTATAATTATCATTTACCCGATGCCCCCGAATTGTATCAACACCTGGCATCAACGGGGCAATATTATCCATCGTTCCGCCCGGAATACGGCATTGTGACCGAAATGATTGAAAAAGATCGACCCAAATCCTTGATGGAAATTGGATGTGGGGATGGTGCGTTTTTAACCAGAATCCAACATCTTGTTCCCCATGTGATGGGCAGTGAATATAACCCCCATGCCGCGCAAATATGCACATCGCACGGATTGAATGTTGTTTGTGATGACATTCAACAGATCCAAGAACGTTTTGACGTCGTTTGTCATTTTGAAGTTTTAGAGCACGTCTCTGATACGCATGCCTTTATGAATAACACGGTTCGCCTGGTCCGGCCGGGTGGCCGGTTGATTATCAGTACCCCAGATCCAGATGGAATCTTAAGTATTAATGGTAATGGGGTTTTAAATCTGCCCCCGCATCATCAGTTTGATTTTTCAAAGCGGACATTTGAATACTTAGCCCAGGTTTATCACTTAAAAATTTCAGCCTATCAAAAGACAGAATTAACCTATTACCATTATGCGATGTTTGTTCAAAATATAACGGGGATGGCGTTGACCCAACCCGATATTGCCGGATTTTTCGCGGCCCAGAAAAAATACACCGACCATTCTCATGTGGTTGTATTTGAAAAATGATGAGAGATTTGGTTCGTGGGGCGGTCAATGATGATTAGGTTGCGTCGGTACGGGATTTTGCCGCGATCCCGGCCCATGGTGCACGACGCCCGCCAGCATCCACATATATAAATTCTTGGCGTATTTGATGATATAAATATTATAACATAAAAATAGATTTATGGTATATTTGATTGGGAAAAAACGGGTGATGATGATCGTGATAAAATTTATTTTATATATGTGCGTCGCGCTGGTTGCACTTGTTGATCTGGTTTTATTGATAAAGTTGATTGAATATGGGTGGTGTGTGCTGATCCGGCATCAGGCCCCATTTGTCCCAAGTAATCGTTACCTGCGGGCGGCGGTGGTTCACGAATTAAAGACGTATTACCCCCACGCCCGGCGCATTCTTGAAATCGGATCGGGGTACGGGGGGTTGACCCGTTATATCACGCGTCATACCGGGGCGATGGCGGTGGGCGTTGAAAATATGCCTATGTCGGCGTTTTTATCGACCATGGCCGATTGGACGTGTCCGGGTGCCCGTACCGTTTGGGCGGATGCGTTCCAATATATGAAATCGGGGGAAAAATTTGATATTGCAATGGCGTATCTGGGGCCCAAATTAACCCCGCGTTTGGCCGATTTTCGGTCCTGTTTTGATGTGTTAATCTTGATGGATTTTCAATTGCATGGGGTGCGCCCTGTGCGCGTTGTTGATTTAAATTGTGGATGTGTTCGTTACGGGGGGAAAAAGTATCCGCACCGTTTATATATCTATGAATTTTAAACGGTTATCCCCCTTAGGCTGGATCGTAAAATGTATGAAACATTTTTGCCGTGGCCCGCAATGCGCGTTCAATGTTCGCATTGCATGGGGACGGGGACCAATCCTTGGTATCGGTGCGTGCATTATGTTTCATGGGCTTGGTCGGGTTCATTTCAATGGTCATGGGAAAATCAAACTTCATTTCTTTGACCATACGGAAAAAACGTCGGAAATCAATCCCGCCCATATCAAAAGGGTTATGATAATCACAGCATTCATAGGTGTTATGCAGATGAAATGCCACCACATGATTTTTAACAATGTCCCATGTTTTATAAAAGTTTTTTTCCGGATCGCGCCGGGCATCAGGGCTTTCGGACCCATAGGCATGTCCGGTATCAAAACAAAACCCCAGATTTTTCGCGCGAATATGATCACGAAAATAAATCAAATTTTTATGATATGCAAACAATGATCCGCGCATCCATGTGGTTTCCACTGCAATTTTCATGCCAAACCGTCGGGCATACCGTGCCAAATCGTGCGCCCATCGCACACACAGATCCATCCGATCGGGATGTTCGGCCATGGAAAATGGTCCTTCGTCCGGGTGTACAACCGCCACACGAATCCCCAGACGCGCAAAATATTTAATCCATTGCTTTAGATAGCATAGGCGCGTCCGGTATGTTTCACGGTCAAACGATAATTGTCCGCCAACCATTGGTAAATGACCACTGTAAAAAAATAAACCCGCGCGGCGCATCATTCGCCGTAAATAACGGGGATCGGTTGAAAAACCCGACACAGATGGAAAATATTCCACTGCGTCAAATCCAGACTGTTTCAGGATATCGGGCAAATCAAAAAAGTCGATGCCGTAATCACGACTTGGGTGTTGATCGCCGAAAAAACCAATGCTAATCGATAATTGCATGCGTTGCCTTTTTATACATATTTTCTTGGGGGAATTATATCATAAATGATGGGATTTGTCACTTGCCAAAATCCATGCAAACGGGTATAATTCCTGGGTAAAAGTGTTATTTGACTATGCCTAATCTAAACCACCCTTTGGATTAGGCATAGTGGGACAACAAAAAAATCCCAGAAATCCGGGGTTTGATAAAATAAAAACTATGCCTAATCCAAAGGGTGGTTTTATCGGGGGGGGACAAATGAAAAATGTCATAAAATTGATCGCCATAATGATGACGGCGCCTGTTATGGCGCATACACCAATATATCGGCCGGGCAGTGATGACCCAAGTCTTTATTGTGAATGGACTCAAAGTTACAAAGACCCGGGTGATACAACATTATCAAAATATGATATTCGCCTGATTGATGAAACCGTCGGGGCCAAGGTTGATAAAAATGGGAACAAGAGTATTAGTCGGTTATATGTCTATAGTTATAAGCAAGAAGGTTCATCTTCGAACCCGCCGGGATTAGAACCGGGTGGCGGTTCGGGCAATTCTTGTTCTTTGTATCGGATACATATGGTTTTGGATTATGCCACAGAATGTGATGCGGATAAAAATTATAAATTAGTCACCAAAGCTGTACCAAATTCTGTATCAGATATACCCGTTGGGTGCAACAGAAATATATTTAATCAAGCAAGTCATGCATGCACATGGAGCATGGTGTCTCAATACACCGCGTGTGCATTGCAATGTGACGAGAATTGTAACGGCCAAGAAAAGCCCGATGATAAATTTTCGGCCGTGACGGGATCTGTATGTGAACGGCGTATCAAAGATTATACATGCAATCGTGAAAAATGTGAATGGGTGCCCAGTGAATATGAATATCGGTGTATCGCGGGGTATTACGGGGATCCCCAGGGTGGGTGCGATAAATGCACAATATGTCCCAATTTCAAAGACAAGGATGATGTCACGCACCAAGGCACATCTAAATTGGGGGATAATAAGACCAAAGACAAATGCTTTATGCCGAAAAACGACACGACATTGGTTCATGACGAACGGGGAACATTTTACTATGATGCGACATGCTTTGCGTCCCCAGACCAGAATTAAAAATTATTTCCCCGATTATTTATTGTGTGGCGATGGTTGAAATTTGGTCGGCGGCCGCGTCAATGACGGCCATTTGATTAAAACTGGTATCGACAAAGATCACGCCCGCCGCGAGACATTTTTCAAAATTAGACCGGCTTTCGCGTGCATATTTTTCGGCCAGACCCCGGACGTCGACATCCGTGTGTTCGGTGGTCCATGTATGATGTTTTTGATCCCATGCGCGGATGTCGTTGTAATAGGCATCGGCATCCAATTGTGGTTTGCCGACACATACGATCAGAATGCGGGGATCGTTAATGAATTCCGCCGCATCATCAAATTTAATAACCCCACCTTCCATTATAAAAAATTTATTGTCTTGGTTATAACTGCGTATATGGGATATGAAGAAACGTTTATTAATTTCAATTAATCGTGACCCCCATTGGGCATCAAAGGTCGCGCATTGGGGATCATTTTCAAAATCGGTAACGTCGTGCAACAATGTCTTCATAATCGCCGACCGCATATGATCGGTCCCGATAAAGGCCATATGCGGCATCCGTTGCATAAGTGCCCGCGCCATCAATGTTTTTCCCGCCCGACAATTGCCAATAATCAAGATGTTTTTCATATGGGCCCGGCTCCTTTATTCCGTTAATTCGACCGCGTCGATCAGTGTGCGGCTAACCGGTTCAAGGGATGCCGGTTGAAATTCCGGGGACGCGGCAATAGATGCGTCATTTTCACTTTGGGTGATGGTAATGATTGACGTGGTTTCGGTTTGGGGGGATGGTGTATGTGTGGCCCCATATGTTTTACAGGGATATTTATCGGAAAAACGTTCCCCGATTTTAATGTAATCACATGGGTTGACACCCGTTCCCCGGATGGGCATGGCACGCGCCGGGGTGACGCGCCGCCCATCGATGTTATAAAGTGGGGTCATAAAATTCACCGCCGGGGCGCGTATCTGTGTGGGGATGGGGGTGCCATTTAATTGCATGACGCGCAATGCACGTTCATTTGCGCCATTGGGCGTCATACGGACCAATCCGTCAATGCCGCGGAACCCACTTGGGTCCAAAAGGTAGGCGGCATTTGTTTTCTCTGACCGGATCATGCCCGTGGCCAGGTTGGTCGCATCATACCCAAACGATGCCAGACGTCCCGGACCATATCCGCCCAACGTGGCAAATGTTGTGTTAAATGCCGGCGATGTTTCTGGCAATGTGGCAAATCGCGCGCCCGACATGGTAAAATCACCGATCACGTCGGATCCATCCCACAGGGCGGTTCCATAAAACCGGGCATCCCGCGCACCAACCCCATAATAACGCAAAAATGACGCCAATGTTTTTGAATCCGCCCCATCTCCCAGGAACAGCACCGCGTCAAAGGGCGCACGACCCAATGTTTCGGTCTTGGCCAATTTTTCCAGTTGGGTATTCAGGGATGCTTTTTCAGATGCATTCAAATCTTCGTTCGTTAGAATATCGGCCAGGATTTCGCGTGCCCGGGTATGGGCATCGCGCCGCGCCGTGTACAAAGACGCGTCCATCGCCGCGGTTTTAATGGCCTCTGAATTTCGTTCCGAATAAAAAGATATTCCCGATATCCCAATATCATACAATTGTGCCGCATCCCGCGCCGCGCCCGCCATAATATGGCCTGATGTGGTGTCGGGGGCAAAAATGACCAACCGCCGGATGCCATCGGGGACCATTTGTTTCATAATAACTTCTATACTCTGATGGGGCATTAATGCCATGGTCATCACGCCATTTCCAATGGCATCGGCGTCGGATGTAAATGCCAAAACGGGCGTTGTAATGGGCTTTGCCGTACGCAAGGCGCGTACATCGTCGGCAAAAACCGGCCCGATAATAATTTCTGGATTGGTGGCCAGTGCTGCTGTGATCGCCCCATCGCGATTTTCGGCCACATCATAAAATGTGATGGCCGCCGATCCGGGCCGTTGGAGATAGGCCATCTCTATCGCGGTACGAATACCGTTCCCGATGTCGGCATATGTTCCGGTCAATGGCAATAACGCGGCGATATGTGCCGTTACGTTTTGGCTTTCCGCGGGCATAATGGGTTCATTTATCGGGGCATTCACATCGCCATACATACGCATGTCATCATCGTGGGCACCCGACATAATTTGAACCGGTTCCCCCGTGGGGGCGTCGCCATATTCACTAAACCAATCGGCCTGGGGGGCGCATGCCGTCACGCCCAGGGCGGTTGTCGAAACCAGAATCTTAAAAAAGTTGTTTATTCGCATTGAAATATCCGTTTTATCTTGTATCATTTTACACCAAAAGGATGATAAATGCAATCAGGGCTTTATATTGTTGGGACGCCCATCGGAAATTTATCCGATATGTCCCCCCGTGCGGTTGACACATTGCGTGGCGTGGATTTAATCGCGGCCGAAGATACGCGTGTATTTGGTAAATTGGCCGCGCATTTTGGGATTCAAACACCCCGTGTGTCATGTCACGATCATAATGAACGGGATGTGGTGGATGATTTGGTTGATAAAATGATTCATGGTGCGGCCATTGCCACGGTATCCGATGCCGGTATGCCCGGGATCAGTGATCCGGGATTTCGCCTGGTGCGGGCGGCACGTGCGGCGGGGGTGCCGGTATGGGTGGTGCCGGGTCCAACGGCGGCGATTTCGGCACTGGTGTTGACCGGATTTCCAACCGATCGGTTTACATTCTGTGGCTTTTTTGATCCGAAAAAGGTTCGTGCCGATAACCGCATTCGTCATACCATTATTTATTACGAGAGTCCCAATCGCATCATGGAAACAATCGCAACACTGGCCACAGTGATGCCGGAACGGCGGGTGGCGATTGTGCGTGAAATAACCAAGATCCACGAAGAAGTTATTATTGGATATCCGGCAGAATTGATCAATATCACCCCACCGCGGGGCGAAATTGTTATTGTTATTGATGCGGCCCCGGATGTGCGGTTATCGGACATGGAAATTTCTGAAATCGTCAACGACGTTGTGGGGGGATCCACCAAATCGGCGGCGGCCGAAATTGCCGCGCGTGCCGGGATTTCAAAAAAGGAAGCCTATAAACGGTTAATTCAAGGTGGGGACAATGATTAAATTTGTCGGCAGTTTTGAATCTGTTTCCGCATTACCCCGGACCGCGTTTCCCGAATATGCCTTTGTCGGGCGCAGTAATGTGGGGAAATCATCCCTGATCAATGCGATATTGGGCGGGACATACGCGCGTACATCCAACACCCCGGGGAGAACGCAATCATTAAATCTGTTTAATGTCGATGACCGGATTATGATTGTTGATTTGCCGGGATACGGATATGCCCGTGTGTCAAAGACAGATGCGATCCGTTGGTTGCACCGGTTGGAAGAATATTTGACCACCCGGCGTCAGTTACGACGTCTGTTTATTCTGATTGATTCACGCATTGGTCCCCGGGATTCAGATCTGGATTTGATGGATTTTTGTGATGCCCACGCCATCGCGTATCAGGTGGTTTACACCAAACGGGACAAACGGGTGCGTGAACAAGATCAATGCATGATTGATCCCCGTGTTCATGGCGCCATGGCGGATGATATCATTGACACATCCGCAGAAAAGAAAATCGGAATTGATAAAATGCGGGCGGCCATTGGGATCAAATAACAATATCTTTTATGCATCAAATCCGGCGCGCATGACCGATGCGTTATGGCATGTCATATACGCCGATAACGGCGTTGAATCGATGGCGGATATGTTGATTTTCGTCCCCAGTCGCCGTGCCGTTCGTTCCATTGAAAAGATGATTGTTGATCGCGTGGGTGGGGCCGTGATATTACCGCGTTTGGTTGCATTGGGCGAAGCGGATGATGCCGCCGATCAAGAGGTTACGGATGTCATATCTGATATGGCGCGTGTGGTTGTGTTGGCGCAATTAATTGCGGCCGATGCCAATGTGCGTACAATTGGTGCGGCGTTACCCATCGCGCGTGATTTGGTGCGTATGACCGATTATCTTGAAAACGAAGGGATTAATATCGCCAATGTGGATTGGGATGCGTTGGTGGATGACCGCTATGCGGCGCATTTTCGGCGAAAATCAGATTTACTAAAAATTGTATCAAAATTTGCATCAATGCCCAATCGCCAAACTGCCACGCAACGGCGCAATGCCGATATTCGTGCCTGGATCGGCACCATGGGGACATATGCCCGGGTGATTGTATGTGGTTCCACCGCCAGTGTTCCCGCCACGTCCGATTTAATGGCGCATATCGCACACCTGTCCCATGGTCGCATCATTTTGCCCGGCAAAATTTGTGGTGGCGATCCGGGTGATTTTGAATTGGCAACAAACCCATATAACAGTGAATATAAATTTTTATCCCGTATGGGGATCGATCCCCAAGATGTTCGGGAAATTGATGTGGGGGTATCATCTATTGATTTCTTTAATGGGGCATTTTCAAATACTCATCTATCATCAAATGTGATGCCCCCGTGTCGATTAATTGATGCCCCACGTGAATCGTTAGAGGCATCGTGTGCCGCCGAAATTGCCGCGCGCGCCGTGGGTGAAAACAAAACCGTATTAATCATAACACCCGATGCCGCCGGGAATCAGCGTTTGGCCACAGCATTGGCCGCACGTGGATTAAATGCCGATTTTTCGGGGGGGATATCGGGGGCGTCAACGCCGCCGGGGCGCGCGATATTAAATCTGTTTGATGATTGGATTGATCAAGGAATGGATACATTCGATAAATTATTTTCGGATCAACATGATTTATTTTCCGTGTTGGCCAAAATGATCGATGGTGATGTTGCCATGGCACCCGCATTTGATGCGTCGGATCCGGCATGGGGGAATGTGTGGCGCGCGTTATACGAACTGGGGCAGATTATTGGCGAAAATAAAATTGATTTATCGGTTTATGATGCCCGTGCGTTGGTGGCAGATTGTCTGGGGGCGGTATCGGTGCGTCCCCCGATGAATGATGCCGCGCGTGTGGTTGTTTTGGGAACGATTGAATCACGAATGCAAACGGCCGATGTGGTGATTTTGACGGGCCTGAATGATGGTATGTTTCCCGCACGGGGATATGAAAACGCATGGTTGCCACGCGCGGTTGCGGACAAGATTGGGTTGCCCCCCCCGGACCGCAAGGTTTCGTTAATGGCATTAGATTTTATGACATTATCATGTGGGGATTGTGTCTATTGGTTGCACAGTCGTACGGCCGGTGGGGTGGCCACGACCCCATCGCGGTTTTTATCACGTGTCGCGGTGGCGGGACGGCGTGCGATTGAAACCGATCGTGATATTTTAAATGCGGCAATGAATGCCGATCGCGTGGGGGAATGCCCCTTATGCTATGATCCGCCAATGCCACCGGCCGATCAAAGCGATGTTTATGTCACCGAATTAGAATTGTTGATCCATAATCCGTATGCGTTTTATGCGCGGCATATTCTGCGCCTCAATCCCTTGGACGATTATTGGGTTGGGGCGGATGCGCGGACGTTTGGAACACTTGTCCATGCGGTCATAGAAGGGACCAAGAATTTTTCACCCGACGCATTGGTTGCAGAAATGGATCGGCGGGCGGCGGCCGAAATTGGGGATGACAGCGTGCTGTATCATTTCTGGCATCGGCGTTTTATGGAAATGGCCCCCGTGATTGCACAATCTGGATTGGCCGGTGATTTGGGATGGGCCGAAATTGCCGGTTCAATGCGTTTGGGTGGGCGGACCATACGGGCCCGTGCCGACCGCGTGTGGGGTGATGCGGTGATGGATATAAAAACCGGTGCCGCACCCACCAAATCGCAATTGTTGGCGGGTACGATGCCCCAGTTACCATTAGAAGCGATCATGTTATCCACGGGTGGTTTTGCCGGGGTGCCGGGGCGGGCCCAAACACCGGCGATCCGATTCTTGCAATTGCGGACGCGGGATGTGCGTGTGATTGAATATACCGATGATACGGCCCGGGCCATGATGGATGCGGCCCGCGATAAAATTACCCAATTATTTGCACAATATGGCCACGATGGCGTGCCGTATCCGTATTTGGAAACAGGTAATATGAAATACAATGCATGGGACGATTTGGCCCGGGTCGACGATTAATCAAGGGTTAATGCCAATCCGCAATGGTCGGTTGGCCGGTCCGCCATCCGGGGGCATCGGTCAATTTCACATGATGTGACCATTTTATGTGCCGCCGGATTTGTCAGGAAATAATCCAACCGCAATCCCATCTTTTTTCCAATGGTGTCGCCACCACGGTATCCATACCATGTGTAATCAATTTCGTCGGGGTGGCGCATCCGCCATTCGTCGGTCCAACCATGATCAATCCATGATTGCATAATCGCACGCGCCGCCGGGGCCGCAATGGCGATATTGACATAATTTTCCGGCTTCCAAACATCACGATCGGTCAATGCCACGTTAAAATCCCCACCAATGACAACCGGTTCGGGGGATTGAAGCAGGGGGGCAATATAATCTGAAAACGCGCGCATCCATTCAAGTTTATAGGGAAATTTTGGTGAATCCACCGTGTCCCCATTGGGCATATATGTATTGATTACGCGGATGCGTCCATCGATGACACATTCAATAAATCGGGCATTGACATCGGCAAAACCCGGCATGCCGCGGGTGACATCTTCGATAGAAAATTTAGAAAATATGGCAACGCCATTCCAGCTTTTTTGGCCAAACACCTTGATATTATATCCATATTCATCGAACAGATTATGGGGAAATTGGGCATCTTCGACCTTTAATTCTTGGACCATGATGGTGTCATAGGAACCAGCGCGTAAAATATCAATAAAACTTTCGACGTGTGCACGGATAGAGTTTATGTTGAGTGTTAATATTTTCATGTTTGCAATCCTTAACTTGTGTATGTATAATAATTCCTGTCCAATATAAAAACAACAAGGATTTTTTATTATGAATATGTATCAATTACTGGAAAAGACCGTGGCCCAGTATCCAGACAATTTGTTCCTGGTGCGCGAAGGGGTGACGTTTTCTGGTTTTGTTGAATTGGTAAAGCGGCGTGCCGCATCCCTGAATGCGGCGGGTGTTCAACGTGGCGACATTGTGGGTATTTTGTCGCATAACATCCCCCAGTTTCCTATTACATTATTTGCGATTTGGTATTTGGGCGGGACGGCGTTATTACTGGATACAAATTTGACGCCATTTGAATATGATAATATGATGACATCAACCGATTGTCACATTGTTTGTGCGGAAAAATCGTTCCAATATAAAACAAAAAAGTTTAAATTTTTCGATATTGAACACAAAGATCCCAAGGCAAATCCCGAATTAAAACCGGTGCCGTTGGAATCATTGGATGTGGCGACCATGTCGTTTACGTCCGGGTCCACCGGGACGCCGAAAATTGTGCCATTAACGCATTTTAATTTGATCGAATGCGCCAATTCTCTGGATGATATGCGGGACTATTTTCATTCGGGTGAAATCATGTATGGATTTTTACCCATGTACCATATTTTTGGATTTGCGGTCGAAATTTTGGCCTGTTTGCATTTTGGGTCCGGCGTGTTATTGCAACCGACGGTCAATCCCAAAGAAATTATGGAAGATTTTAAACAGTACCGGCCACATGCCATTCCGGCGGTTCCCCGTTTATTTGAAGTGATCCGTAATCGTATTATTGATACGTTAAAGGCGCGTCATCTGTGGTGGTTGGCATCACTGGTGTTAAAATACGGAAAAACATTGAATAAAATTGGCCTTGGGTTTTTGGTGCGCCGGATCCAAGATCCTGTGCGGGCGATATTTGGGGGGCGCGTATCACTCTTGATTGCGGGTGGCGCCGCCACCAAGCCAGAGGTGGAAACGTTCTATGAACGGTTGGGGATGCGTTTTATCCAAGGGTATGGGTTAACCGAAACCGTGGGGCCAATTTGTATTTCAAAGCATACCAAAAAACGTGTTCCATTTGCCTTTGGTGCGCCGACCACCAACAATGAATGTGAAATTCGTGATATGGACGCGGATGGAATCGGTGTGTTGTGGGTGCGTGGTCACCAGGTGTTTGGCGGATATCTGAATAATCCTGATACCAATTCGGTGGTCTTTGATGAACGTGGGTTCTTTAATACCGGCGATATGGTATCGATGGACAAAAACGGTGAATTGCATTTTGCCGGTCGCAAAAAACAGGTTATTGTTTTGGATTCGGGTAAAAACGTTTATCCGGACGAATTACAGGCGTTATTCATGGATATTCCCGGGGTCAATAATGTGGCGGTATTTGAACATCGGGTCAAAGATAAAACCGTTGCATATGGTGTATTTAGTGTGGACCCGGATATGACACTGGATCGATTGGCGACGGCGGTGGCCAATGCCAATAAAAAAGTTGCCAGTTATAAATGGGTGACCCATTTCGCCATGACCACAGATGAATTACCCATGACCAGTACCCAAAAGGTCAAGCATCATATTGTGCGTCAAAACCTGATTGATGGGAAATACCCCATGCGTAAGGAATAAAAAACGCCCCAACGGGGCGTTTTATTTATCCAATCCGCAACGGGCCCAATATGTCGCCAAGGCCGGCACCAAAAAAATGACAACCCCGCCAATCCCCCATGCGAGCAGGCCACGTGTCATATAAGGGGCGGCGGCGGTCCGTGGACCGCCCAGGAATGCCGCCATGGCATCGCCACAATCAAATGTAATCATAATTACACCCGCCAAGACGATTAACGCGCAATTGGCCAGAAACGCCCGTACCAGCACGCATTGTCGCGCGTGTAAATCATTTTCAGATTGAATGATATAATCGTTATCTGGTTTCATTGCAGGCATAGTATAACAGCCCCCAATCCCCATTTTAATAGGAACCATTGCGTGGGAATTTAATTCAAAAGAATTAATAATTTAACCGCATCATATTGCTGTGCGCCAACGCGATGGCGATGGCATCCGCCTCGTCCGGGGAATGGGGATTGGCCCCAGGCAACAGCATGCGTACCATTTTGGTTACCGCATCTTTGTCCGCATGACCGGCGGCCGTCAGGGCCTTTTTAATCTTGTTCGGTTCATACTCAAAAACCGGAATATCCCGGTTGGCCGCCGCCACGATGGCGGATGCCCGCGCCTGGCCCAGGGCCAGCGACGTTTTTGCATTTTGGTTCACGAAAATAATTTCAATGCTAAGTGCATCGGGCGAATATGTTTCACACACCGCGTCCACCCCGCGAAAGATGTCAACCAAACGTGCCGCCATTTCCTGTTTCACGGACGGCAGTATCACGCCACTGGCAATATACCTGCGCGTGTTGCCCTGGCTGTCAATCACAGCCCATCCGGTATGTAATAACCCTGGATCAATTCCCAATATACGTGTCATGTTCCCATTATACGCCCCCAGGACCAATGAATAAAGGACAATTTTTATCATTGCACAAATCCCCGCAACGTGGTACAATTCCTGGGGTTAGGGGTTATGACACTATGCCTAATCCAAACGGTCGTTTGGGATCGACAAAATTCCCAAAATAAAAAACGCAAAAATCCGCACTTTTTCACATTTCCAAATATGCCTAATCCAAACGACGGGTTGGGTGCGGCATTGCATTATGAAAATACCAGTATTCGTTTGGATACCGTACGTCGGACCATACCCGCCCTGGCTATTGGGTTGGCCGATGGGGTGTACTATGGCAGCCTGAATGCCGGGAATGCCCCGGCCGGGGCATTACATGTTGGGAACCAATGGCTGGCCCAGAACTGCGCCCCGGGGACGTATTCTGTGGATGGATTATCCGCGTGCACAGACTGTGGTCTGGGACATTATTGTACGGGCGGGATGCATCGCGCGGCATGCACCTATGGCGCCATTGGATGCCCCGGCGCCAATGAAACGGCGGACGGCGCACGTCCGGCCGGCGCACCTGTTAATACGTTTATGAACCTGGATGATGTTAAAAAATACATTCCCGCCACAGATATCAGCCAATGGCGCATGGTGTCGTGTTGCCGGGAACAATCGCCCGGTGGCGTCTTTGCCGACTGGCATAACCCCGAAACCCTGAACGATGCGCGCGCGGCATGCGCCAACGGCACACTGGGGCCGGGAACTTATTTATTCGCAACACAATACAGTTATTCCGACGGACGCGATACCCCGATTGATTCAATTGCCGGCGGCGTCGGTAACGCCAGTGCATTTATCGCCGTCTTTGACCATTCGGTCGGTTACCACAGCATTCACGGAAACAGTCTGTTTCAACATTTCGTCGATACCAACAACGCCGCGTACCAGTCGTGGACCATATCAACCGCACCAACCGACGGCAATTGGTTCGTCAATAAAAACGAAACCAACGTGTCAAATATTCCGGATTCCCCCCTGTATTCATCCCCCTATATGATGTGCGTCTTTGAATTAAAATAAAAAACGGGCAATGTGCCCGTTTTTATGCACAAAGCATACGTTTATGCTGCGGCGGTGAACACCTTTTGCACATCGTCATTGTCGTCCAACGCATCCACCAACTTTTCTAACTTGGCATACGCTTCGTCGTCCAAATCCATGGGCATATTGGGCAGCCATGTTAATTCGGCCTGTTCTGGTTCCCCGAGGATGTCGTTTAATGCCTTTTGTACGGTAATAAAATCGTCCGGTTTGGTTGTGATAATAAATCCTTCGTCCGATGTTTCCAGATTATCGGCGCCGGTATTCATCACGATTTCCATCATTTCATCTTCGCTTTTGCCGACAGATGCCGGGTACATAATTTGTCCCGCGCGGGTGAACAGGAATGCAACCGAGCCTTCTTCGCCCATGTTGCCGCCGTTTTTGGCAAAGATATTACGTACCTCTGGCACGGTGCGGCGTGGGTTGTCGGTTAACGCTTCTACAATTACAGGGACGGCGCCGGGGCCATAACCTTCGTACCGGACGGCCACATAGTTTTCAGTGCTTGATCCCGATGCCTTGTCGATGGCCCGTTTAATATTGTCATTGGGCATCGAATTTTTCCGTGCCTGTAAAATTGCCAGGCGCAGGCGTGGGTTATTATCGGGATTTTTATCACCCAATTTGGCCGCCATCGTAATTTCACGTGCCAATTTGGTGAATAAACCACTGCGTGCGGCGTCGGCCGCGCCTTTCTTATGCTGAATATTATGCCATTTGCTATGTCCGCTCATAATTTGACCTTTTGATTAAAATGGATTAAAATAACACCCAAAGGATAACAAATGATTGGTAAATTGCAAGGTATTGTTGATTATATCGGGGATGGTTTTATCATCTTGATGGTGGGTGGCACCGGGTACAAGGTTTTTTGCCCGGAAATGATGACGATGGGGGCGGCGGTGACGCTCTGGATTGAAACGGTGGTCCGCGAAGATTCCATTCGTTTATTTGGATTTTCGACGCATGCGGCGCAAAACCTGTTTAATCAATTAACCGGTGTGTCGGGCGTCGGGCCAAAGGTGGCGTTGGCCATTTTATCCACGATCAAGGCCGATACATTAATGACAGCGATTGCAACGGGTGATGCCAAAACCATTGCAACGGCCCCAGGTGTTGGGAAAAAAGTGGCCGAAAAAATCATTGTCGAATTAAAATCGCGTGTGGGTGGTGTCGGGTTTGATTTTGGGGGTGATGCGGCATCGGGCGCGTTACCTGATTTGTTGGCCGCGCTTGAATCATTGGGCTATCGACGGATGGATATTGTAGATATGGCGCAACATTTGGTTTCAGATAACCCCGGTGCCGATGTTGCACGTCTGGTGCCGATGGCGTTAAAGAATTTAAGTGGGGCCAAGTCATGAATAACGACACAATTTACGCCCTGTCATCGGGACGGGGGAAATCAGGTGTTGCGGTAATCCGCATATCGGGTGACGATTTATCGGGGATGGCGCGAAAATTTATTGGTCGCGATGAAATTGAACCGCGCCGGGCCTATTTAACCAACATGCGTGATGACGCGGGGGAATTGATTGATCAATGCCTGATCCTTTATTTTTCGGGCCCGCGATCATTTACCGGCACCGATGTCATAGAGATTCAGTGTCATGGTGCCCATGCGGTGATTCAAAAGATTTTTGATTTCCTTGGGGCGCATCAGATGCGTATGGCGGCCCCGGGTGAATTTTCACGTCGGGCGTTTTATAACGGGAAAATGGATTTGGCGGATGTGGATGGTTTGGCCGCGTTATTGGATGCCACAACCGAACAACAACGGCGCATGGCGATCCAATCGATGATGGGTGGCGACAGTCGGGCGTATACCGCATGGCGCCAGGATATGATTGAAATTGCGGCCTATGCGGCGGCCATGTTGGATTATGCCGATGATGATTTGCCCCCCAATATTGGTCCAACAATCCGGGAAAAAACACAAAAATTATATGACGAAATAACAAATGCATTGTCGCGCTATGCGGCGGTACGCGCCGTGCGCGGGGGATTTAACATTGCGCTGGTGGGGGACGCCAATGTGGGAAAATCATCGTTATTTAATTGTATTTTGGGTGCCAATCGTGCGATCGTTTCCGATACGCCGGGAACAACACGGGATGTGGTGACGGCAACATTGGATATTGATGGGTTCTTGGTTAATATTTCTGATACTGCCGGCATTCGCGAAACAACGGATGCAATCGAACAAATGGGAATTGATCGGACCCGTGATACCGCCCAGGCGGCCGATTTAATCGTGCATGTGGGAACAGATGGGGATTCATTTGTCCCAATGGCAAATGAAATTGTGGTGATTAACAAATCGGATTTGTCGCATGGTACGCGTATGGACGCGATTTATACATCGGCCAAGACCGGTGACGGGATGGACATATTGATGTCAGAAATTCGCCGCCGCATGCATGCCATGATGGACGGCATGGAAAGTGAATTGGTAATCAATGCACGTACACATGGATTATTGACCGATGCGGCCGAAAATTTGCGATTGGCGATTGGGGCCGGCGATAATTACGATATATTGGCCGAACACGTGCGTCTGGCGGCGGATGATGTGGGAAAAATTCTTGGCGCAATTAGTGCCGCCGACGTTATGGACGCCACATTTTCCCAATTGTGTTTGGGTAAATAAAAAACCGGGATTTCCCGGTTTTTTTAATTTTCTGTGCGATTATTTTGCGTTGGCCGCGCCTTGCTTTTGTTCATACAATGCCACAAAATCTACAGGTTGCATTGTAAATGCCGGGAAACCTGATTCCGCCGTTAGACGGGTAATCAAACTGCGAACCGCCGGGAACAGTAATGTCGGCACATCAATCAACAAGGTGCGTTTTCTGGCTTCTTCATCTTTATTATCTTCCATCTGGACCAGACCGGAAAACGTTGATTCAATCAAAAAGATCGTTTTGCCTTCGACATTTTCACCCATGTCGAGTTTGGAATGCGCCTTGGTAATCAAATCAACCATAAACAAATTGTTTTCGGCCCCTTTTACCTGAATATCCATATTGATTTCCATTTTTGCCTGGGCATTTTCTTGTTTAAAAAACAATTCGGGGACATTGGGACTTTCGAAAGAAATGTCTTTTAAAAATTGCGAAATGATATTAAATTTGTTTGCCATGTGTTTGCTCCTTTTTTTACACATCGTTTTATGATAATATAGCATTTAAGAAGTTATTTTACAAGGGCCAGGGAGATAAAAAATGAAATGTATGTGGGGATTTTTGAAATGTGCGGTGTTGTTGGGGACATTGACATCATGTGATTTGACGGCGCCATCGTATACCGTGCGTGGTTCAGGGAATGCGGTTGTGCCCGAAAATCTGGGGCGCGTGTCGTTTGATGCATTGCCGGGATGGGATGATGATGATGTGCGTTACGCCCTGCAGGCATTTCGTAATACATGCCGGGCCAAGATTCAATATACCGGACGTGTTGTCCCCGATCAGGAGTTGATGGCCGAAAAATGCCGTAATTTACCCAGTGCATCGGCCGATATTCCAACGGTGCGGGCATGGTTTGAATCAAATTTTCAACCCTATCAGGTGTTTGATGATCATGGAAAAACCGCCGGAAAATATACCGGATATTATTCCCCGGTCATCCCGGCATGTCGGACCAAAACGGCCCAGTGTAATGAACCATTAATGGGGGTGCCGACCGATGGGCGTCAATACAAAGGGGTTGCCAAGAAAGATATTGTGGAAAAACAAATTGGGCGGCCGTTGTATTGGGCCAATATTGTCGATGTTCAAAATATTCAAATTCAGGGCAGTGGGGTATTAAAACTTGACGATGGCAGTTTGGTTAAATTAAATTTTGCCGCGGTCAATGATATGCCCTTTAAATCCATTGGGGAACAATTACGGGCCCGGGGCATTCGTCCCGATGGCGGTTACAGTGCGGATGCCGTATGGATGCATTTAAAAAAGAATCCATCATTGGCGCGTGATGTGATTTATGGTAATCCCCGTTATGTTTATTTTTACGAGGCCCCATCCCACGATGTCATTGGGAAAATGGGAACACCATTATCCAAGATTCGCAGTATTGCCGTCGATGACAGTATTTACACCCTTGGGATGCCGGTGTATATCAGCACGCATTTATCCGATGGACGCCGCTTTCGCCGTTTGATGGTGGCCCAAGATACAGGATCGGCCATTCGCGGATGGATCCGGGCGGACATTTTCTTTGGCAGTGGGGATGCGGCCTATCAATTGGCGCATGGCCAGCATGCAAACGGCGAAATGTTTGTTTTAATGCCCAAAGAATACAGTTATGTCGAACCCAGAAAAAAATAAATTTTCATCCCGACGTGCCCGTCCCCAAACATTGGCCGGTGCGGTTGGTGCGTTAATGCAGATGTTTGGGCCGCGCGCATCTGATGCGGATTTGGTGGCGCGTTGGGATGTCGTTATGGGTGCCGATTTGGCATCCATGGTACGGTTGGCGTCGATTAAAAAAACACCAGAAAAAAAATTTAACATTGCGTTGCGTGCAACAAATCCGGCGTTTGCGTTACAATTATCATATCGATTGGATGAAATTCGGGCGCGGATTGATCAATATTTTGGATATGCGGCGGTTGCCAAGATTTCCATTCGGAAATAAAATGTTCCCCCCATTACACATTGGGGTGCAATAAATCCGATTGGATTTTTTTTGGCAGGTGTGATATCATAGGCACACCATGGCCAAGGATAAATATATTTCAATGAAAGAAAGCGTCAGCGGGTTTTCATTTGCAAACCTGGGGGTGTTTACTGGATTTGCCGACGGGATTTATAATGCCGTTTATTCATTGGTTATTTTGGGGATTTTCGGATCATCGGCGGTTGTTGGGGTGTATGTTGCATTGTATTCGGCGTTTTGTATGTTGGTTGCATTATTTGCCGGTGAGGTTTTACGTTTTGTATCTAAATCGCGATTGTTTTATGCATCGATGTTGGGATTGACGATATGCTATGCAATGATGAGTTTTTCGATCAAACCCTTTACCTTTATCGCCCTGGATTACACCACAGGGATTGCCATTACGTTTGTTGGGGTGTTAATTCCGTTGTTTATGGCCGACTTCTCAAAAAATATTGGCATGGCAAAGCTGAATGCGCGTTATCATTTGTGGTTGAATGTGGGGGCATTGTTTGCCCCGATGATTGCGGTGGGGATTGCCAATCATTTCGGTAATCGGGCGGCGTTTTTTGCGTCGGCCATTATCTATGCCATGGGGTGGATGTTCTTTAAATATTTTCGTATTGTCCAAGAAGACAAAAATCCCCGACGTGTCAACCCACGCAAGACGGTGCATGCATTGGGCCGTACGGCGCGTGCATTTTTCACAACGCCGGGGATGTTGCGGGCATATATTGTTAATTTTGGATACTATTCATTACGGGCAATGCGGTATTTGTATGTGCCCATTGTCGTTATTGAAAATGGATTTTCAAAAGATACATTGGGTATGGTGTTAACGTTGGGAATTGTGCCGTATTTAATTCTAAGTGAACCGATGGGCCGTCTGGCACGTCGATTTGGGGCGCGTTTTTGGTTGACATTGGGATTTATGTCGTTTGCGATCTTTTCAATGTGGGCAACCGTGGCCCAGGGATGGACGCTCTTGGCGATATTTGTATTGTGGCAGATTTCGGGGGCATGTATGGAAAGTGTGCATGACCTGTTGTTCTTTGATACCGCGAAAAAGGCCCAACAGACGCGTTTTTATGGTGTTTTCCGCACCAGTGTCAATATGCCGAATGTCTTGGCGCCGATGTTGGCTGCTGGGTGCATTGCCGTGGTGGGGACAACCGCGTCGGTATGGTTGGTGACGGCGGCAATTGGGGTTGTTTCGACAATTGTTTTGTGGTCCCATAAATAAGGAATATATTCCCGATATTTTTATTGATTGGTTCCCTAAATTTTTGTATGGTGATGGTACAAAAAACAAAGGGGAAATTCATGGCAAAGAAAGAAGCGGTTAAGGAAACGCCCAGTGCCGCGCGCAATCCGGCATTGGAATCGGCGTTGGCCCAAATTCAAAAACAGTTCGGTAAAGAAGCGATTATGAAAATGGGTGATGGTTCCCAACAGAGCATAGAGGCCATATCCAGTGGGTCACTGGGGCTGGATATTGCATTGGGGATTGGGGGATATCCGCGCGGGCGTATTATTGAAATTTATGGCCCGGAATCGAGTGGGAAAACAACCTTGGCCCTGCATGCCGTGGCAGAGGCGCAAAAGAAAGGTGGGACGTGCGCCTATATCGATGCGGAAAATGCGCTGGACCCGGTATACGCCAAGAAATTGGGCGTCGATGTGGCGAATTTAATTATTTCGCAACCAGATTCCGGGGAACAGGCGTTGGAAATTACAGATACCTTGGTTAAATCGGGGGCGGTGGATGTTGTGGTGATTGATTCTGTGGCGGCATTGGTGCCCAAGGCAGAATTAGAAGGCAGCATGGGTGATTCATTTGTGGGGACGACCGCCCGTTTAATGTCCCAGAGTTTGAAAAAGCTGGCGGGATCGGTATCACGCAGTAATACGCTGTTGATCTTTATCAACCAAATTCGTATGAAGATCGGTGTTATGTTTGGAAATCCAGAAACAACCTCTGGCGGGAATGCATTAAAATTCTATGCCTCGGTTCGTCTGGATATCCGTCGCACGGGTCAGATCAAAGACAAAGAAAATGTTATTGGAAATGAAACCCGGGTCAAGGTGGTAAAAAACAAAGTCGCGCCCCCATTCCGGACCGTTGATTTTAAAATCATGTATGGCGAAGGCATTTCACGGATCAGTGAAATTTTAGATATGGGCGTGAAATATGATTTGATCGAAAAGGCCGGCAGTTTTTATTCATACAACAACGAACGCATGGGCCAGGGCGAAGCCAACGCACGTCAATGGTTGCGTGACCACGAAGAAGTTCAGAAAGAATTGTTGGATAAAATCATGGCACGTGCGGGTGGCATTGCCGATGAAATGACCACGGGGCCATCGGATGATGATGCAGATGATACACCGATGGACGTGGAATAATTAACACAGCGCCAACAAAGGGGATGGCAATGAAGCTAAGTCGTACATGGGCATTAACCGATATTGTGTTACGGGCACATATTCTAAATCCACTCTGGTGGTCACGCGATCGGCGTCGTGAACATCGGTGTGCGGTGGCGACGGTGGCCATCCCCCGTTATTTAAAACGTTACGTACCTGCGCCCGGCACAATTGCCGAACAAAAGGTCAAGCCCACGAATAAATGTGAAAAAATATTTACACTCTGGCTTCAGGGGGAAAAGAATGCGCCCCCACTGATTCAGGCATGTTGGCGCAGTATTCGTAAAAATTGTCCCGACCAAGATTTAGTTATTTTGGATGAAAAGACGTTATGGGATTGGATCGATTTACCCCAAGAAATATTAGAAAAACGGCGCCGCGGACATATTAAAAATGCCCATTTTGCAGATATATGTCGCGTGGAATTATTGTATCAACATGGTGGATTTTGGTTGGATTCGACGGCCTTTGTGACCGCCCCGATTCCCCAATGGATTGTGGATACGGATTTCTTTGTCTTTTTGGCCGGTAATGTCGTGGGCAGCCCCTATAGCTTTATTCAAAATTGCTTTATCCGCGGGCGTCGGGGATCATATCTATTGGCCGCATGGCGTCAGACCATTATAAATTTCTGGATGGCAGAAAACCGGGAATTTGATTATTTTATGCATCAATTGATGTTCAAGGCGGTGGTGCAAAATGATCCCACGGCGGCCAAGTATTTTGAAAAAATGCCGCATGTTAATCAAGATCCAACCCATGTATTATGGTGGACAGATATTAATCAACCCTTTGACCAAAAATTGTTTGATCAATACACCGCCGGGGCGTTTTTTCAAAAAACAACGTACCGCAGTCCATGGGCCAAAAATCCAACCCCCGGCAGTGTGGCCGATGTCATGATTAATCATATGAACAAGGATGCATAATGCCCATTATTTCGATTATTATTCCGGTCTATAATGTGGAAAAATATTTGCGGCGCTGTCTGGATAGTGTGTTAAATCAGACATTTTCAGATTGGCAGGCAATATGTGTTAATGATGGCAGTCCGGATGGGTCCGATAAAATTTTGGCCGAATACGCGGCGCGCGACAAAAGATTTGTTATTGTGAACAAAGAAAACGGGGGGCTGTCGGATGCGCGCAACGTGGGGATGACCCACGCCACAGGTGAATATATCATGTATCTTGATAGTGATGATTTTATTCATCCCCAAACAATGGAAATTGCCCATTATATGGCCACACGGGATGGATCGGACATTGTATCATGGACATATGATCGGATTTATCGGCCGCAATTGATGGTTCGCCATTTTCTGCATTTGGATACGGATTCGGTGGTGCCGGGCCGCATGCATCGGCATTATGATATTGATCAAATCAAAACACGTGTTACTGATGATATTTATGCCTATGCCACAGAATTTAGCCATAATAGATGGTCCCGTGATAAAAAGTGGAAAATTAAGCATTGTCAGGTATGGAAAAACATGTATCGCCGCGAATTAATCGCCGATATCCCCTTTATAAAGGGTATTTTGTTCGAAGATATGCCATGGTGGAGTGCGGTTATGTTACGTAATCCCCGTGTAACGATTACGGCGTTGCCTCTTTATTTTTATGTTCCCAATTTTGGTGGAATTGTCTTGTCGGCCAAGCAATTAAAAATAATGCAAAGTGTGTGTATCGGTATTCAATCGGCCTATGGTCTATATGAAAGATGTGCCACACCCTATCAAATGAATCAATGGCAAAAAAACTTTCTGTGGTTGTTTATTAAATGGGCCTTTCGCAAGGTGCGTTATCTCGATAATGATGCCGATCGGGCGATGGCGCGTCAATATCTTAAGGGGGTTGTTGATGCCGGTGCGTTAAATAGCCCCCCCTATTGGTGGGCATCACAATTGCGTCATCAAATAACCGCATTTATTTCTGGTAAAGAATAATTTTCTTTTGCCACATAATCATCCCCCCATGGGGGATATTTTTATAGGAATATTTGCCAAAAACACAAAATATAGGTACAAAATAGCAATGTGTCGTCAATATGTTGATACGAAATAAGGCTTGGTGTCAATTTTATCGTTGGGACGATTCGTAAAAGTCCCGGATTCCTTGGGGAAATCAAAGGTCAAGAGAAAAGAATATTACTTTGTGTAATTTTTTTAAGTTATAGCGTCTATAAATACTATATATTGTGTGCGAATCATTAAATTTAACACTATCTGTTGATTTTTTGAACAAAAAGGAGGGTTCAAAAAGAAAACAGGCACCAAACGCAAAGGGAAGGGCGCGTAAGATGAATGAATCTCTGAAATTATTGTCTGATTTGACGTATTATATGAAATATTCCAAATACATGCCGGAAAAAAAGCGGCGTGAAACATGGGATGAAACAATTGAACGCAATAAACAGATGCATTTGACACGTTTCCCCCAGGTTGCGGATTTAATTGAACGGGCGTATGAATTGGTGCGGGCGAAAAAGATTTTGCCGTCTATGCGGTCGATGCAGTTTGGTGGGGCGGCGGTTCTTGCCAATAACGCACGGATGTATAATTGTTCGGCAATTGGGATTGATACCGTGGCGGCATTTTCTGATTTATTCTATCTGTTATTATGTGGATGCGGGGTGGGATTTTCTGTGCGTCACAATTTTATTGATAAATTACCTGAATTTGCCGCGCGCAGTGGGCATAAAACCCTGTTTACACCCGAAGATTCAATCGAAGGGTGGGCCGATTGTACGCGCGCATTATTTCATGCATATTTTGTCACGGGTGATGATATTGAATTTGATTTAACCCCGATCCGGCCCAAAGGTGCCTTGATTCATTCCAGTATGTGCGCCGCGCCCGGGTCGGGGCCATTAAAAACAACGTTGGATAATTTGACGCGGTTGTTGAACGAACGTCTGGCGTCTGGGGCGACGCGGTTGACATCATTGGATTGTTATGACATTTGCTGTTTCATATCGGAATCCGTGTTGGCGGGCGGTGTCCGGCGCAGTTCGATGATCTGTCTGTTTGATAAAGATGATGAATTAATGTTACATGCCAAAGAAGGGCGGTTCTGGGAACAAAACCCACAACGGGCATTGGCCAACAATTCGGTGCAATTTGATCGGGCAACCGCCACACGTGAAGATTTTGATCGCGTATTTACCCAATGCCAAGATTCTGGATGTGGGGAACCGGGCATTGTGTGGACCAATTCGAACGAATGGCTGGTTAATCCATGTTGTGAAATATCCATGCCATCAATGGGATTTTGCAATTTAACGTCGGTTAATCTGGGCAGTGTTGAATCCCAAGATGATTTTAACGAACGTGCATTTTATGCGGCGGTGTTGGGCACATTACAGGCGGCATATACTGATTTTAAATATATTGATCCCCAATGGAAAAAGAATGCCGAAGATATGGCCCTGATTGGGGTATCATTGACGGGTATCGCATCGCATCCGGATTTAAAAGCCTTGGATTTTGCCGCCGCGGTTGATGCGGTCAAGCGGGCGAATAAAACCGTCGCCGATGCCATTGGTATTAAAACCGCCGATCGCATGACAACGGTCAAACCAGATGGAACGGGATCGTTGGTATTGGGCACGTCCAGTGGGATTCACGCATGGCATGCCAAACATTATATCCGACGTCTGCGCGTGAACAAGATGGAACCATTATATAATTACATGGTGGAAAATTTCCCGGAAATGATCGAAGATGAAGAAATGAATCCGGATAAAAATGGCGTGATTTCCATGGTTATTCGTGCCCCCAATGGGGCCGTGACACGGCGCAATGAAACGGCGATTGATTTCTTGGAACGGGTAAAATTCATCTTTGAAAATTGGGTTATGCCGGGCCATGTTCGGGGTGAAAACTATAACAACGTATCATGTACATGTAATGTTAAAAATCATGAATGGGATGACGTGCGTGAATGGATGTGGGCCAACCGCGATAAATATACAGGTATTTCACTGTTGCCATATTCGGATGCCACATATATTCAGGCCCCATTCGAAGACACGAATGAAGATGTTTATCGTGCCTTTGCCGAACATGTACGCGATTTGCACCTGGAACGGATCGAAGAAGAAAAGAATTTCGTTAATTTCGGCGCAGAGGCAGCATGCAGCGCCGGCGGATGCGAATTGGTATAGTGCAAATCCCGTACATACCATGACGTAGTGTACGGGATAGGCGTAAAATAAAAAACGAACAAAAAGCATTATGGATTACATTTTGTCATTGATAATGCTTAAACCAAGGGGTTTTAATCATGGCCTTAATTACCACAAAATCGGGTGATACAGGAATGACCCAATTAAATCCGGACCGCATCGCCAGCAAGACCCATCCTGTGATTGAAATCATGGGAACAATTGATGAATTGTCATGTGCACTGGGGATTGCGGGGGATCAGTTTGATGATATTCAAACGTTCTTGTCAGAACTGATGGGATATTTCTATTATAAAAATGTGGATGAACGACGCGTGGCGGCGCACCTGTGGGATTTAGAAAACTATATCACGGGACATAATAATTCCATCCCGCCGCATTTTATCAATCCCCGGGGATATGTGTCTTTGGCACGGGCGATATGCCGCCGGGCCGAACGTTTGATTGTGGCCATGGCTGAAAATGACCGGGTGTGTGAGCCATCGGAAAAATATGGAATGAATTTTTCCCCGGTGTTGCAATATATGAACCGGCTAAGTGATTATTTGTTTGTCAAAAGTTTTGAAAGAACGATGGATCAACCAGAACTTTTCCAAGATGAAATGACCCCAGAGGTTCGACGTATGGCGATATAGGGAAGTTTTGATAAATGCGGGATAATATATCCCGCATTTTTTCACCCATACGTCCAATATCAAAAACCATAAAAATGGCGGATTTCGTGCACAAAGATAAAAATAATCGGGCATCGAAAAACCGATGCCCGGATGGATTGTTTATTCCATCAGCTTTTTGAATTTAAATACGCAATGGCATCCATGGCCGCAGTGCATCCGGTACCAACGGCGGTGGCGATTTGCATCTTGATATCGGCATGCACGTCACCGGCCACATAAACACCGGTGGGTAATGCCGATGGGGCCAAACGACCCATATTATCGCGCGTCACATCTTCAGAGAGATAGTCCGTATTCGCCTCATGTCCAATGGCCACAAACAACCCATCGATGGTGATTTCGGTTCCGTCTGTGGTCGTGACAACCAGGCGATTATCGTCGGTTGGTCTGATCTTGGACAGATCGGTGTTGAATAAGCATTCGATATTTTCGCGTTCGGACACGCGGTTACGTAACACCGCTTCGGCACGGGTAAAGGCCCCTTTGCGGTAAACAATTTTAACATTCTTGGCAATATCGGCCAGATACAGGGCATCGTTCAATGCACTGTTTCCGCCGCCCAGGACCATGACGTCTTTTTCAGCATAGAAAAATCCGTCGCACGTGGCACAGTAAGAAACACCTTTGCCCATTAATTCCCGGGCCCCATCGATTTCGAGTTTGCGCGGTGATGCACCGGTGGCAATAATAATGGTTTTTCCGACATAGCGTTTATTGTCATCGGCCAAAATGTTAAATCCGCTTTCGCTGTCGCCAGAAATCGTTTTGGCGGATACCATTACAATTTCTGCGCCGAATGTTTCTGCCTGGCGCTTCATAAATTCAGACAGTTCCATTCCCGATCCCAAAAAACCGGGATAGTTTTCCAATTTGGCAATCCCGGCCGTTTGGCCACCCAAACGATCCCCCCCCAGAACAATCGTCCGTTTGTTGGCGCGGGCCGCATAAAGGGCCGCCGTCAATCCGGCCGGGCCAGATCCCAAAATAATCACGTCATACATATCCATATGTAAAATCTCCTTGTCTATGGTGACATCAGCATACCATAACCATCAGAAAGACGCAAATAAAATGAACCCGACCTTTTTAGAAGCGCATGCCAAAAGCGTTCTGTTGACTTTAATACATCCTGATATGCGGGACAGCCCCCACGGGGCTGTTTTTTTATTTCCCACCAATGAATATATTGATTTCCATGGTTGTGTGCGGTATGCTGGGGGCATTAATACAAAGGATGATAAATCATGCTGGACCTTAAATATATTCGCGAAAACCCAGATGTGGTTAAAAACGCATGTCATGTCAAAGGGTTTGAAGATGTAACGGACGCGATATTAACACTGGATGCGCGTGTGCGGGAATTAAAAACAATAACCCAGGCAAAAACCGCCGAAAAAAATAAAATAAGTCGCGATATTGCCACCGCCACCGACAAGGCCCCATTGATCGCAGCATCAAAGAAAATAGGGGATGAAATTGCCGCCGATATGACCGAATTGGCCGCGGCCGATGCACGATTAAATGATTTATTGCATCGTGTGCCCCAAATTCCGTCACCGGACGCACCCATTGGACCGGACGACACGGCAAATGTCGAAATTCGGCGTGTTGGCACACCACGGGTTTTTGATTTTACCCCACGTCCCCAATGGGATTTGTTAGATATGAATGGATGGTGGGCCCCAGAAAAAATTTCCAAGATTTGTGGATCACGTACATATGCCCTGATGGGCGAGGGGGCCGAACTCCAACGGGCGGTGGAAACATATGTGATTCAAAAATTGGTTGGTCGCGGATTTACATTAATCGAATGTCCCGCAATAACCAAGCCGGAAACAATCTTTAACGCCGGGCATTTTATGGGATCAGATATGTCGGTGATGAATGATGATGTCTTTATGTTGGCCGGGACGGATCGTTGTTTGGCCGGCACGTCCGAAATTGTGATGAATTCCATGCATGCGGGGGAAATATTAAATGAAAAAGATTTGCCCATTAAATATGCGGGATTTTCACCATGTTTTCGTAAAGAGGCCGGCGCGGCCGGGCGGGATACCCGGGGGCTGGTTCGGGTACATCAATTTAACAAGGTGGAACAATACGTTTTTTGTACCCCCGATCAAAGTGATGATATGCACGAACAACTGTTACAGAACCTGTGTGATATTATGGCAGATTTGCAATTGCCATATCGTGTCTTGGCCAATTCAACCGGTGATATGGGCTTTAACAAGGTCAAGATGAATGATGTAGAGGCATGGGTTCCATCAGAAAATGGATATAAAGAATTGGGCAGTTGTTCGTCCATCGGCACGTTTCAGGCGCGTCGCACCAATACCCGGTATCGTGCCGCCGATGGGTCGGTGCAATTTTGTGCCACATTAAATAATACCGGTATCGCCGTGCCGCGCGCATTGGTTCCCATTATTGAAAATCACCAAAATGCCGACGGATCGGTGAATATTCCGTGCGCCTTGCAACCATTAATGGGTGGACGCACCAAGATTGGTGGGAAACATTAAATCACCCCATAGTAGGGGGCACATAAAAAACCGGCATATGCCGGTTTTTCTTTAACGCGCATGACTTGATTTTTCCTTGACCGCAAAAGTCGCAGGCGACAAAAACGGATAATACAAATCTTTAAACATGTTGGTTGATGTTGTATGATTCCATTTTTTTAACATCCACAAGAATTTTGTGCGGTTTTCTTTGGATGGCTTTTTCTGCATTTTTGCCGCCGCCCACATCGCATTGATAAATGCAGTGCGGATGCCGTTATCTGGGCCACCCAAACGGGCAAACGCCCATTTGTTAAACATATTGAACATGGCATCGCGTGAATGAATATCCCGAAAAAATTCTGGGTATGCATGCAAAATTGTGTTTATGCGTTCTGCTGCTTTCTGGGCGCCATCATATTCCCACATGTTGGGGGCATTACCCATACGGTTATCAAAGAACGCCCACGCATTTTTTAAAAACTTTTTCACAGTTAATTCATAATCAATCTTTTTATGTATCATTTTCTACCTCTCTATGCTATTTACTTTGTATATGTGCGATTCTTTTGGATCAAGACACTTGTGATTACACGGTTTTCGGATTGGACAGATTTTTGGTACTCTGCACCCGAAAAATCGGTGTTTATTAACGGGCCAAAAACATATCCTGATTCCATTTTACATACCCACCCCGGTATTGGTTTTTTATTCCGGGCAACAAGGGATTTGTTTTTTTCAACCGGGACCAATGCATTGATTGGATGATCAACCAAAACCAACGCCGTGGTAATTTCTGGATCAAGATGGTCCGATACCGGTACCAAATTCTGGTCATCAGCCTGGACGTAAACGGATTTATAATCCAGGTTTGACGTCTGAACAGGGTATTGGGCCACCAGGGGCAATGATACCACAACGGCAACCGATGTATCATTGGACGGCGTTCGTGCATCAGATTTTGGGGTATCACATGATGTCTGAACGGGCGTTTGGGCCAATGATCGAACCATTTTTTCGATGGGATCCAACGTATAGATGGAATCATAAACCCGAACCGATTGCCAATCACAACGCGGTGTTAAAACCGATTTGTCTATTGCCGGTGCCGTGGTTCTGGGGGCCGTTTCCATTGGCGCATCAACGGTATGTATTGGTTGTGTCGCCGCGTTTTCGTTGGTCAAAACCATATCCACAGATTTTTGTTTTGCATCTTGGGACGTTGGTTTTTCCTCTATGGTCGCTGCATCCATGACTGGATTTTTTTGACGCTTTTTCGGATATGCCTTTTTCCAGGTTTTCGATTCTTGCATAATATCGCGTACCTTGTCAATATGCATAAATGCCTGGGCCTGGCAATGGGGATTTGTAGATGTCCGACCATATTCCCAGTCGACAATGGCATTGCAGAAATTCGAAAACATAAATTTCCGTTCCAGTGTGGTGTCCAACGCCTGGCCAACACGACTGGCCAATCGGTCACCGGGCCGGACCTTCATACTGTATATCCGGGCAAGCTTGGGACCGTTTTTGGTTTGAATATATTCAATAGAACGCAATTGCCAATCATTGATCGTGGCGTTGCGTGAAAAATAGTTCCCTGGATTTTGTGCAACATCGCGCATCAACATCAGTGCACCCACCGCACCCCGCCGTTGAACCATTGTCATTTGGCGCCATTGATGCATGACGCAATAACGCGCCGCACCGTAAAAATTGTCCAACGTTTCACGAATTTCGTTCAAAATCTGTTCATTATGCATGATGTACCCTTTGGTTGGATAAACCGTTAATTGTTTTATAATAGACAAAAAATATTAAAAGTCAATATTTTTTATATATTTCTTGAAAATCAGATATTTATCATATAAAATTGCCCAAATATAACATATACCAAGGCAGTTTAAGATGAAAATTCGCAACATTGCAATTATTGCACACGTTGACCATGGGAAAACCACACTGGTCGATAACATGTTAAAACAGGCCGGAACATTCCGTGCCAATGAAAAGGTTGATGATCGCGTCATGGACAGTGGGGATATCGAACGTGAACGTGGGATTACCATTTCGGCCAAACCCACATCGATTCAATGGGGCGAATATAAAATCAATATTGTTGATACGCCCGGGCATGCGGATTTTGGTGGCGAAGTAGAACGTATCTTATCCATGGTGGATGGGGTGGTTTTATTGGTCGACAGTTCCGAGGGACCATTGCCCCAAACCAAATTTGTGTTGTCCAAGGCATTGAAATTGGGTCTGCGGCCGATTGTATGCATTAACAAGGTTGATCGCAGTGATGCCCGCCCGGACGAAGTATTGAATGAAACGTTTGATTTGTTCGATAAATTGGGGGCAACGGATTCACAATTGGATTTCCCATATTTATATTCTGTGGGCCGCGATGGATGGGCGGTTCGCGATTTAAATGATGAAAAGAAAGATTTAGCACCGCTGTTTCAATTAATTGTTGATCATGTGCCGGCGCCCGATTGCAATGGCACCCGTTGCCAATTGGATGCCCCATTTCGTATGTTGGCCACCACGTTAGAGGCAGATCCCTATGTCGGTCGAATTTTAACCGGCAAGATCGAAAGTGGAACGGTCAAGGTGGGTCAACCGGTCAAGGCCATTAATATGAAAGGGGAATTGGTCGAACAGGCAAAAATCACCAAGATTATTGAACATCGCGGTGTTGAAAAGGTGTCGCGTGATACGGCCAGTGCGGGTGACATTGTCGTTGTGGCCGGATTTTCGCGGGCGACGGTGGCGGATACATTATGCGATTTATCGGTGACGGAACCGATTCCGGCATTGCCGATTGATCCGCCGACATTAACCATGACATTTTTTGTGAACACTTCGCCCCTGGCGGGCCGATCGGGTGGGAAAAAACTGACCTCTCGGATGATTGGGGAAAGATTGTTCAAAGAAGCCGAAACGAACATTGCATTAAAAGTGAAACAAAGCGAGAATAATGAATCGTTCGAAGTGTCGGGGCGGGGTGAATTGCAATTGGGGATTTTGATTGAAACCATGCGCCGCGAAGGTTTTGAATTAAGTGTAAGTCGCCCCCGCGTTGTCACCCATACCGATCAATCCGGTCAGATATTGGAACCGATCGAAGATGTGGTGATTGATGTTGATGATGAATTTTCGGGTGTTGTGATTGAAAAGATGACATTACGCAAGGCCACCATTACAGAAATGAAGCCATCGGGCGTTGGGAAAACACGTATTGTTTTTTCCGCACCATCACGGGGATTAATTGGATATTTATCGGAATTTCGGACCGATACACGGGGAACCGGCATTATGAACCGGGTTTTTGCCGAATACGGTCCCTATCGCGGGGCGATATCACAATATCGTCCGGGTGTGTTGGTATCAATGGAAAACGGGGCCGCGGCCACGTACGCCTTGTTTAATTTGCAACCGCGGGGGACACTCTTTATTGAACCACAAACCCAGGTTTATTCAGGGATGATTATTGGTGAACACACCAAAGAAAATGATCTGGAGGTTAATCCCATCAAGGGCAAAGAATTAACCAATATGCGGTCGGTCACGGCAGATGAAAAATTATTCTTGGCCCCGCCGCGGCGCATCTCGCTGGAAGAGGCATTGTCATACATCCAAGATGATGAATTGGTCGAAGTAACCCCAGATACGATTCGGTTACGCAAAAAAGAACTCGATAGTAACATTCGTAAAAAGACGCGTAAAAACGCAGAACAATAAATCATAAAACGCCCCATTGGGGCGTTTTATGATTTATTTTTAGAGAAAAAACAGGTATAGTAAATATATGACAAAAAAACGTTTATTCTTGGTTGCGGCATATGATCCCACGGGTCTGGGCACGGTGGATGCGTCATTAATCTTGTATGTTCGGGCATTGGCCCAGCACGGTGATGTGGTGGTGTTTATGGATAACGATGCCCCGGATTCAGAATTAAAGAAATTGGCCCCCTTTGTCCGTCATGTGGACGCCAAACGACACGGCGAATATGATTTTGGATCGTATAAACGGGCATACATCTGGGCACGGGATAATTTGGGGTTAACCCATTATGATTTTGTGTACCTGGTGAACGATTCTGTCTATGGGCCATTATATGATATCGGCCCCGTCTTGGATCGTATGGAAAGTTTGGATACAGATGCATTTGGTATGGCGTATAAGGTGCATCGTTCCCGGCCCCATATCGAATCTTGGTTTATGGGGTTCCGGCCATCTGTCTTTGATACATCATGGTTTGATGAATTTGTGACATCGATTACCAAATTGCCATCCAAAGGGGATGTTATTGCCAGATATGAAAACGGATTGACCCAAACATTGCGCCAGGCGGGGTATACAACCGACGGCCTTTATCATGTGCGGGGGCGGGGCACCTATAACCGGGTGGCGGGATTGTATCGGGCCGGTATGCCGTTTATCAAGAAATTATCATGGCGTCGTCGATGTGGGGCATTGGGGGGGCAGATTTCATATGTACTGCGTCGATGTGACCCGCAAATGCGTGATGCGATTTTGGGTGATGCCATTCGTATTTATGGTATCGCGTTTAATAAATGGTTTATTACACGAAATCCGTTTAAAATTGGGTATCGTAACGTCAAACATTTTATACGTAAAATTTTTATCGAGGGAATATGACAACCACACATCATTCATCATCCACACAATCGCAAAAAAAGCCGGAAACCATGCGTATTGCCGCCATTACCATGGCACGTAATGATGAATTTTTCTTGAACCGTTGGATTCAATATTATGGTGATCAATTTGGATCTGAAAATCTCTATATCTATCTTGATGGCATGGACCAAGTGGCCCCCGATAATGCGGGGCGGGCCCATATAAAAAAAATACCCCACACAGATATGACCCGTGCCAAGGGGGATAAATATCGTATTGGGTTGTTATCTCAATTGGCCGCCGATTTATTTCACGATGGTTACGATATTGTCGTGGGGTGTGATACAGATGAATTTTTAATTGTAGATCCGGCGGTAGGGATGACATTGGGGGATTATTTATCATTGGCCGCCAAACGGGGGATGTCGTCCTTGTCGGGCTTGGGATTGGATGTGGGTCAACATATGAATATGGAAAAGCAATTGGATCCATCGCGTCCGTTGTTGGACCAACGGGGATATGCGTTGCTTTCGACACGATATACAAAACCCGTGGTGATGTTTCGTCCCCTGTGCTGGGGCAGTGGGTTCCACCATATCCGTGGCAAGAATTTTCATATTGATAAAAACCTTTATCTGATGCATTTTGGTGCGGTAGATATGGATATGTTGATGGCCAAGGCCGCGGCCCGTGGTCCCGATTGGGTCGCCCATTTGCGTCGACGGGGCAATGGTACAATTGATGCGGTAACCCATCGACGTGTTCGCGGAATGCGCGCGATTAAGATGGCACGCCGCATACAAACCCTTGTGCGGCCGATTTATGCATGGGGAAAACCATCCATGGTGGGGCAAAAATGGGTGGTTTCCATCCCCCCGCGTTTTCGTCAAAGCGGGGTATAGCACGGTTTAACGAATTTGTATGAAATGAATTTCGGGGGATATGTCCCCCGAAAATTTTGATATTTCTAAATACCGTTTTTTTCTGTGTGTTGTTTGTGACGCGTGTATATGGTCACCAACCCAAAATGAAACAAGCGATGTAATACCGCCGGGGGCAGAATTTTGGTCCCCACTTCGAATCGCAACAAATCGCGACGATCAATATTTAGAATATTTGCCGTTTCGCTAAGGTTAAGGCGCGCGCTTTTACGGGCCCGTCGCAATTCATTTCCATAATAATGTGCATCGATTAGTGTGACCATGTTTCTTTCTCCCTCTTTTATGGTTGGCCAAATACACCGCCATTTGTGGCCGACGGCGTTCATTGATGGCGACATATAAAGGTGTGAATGTTTTTCAACAATATCATACGTCTGGAAAAATCCGACGCACGCCCGACCAGAATTGGTTGGGGTTATTTACCTTTAACGGCCACTACGCCACACATCGATAAGACCGATGTGATTTAATTCTTACATTTTGGACGTTTTTTTTCCAGTTATTTTTTTCCAAAATGCTTCTTTAATATGTCGTATGCGGCGGAAATCTTGGCAAATTTTTCGGCATCGGATGTGGTGCCACCGGTATCTGGATGATATTTTTTCGCCAATTTACGGTATCGTGCACTGATTTCGCGTAAACCAACCGTCACGTTCAGATCGAATAATTTCAATGCACCCATAACCGTTGGCGATGGCGCAGGGCGATTTTTCCCCAATTGGTCAAAACGATCACGTCCCGATAAAAAGTCATCAATAAATTTGGCATAGTCCCGGGCATCATGATTTTTTTGTTGGCGATCCACATCCGCCGTGCCAAATGTTTCCCGTTCCCATTCTGCGTTAATTTCTTGGGGGGACATATTCGCGTAATAATTCCAATTTTTATTGTATTCGGCGGCATGTTCCTGGCAGAAAAACCAGTAATCGCGCAGTTCACGATTTTTTGGCGCCCGGCATGTTCCGGCCTTTGGGCATCCGGGATGGTCACATTTTTTGATCATGGTTAAAATACCTCCTTGGCCAAGGGATGGTGTTCCTGTACCGTTTCAATTAATCGTTCAGGCATGACGTGGGTATAAATTTGTGTTGTTGAAATATCTTCATGCCCAAGCATCGTTTGTATTGCCCGTAAATGGGCGCCCCCCACCAACAGATGCGATGCAAACGAATGGCGTAGGACGTGCGGACTGACCCTTTTGGGATTAATCCCGGCCAGAATCGCACATTTCTTTAGGATTTTAAAAAATCCATCACGTGTAATATGGCCCGACGCCCCCCCCGATGCAAAAACATAGGCATTTGTTGATGGGTCAATATCGGCCATTTCCATCCAACGATTTAATGCATCCACCGCCCCTGCATGCATGGGGACCAGACGTTCTTTGGCACCCTTGCCGTGAATTAATAATTTATCTTTTAATACCGCCGATGCCCGTAATTCGCAAAGTTCCGATACACGTAATCCCGACGCATAGGTTAATTCAATCATGGCACGCAACCGTGTGGCGTGGCGTACGTCGCCGGCCGATGAAATCAGCAAATTGATTTCATCGGGTGTTAATAATTTGGGTAAATGACGCGATGAATGTGGTACCTCTATCCCAATGGTGGGATTTTTATCAATAATCTTTTCCAACATCAAAAATTTGAAAAAAGTGCGTAATGCACTGATCTTGCGGGAAATGGTGGCCGGCGTAGCATCAAGATTATTTATATAGGTGCTAATCATCGTTTCGTCGGCATATGTTAAATCGCCCAACGCATCTGTGGCCGCACGCAGATCCCGACCATATGCCGCGATCGTATTTTTACTGCGCCCACGTTCGGCGGCCAACGCCTCTAAAAAAATATCGATATAATTCATGGATACAAAACGATTTCGGTAACTTGTTGAACCGGAGAAAATGAAATCAGCATTAACACCACCACCGTTATAATCAATGCCCATATAATGATCCGATGACGCATGGTATTTTTCTTTTTAATTGGCATGGTATGTTTCCTTCGGTTAATAATTAATGATCATATTATATGGTATCAAATGTTGCCATAAAAACACCGGCCCCCGCAATAATAATCAAAGGTGGTGCGACAATCGCCAATACCGCGGGTAACACGCCGGTCGCGCCCAGGGCACTGAACATATTGGTTAGAAAATACACCGCAAAGCAGGTGACGACCCCCAAACTAAATTTCACACCAAAGCTATAATTACGGCGTTGTTTGGTTTGGGAAAAGGCAATGCCCAATGTGGCCATCGCAATCATGGTCAAAGGCAAAAACAAGAGTGTCCAAAACTGAACCCAATGGCCGCGCATGGGAACACCCACGGATTCCATTTTATGGATAAATGACGGCAATTGCCAAAACGAAATCTGATCTGGTTGCATATATCGATCAAGAACCGTTTGCGCCGTTAGCGATGTGGACGCGTGAAATGGGCCGGTTGTTTTAACGCCTTGGGCATCCCATATATTGGCCTGATGTGTTTGTAATCCATCCGCACCCAATTGTATTGTATCGGCCATCACCCGTTGGGTTAATCGAAAAGACGGATCCTGGGCCAGGATCAAGACATCATGAAAAACCAAATCGTTTTGCGCCATGTGCATGCCGCGCGCCTGCATCGTGATAAATCCATGGTCATTTTTATCCCGCAACCATATGGCATCATCAACCAACTTTAATTGACTGTGGGTTAGATTTTGGGTGCGTAAATCAACAGAATAGGGGTTAATAACCGTCGTTGCAAAAATACCAATCAATGCGGCCCCAAATAAAAAGGGGCGCGCCGCCTGATACGGGGATAGACCCGCACTGGATACAATGATCATTTCTGATGATTTTGTTAGGTTGTATGACGCCAACAATGTGCCCATAAACACCGCCGGTGGCAAAAATAGGGGGACGTATTCCAATAATCGCATCCATGCATCGGCAATGGCGGCGACGGCCGTTGCGTTTGATGGTAATCGTTCAACAAACGTGACGGCAAATATAATTCCGCACACAACCAACATAACCAATCCCACGCCCGAAAAAAATCGGCGCAGTAAAAATCGGAATAAAATCTTTGATATAAACATAATGTATAAAAGTATAACCTGTTGAATTGACAATTGCAAAATTAAAATGAATACTATGGGAAAAGATCAAAGGACGATAGATATGGAGAAAAGACCCATTTCACGCGCCGGTTTTGACGCGTTGGTCAAAGAATTAAAGGATTTAAAAGAGGTACAACGCCCAGACATCCTTAAGACTGTGCAGTGGGCGCGGTCATTGGGTGATTTATCCGAAAACGCTGATTACAGTGCCGCCAAAGAAAAACAACGCCAAATCGATAAACGAATTGCCTTTATCGAAGGGGTGATTGAAAACGCGTCGGTAATTGACATAGACAGTTTGTCTGGCAATCGCGTGGTATTTGGGGCGCGGGTCGATCTTGAAGACGACGAAGGAAATCGGATGCAGTGTCGGATTTTATCAGATATTGAATCCGATGGGCGCACCGTGATTTCATGTACATCCCCGGTGGGCCGGGCCTTGATCGGTAAATGTGTGGGTGACACGTGTGTGGTACGGTTGCCTTCTGGCGAAAGAGAATACGAAATATTAGATGTGAAATTCAAAGATTAAATTCATGTCTGTTCGCATTTTACCCGATTATCTGGTTAATCAGATTGCCGCCGGCGAAGTGGTTGAACGTCCTGCGTCGGTTGTCAAAGAATTGGTGGAAAACGCATTGGATGCGGGGGCCGATCAAATTACAATTGATGTGGCCGATGGCGGTCGAACCATGATTTGTGTTATTGATAATGGCGCAGGCATGACCCCCGATGATTTGGCCAAATGTGTCACACGCCATGCGACATCAAAATTGCCAGATGATGATTTATTGAATATTTCATTTATGGGATTTCGGGGCGAAGCGTTACCGTCCATTGCGTCTGTGGCCGATATGTCCATCGATACATGTCATCGTGATGCACCGCATGGATGGTGTTTAAATTGCAATACGATGGATATACGTCCCAGTGATTGGGACACCGGGACACGGATACGGGTACAAAATCTGTTTGGGAAAACACCCGCACGGTTAAAGTTCTTGCGCGGGGATCGCGCGGAATTAATGTCGATTGTTGATGTGGTAAAGCGTTTGGCTATGTCGCGTCCGGATGTTGGATTTACATTAAATAACAAATGGCGATTCCCCAAGAATCAGGATAGGGCCGATCGTATCGTCGCCGTGATGGGTTCAGATGTGGCGGGTCGCATGCGTGATGTTGACGTAACATCATCATCAAGTGATGGATTGCGATTACATGGATTAATTTCAGAACCAACATTACGTCGCGCATCCAGTGTGGATCAATATCTGTTTGTCAATGGGCGTTCGGTTAAGGACAAGGTTTTGGTTGGGGCATTGCGGGCGGCATATATGGATGTGATGCATGCGCGGGAATTTCCGTTGTGTGCGTTGTATCTGGAACTTGATCCGCGGCATGTTGATGTCAATGTATCCCCATCCAAGACAGAGGTGCATTTTTTAGAACCGGGTCATATCCGGGCCTTTATTATTCGTGCGTTGCGTGATGTGTTGGCCAAAACCATGGATACGGTATCCCCAACATTTGGGGCAACAAAAATCCCGAATATGCCAGATTTGGCCGCATACAGGGTTTCACACATTCAACAGAATTTTGATATTCCACGCATGGAACAACCATTGGCCGTGCATAGTCCTGATCCAAAAGGCAATGATGATATCTTTAACGGGGCGGTGCGTCGGGTCATGGCGGATATTGGGGTCAATTCGGCATCACACCCCGTGGATGCGCCGTTGGATACACATCCGTTGGGGCATGTCATTGGGCAATTGGGAAATAAATATATTTTGGCCGAATGTGCATCGGGTCTGGTCATTGTGGATCAACATGCGGCCCATGAACGGATTACATATGAACGGATGCGAACGCGAACCATCCGAACCCAACCCTTTTTAACACCGGTGATTGTGGATATGCGTGCCGAAGATGTGACAGCGGTTTTGACCGTTGCGGATGACATGCGTGCGGTCGGATTACACATCGATGCATTTGGGGATGCGTCCATTGCGATTTTTTCCCGTCCCGCCGATTGGGAATTAAATTGGTCGGATTTATTACGTGTCATTGCCGATGAGGTGCGTGGTACCGGTCATTCATCACAATTAAATGAACGGTTGCATTTAAAATTGGCAAATTATGCCTGTCATCATTCGGTGCGTGCCGGCCAGAAATTAGATCGCGCCCAGATGGATGCATTGCTGCGCGATATTGAATCAACACCCCGCGCCGCGCAATGTAATCATGGGCGTCCGGTGTACAAGATTATCGCGCTGGACCGGTTGGATGCGTTGTTTGAACGGATATAGGGCGCGACAATATTTTCTTTACATAAGTGTGAAATTTTACTACGCTAAATCCATGAAAGTATAAGAAGTTAAGGAGTTTATCGTGAACAGCGAAATTGTTGCCCCCACAATTGATGGTTTAACATCGGGTGCGGCCACTGGGAATATTTGGTTTACAGTGGGTTATTGCATATTGGTATTGGGGATTTTATATGTTTTTATGGTTCGTCCACAGCGGCGACGCATGGCCGAATATCAAAAAATGCTTGAATCACTGCGCGTGGGTAATCGCGTTATGGCGGCGGGTATTTACGGAACGATTAAAAAAATTGGTGATAAATCCATTGAACTCGAAATCGCCCCCAATGTCGTCATAGAGGTGGCAAAAACCGCCGTCGCGGGTGTAGCAGAATAAAAGTTTAAGCGCAGAAAAAAGGGATAAAGATGTTTAAGAAGTTGGCCATTGTGTTTATTGCGGTCTTTGGGGTGTTGTTGGCGGTTCCAACAATATCGCCACGATTGGCGTCGTATTTTCCATCCTGGATTCGGCCGATCCCGTTGGGTCTGGATCTAAAAGGTGGGGCGCAATTGTTGTTGGAAGTGGATACAAAAACCATGTTCGCCGAAAAGTCCGCGCAATTGTACGACGAAGTACGCAGTGTCTTGATCGATCGTGACAAGGGGGTTATCCGGTTTTCAAATTTGCGCCATGTTGATGGTGTGGTATCGTTTGCGGTGCGTGACGATGATGATGTATCGCGTGCCAAGGGCCGGTTAAAGGCGGTATTGGGCAACAGTGTCGATATCCAATCTCAGGGTCGGACAATCACATTGTCGTATTCGGATCGTCAAAAGGCCGATATGGTGGATGATGCATTAACCCGCAGTATTGAAATCGTTCGTCGGCGTATTGATGCATTGGGGACCAAGGAACCATCAATTCAGTCCCAGGGTGGAAAATACATTTTAATTCAATTGCCCGGGGTTGATAATCCCGAACATATCAAGGAATTGATTGGTCAAACGGCAAAAATGACGTTTCATTTGGTTAATGAAAATATATCCCCCGACCAAATGGCGGCCGGGCGTGCGCCGGCCGGTACAGAATTGATGCCATACATGGATGCGCCGGATCAAATGGTTCCTGTGTATTCCCGGATAGAAGTATCGGGTGAAACATTAAAAGATTCCCAGGCTGATTTTGATCAAAATAACATGCCGGTGGTCACCACGGTGTTTGATGCAACCGGGGCGCGAAAGTTTGCGCGTTTAACCACAGAACATGTTGGGGAAAGATTTGCCATTGTATTGGATGGGCGTGTTTTGTCCGCGCCCGCCATTCGTGAACCCATCCCCGGTGGTCGTGGCCAGATTTCTGGGGGATTTACGGTCCAAGGGGCCAAAGATTTGGCCGTCTTGTTGCGTTCTGGGGCATTGCCGGCACCATTGTCGGTGATTGAAGAACGTACGGTGGGTGCGGGTTTGGGGGCGGATACCATCGCATCGGGTAAGATTGGATCCGCGGTCGGTGTGTTATTTGTCATGATCTTTATGATTATGCTTTACCGGACCTTTGGCGTTATTGCAGATATTGTTTTATTGGTTAATTTGGCAATGATTATCGGCGTGTCGGCATTGTTTGGGGCGACACTAACATTACCGGGGATTGCGGGTATTGTCTTGACACTGGGGATGGCGGTGGATGCCAATATCTTGCCCTTTGAACGGATTCGGGACGAAGTGCGCGCGGGTGCCCCCACGTTACGTGCGGTTGATAATGGATTTCACCGATCAACCAAAACGGTTATGGATGGGAATTTAACCAATCTGATTTGTTCGTTGATTTTGTTCCAATTTGGTGCCGGGCCGATCCGTGGATTTGCCGTGACATTGTCAATTGGGGTGGCAACAACATTATTTACATGTTTGATGTTGTCGCGTGTGATGATTGATTGGTACATGAACGGTAAAAATAAAAAGATTAGTTATATCAGATAGATCATGGTCATTGTGTAAGGAGTTTGTTATGAAATTGCATTTTATGAAATATCGGAAACTCTCGTATTGGGTTTCGGGAATATTGGTGGCGTTGTCGATTATTTCATTATCGACACGGGGGTTAAATTATGGGATTGATTTTGCCGGCGGTATTTCGATGGAGGTGACGCCCCAAACGCCCGAATACACAATTGATAAGATGCGGACCGTATTGGCACCGTTTAGTCCGGAATTGCAAACCGTGGACGGGAATTCGATTTTGGTGCGTGTCGGTTTGCCCAAGGGGGCGACCAATCAAGAACAAAATGATCGTGTCCGCGAAATTAAAAATATCTTGGGTGATAATGTAACGTATTCCCAGGTGCAAATCGTGGGTCCCAAAATTGGCAGTGAATTGGTTCGCGGGGGAATTTTGGCGATTTTGGTTTCCTTTGTGTTAATGAGTGTTTATATCTGGATCAGATATCGTGGGGGCTATGCCGTGGGATCGTTTGTGTCATTGGTTCTGGATTTTATATTGATGTTCGGATTCTTTTCGGTGATGGGTTTGGAATTTAATCAAACGTCGATTGCGGTTATCTTGATGGGGATCGGTTATTCCATTAATGACAAGGTTGTTAATTATGACCGGATTGATGAAAATATCAAAAAATATCACAAAATGCCGATGACCCAACTGATCGACCTATCGATTAATGAAATGTTGCGTCGCACCATCATGACCAGTGTATCGACCATCTTGGCGATGGTGGGGCTCTATATCTTTGGGGGGGGCATGTTGCAAGAATTTGCGATTGCCATGACCTTTGCGATTGTGATGGGGACCGCAACCAGTATTTATGTTTCGAATGTGATTTTGTATCACTTTAACCTGCGGGAAACGCAATATTAAATACATGAATAACGGGGGAAACGCATGGGAATTAAAAAAATTTTAATTTGTATGTGTATGGCGCTGGGGGTGGTGTGTGGCGCGGGGGCGGTTGAACTCTTTTCCCCGGATGAACCGGTCCAAGATGGTATCAATGTCATGGATATGTCGGCGACATTTCGTGATATTTATCATAAATTAGATACTGTGCGTTGGGGCGGTAAAAATATCGCGGTGGCGATTGAAAGTCTGGAAAAATTAAATCCCGATGCCCATGTGGCCGTCACCGATGAACGCGTTGTCTTGGTTTGGCGGGATGCGATTGTTGCAAACTTTCCCCGACCGGTGCCCCGTGATTGGGATGAATATGGGCAAATCACAACGGCATTGGTTTTGAAGTTGCGGCAATATGATCCTGTATATCGAAAAATGAATGAAAGTGAAATTTACCGTGCGGTTGTGGGTGCATTGACACGGGGGATTGATGAAAACGGCAATTATATCTTTTCTTTGGATGCCTTGCGGGCCCAGGATCGTCGTTTATTAACCAGTTTGGGTATCACCGGTGCACGTGACGATCAAGGCAATTATCGGGTTTCGGGGGTATATCGTGGATCGCCCGCAGATGCGGCCGGGATTGCGGCGGGTGATTTAATTACATCGATCAATGGAACGGCCATTGCAGATATGACCGATGCGGACATTTCGGCGGCGATGTCGGGTCTTAATTCCGGTACGGTTAAATTGATGTTATCCACCCCAACGGGTGCGCGGCCGGCGGTTATCCGGCGTGCGACGATTGTTTCGGCCGATGCCGATGTTATTCACCGTGCGTCTGCGGCAAATGATGTGGATATATTGGAAATCGTTATTCATGTGGTGTCGGATGGGGCCGTTTCCATTGTGAACGAGGCATTGGCCAAATATAACCCCGGTGGAATTATCTTGGATCTGCGGGCCAGTGTGGGTGACGATGAACGTGCGGCGGCAAAGTTGGCCGGGCTTTTTATTGGCCCAAGTCCAGTGATGCGAATTGTTGAAACCGCCGGTTCAGAGGTAGAAGTTATTCCTGGCGGCGCCGCGGCGACACGCGCACCAATGGTTGTATTGGTATCAAATATGACGCGCGGCACCGCAGAGGCCATTGCCGCATCTCTTTATGAAACACATCGTGGGGTTTTGGTAGGGACGCCAACGGCCGGTGTGGCCCGGTTGAAAACCCGTATTGATCTTGAAAATGGCGGGGCGTTGGAATTGTTAAACAAATCGATCAAGACCGGATCAGGGCGCGCATTGGACGGGCGGGGCGTATTCCCCATGGTTTGTTTATCAAATATCCGCAGTGATGTGCAACGTGATGCCTTCTTTTTAAACATTACCAATAATGAATTTCGGGCCACCGATTTTAATGTCAAAGACGATGTGCCGGTTGACGATATTCGTCGGGGATGTCCCACCATTACCAGTGGGGCCGACGAAGATGCATCGGCCGCGGCGGTGGCGGTCAAGATTTTAACCGATAAAAAAATATATGATAAATTAATGAATTTGGAAAATTAATTTAAAATCAAAAGGATGGTTGGGCATGTTCTTAACAAAAGATAACCATATCAAATGGCGGGCATTGGGGATTGGGGCCGCGTTAACGGCGGTGTTGTGTTTGATGGGGGTGATGTGGGGTGATCGGCAAATATTCCTTTATCTGCGGGATTTTGATTGCATGTTATTTCGTGCATTTGGTCATATTTTCCAGGCCAAGGCATGGTTGGTCGTTACGGCCGTTTTGATGGTCATGTTTTATATTAAAAAGACAATAAATACAGAAAGTTATTTTATAGAAAATATAAAAAACTTTAAATTTGGGCTTATTTTATCAAATTTTCTTGAAAAAACAAAGAATAGTTATGCGTTTTTCATGTTTTGCTCTATATTATCTGCGTGTGTTGTTACCGGAATCATAAAGGTGGTTTTGGGCCGCGCCCGTCCCATATTATACGAGGGATTGGGTCAAACGGGATTTTTTCCATTTTCGGGTGACTGGGTTTTTCATTCAATGCCGTCGGGACATACGACGGCATCATTTGCCGCATTGGTGATGATGGGGTTATTGGCACCGCGGATGAAATGGGCGACATGGACGTTGGCGGTGATGATCGGGGTGTCACGTGTGTGCGTTGGGGCGCATTGGCCATCGGATGTTATTTTGGGGGCATTTATTGGAATGGCGGCCGCCGATTTGGTTAAATCGGGATTGATACGACGCCTGGGGCGTTTTGGGGATTAATCGCGATACCAAAAGGTCTATGTTTTTATCTTTTTTTGTGATATAATCAAAGAAATGGCAAAAACGGTTAAATTATTTCCAGAACGCGTGTCTGGCGCGTTGAAAACACTGCTCGCACGGGTGACGGGGGTGGGGGTGGTTTGTTTGGCCATATGGATGATGGCGGCGTTAATATCCCATAATCCATATTTGGATGGGTTTGGGGCCGCGTCAACATTGGGTGATCAAACGGCCATGGGAAATCTGATTGGATTTTTACGTTTTGGCATGGGTGTTATCCCAACCTTGTTTTTAATTTTATGCCTGATGCGGTTGGGGGCATTAATGCTTTTGAATAATCGGGATTCGGGATCCCCAGAATATAATTTCATGCGCGGGTTTATTGCGATTTGCATGGGGGCCGCGGGATTGGGAATGATTGCGCCAACAATGACATTGGGCGGAATGATGGGGGCGATTGCGGCAACCGATGTGATGGGATTGGTGGGGCATGTTATAACGGTTATTATTGGGGCGATTTTGGTGGGCGGATTTTTTGTTATGGCGGCATTGTTGTTGCATGTACGTTGGGCCCATATTATGCAAATGGCACGGGGGGCATGGCGTGCGGTACGCGTTATTTTATCGGCGTTCCATTTGGTTAAATATGATGACGTGGCCCCTGATGATAGTGATGACGACGATGTCGATGATCAAGAATCCGAAGAAGAAAGTGTTGAACCGGATAAAGAAATCGAGAATGCGCCGCGTCGTACGGGATTGTTGCGCCGTCGGACCCGGGCGGTTGCCGCGGCCCCGGTGCAAACGCCCAAACGGTCACGTGTTCGTCGGGGAAATGATGATTATCAGATGCCAGATCCCAAATTATTACAGCGGTCTAATTTCGGGAAAAATGTGGTATCCCCGGAATTAAAGCGTAATGCCGCCGCGATGGAGGTACATTTTGCCGAATATGGTGTTCGCGGCCAGGTGGTTGGCATTCGGCCCGGTCCCATTGTAACATTATATGAATTCTTGCCCGACAGTGGGACCCGCATGAATGATGTATCGGGTACGGTCAAGGATATGACCCGGGCCATGGCCACAGAAAATATTCGTATCGCCTTAATCCCCAACACCCAATACATCGGTGTAGAAATGGTGAATTTAACGCGGCAGACCGTTCGTTATCAATCATTAATGGATAACCCGACATTTGTTCATTCAAAATATCGCATTCCATTGGCATTGGGGGTGGATATTGGTGGAAATCCGATGTATTTCGATTTGGCCAAGATGCCACATATGTTGATTGCGGGACGTACAGGGTCGGGTAAATCTGTATTTGTACAATCAATTATTGTTTCGATCATTTATCATTTTACCCCTGATAAGTGCAAATTGGTCATTATTGATCCCAAAGGGGTTGATTTCGGATTCTGGGACGATATCCCCCATTTAATCACGCCGATTGTGAAATTGGATCCCGGGGCGGCCGTCAATGCATTAAAGTGGGCCGTACGTGAGATGGAGGATCGATATAAGCAATTGCAAATGTTAAATGCGCGTAATATCGAAAGTTATAATGAAATATTGGCTCAAAAGCGGGAAAATGGTGAAAAAATAACGCGCCAAGTGGCCGTTGGCACAGACGAAGAAACAGGGGAATTGATCTTTGAAACCCAAGACGTTGATATGTCTGATATGCCCTATATCGTGATTATTATTGACGAAGTCGCCGATTTGATGTCATTGGCCCGCAAAGAGGTCGAAGCCTGTGTCCAACGTATTGCCCAAAAGGCCCGCGCCGCCGGTATTCATTTGGTGATGGCGACCCAGCGGCCCGATGCCACAACCATTACCGGTGTGATCAAGGCGAATTTCCCAACGCGAATTTCATTCCAGGCCCGCAGTGCCATTGATTCACGCACCACATTGGGCGAAGGTGGGGCAGAAAATCTGTTGGCGTGTGGCGACATGTTGTTTAGCGAGGCAGGACGTGATCCTGTTCGCATACACGGGGCATTTATTTCTGACGAAGAAATGACCGCGGTTGGGGATTTCTTGCGTGCCCAGGGAACACCTGAATACGCCGCTGGTGTGACCGATGGCGAAGAAGAATCCGGGGGGATGGCGTCAATGGCATCCGGTGCATCGGCCAAGGAAGCCAAAGATGGCGATTTGTATACCCGGGCCAAAGAATTTGTGATACGGGATAAAAAACCCACAATATCGTATATTCAGCGTCGCTTAGGCATTGGATATAACAAGGCGGCCAGTTTAATGGAACGAATGGAAGAAGAGGGCATCGTCAGCCCCCCCGACGGAAATAACAAACGTCATGTTTTATAAACCTGTCCCGCCAATGGCGGGATTTTTTTTAAAGTTTTTATCCGTCTGCGCCGATGTCAGAGTGCAGATATTAGACCGAGTAATCATGAGTATAGATTCCCCGCCAGACCCCCAAAAAACGTTGTTTGCGTGGGGGCAAAATAAGGGGGATTTTCCTGGTCTTTGTTGATGATTTTTACTTGTAAAAAATCGCGCAAATGGGTATAATTTCAGGCGTAGAGCGTAAAAACACTATGCCTAATCTAAACCACCCTTTGGATTAGGCATAGTATTTAACTTTGACTTTCCCGGATTTCCGGGATTTTTTATTATCTCATTATGCCTAATCCAAAGGGTGGTTTTTTGGGGGAGATAATGGAAAAAATTCTGAGAATCCTTGGGGTCATGATGGTACTGTGTACGGTAAGTCCGGTACATAGTGCCGAAATGGTCAATGTCGAATTTATTCACCAGGTGATTGCCCAAAAATGGGATATTATGGTTCCGTATAATCCGTCCCTTGGAAATCTGGGTGTTGCGGCAAATATGAAATACTTGCTCTGTGCCATCGATCGGGCGAACGCCATGTTAAATGGGACGGCGACGAATTATGGTGATGGTCAATACGCAACTTTGGCGGCGGCCGATACAGATGCCACCATTACTGCCGTCAATACTTTGATTCATGAACCGTTGCCAGAATCACAGTTCTGGGTAACCACCATCCCCAATGCCACCAGTTTTTCTTTTTCTATGTCCGCGATGGGAACCTTTGCGGTTGATTGGGGTGATGGGACAGTTGATAAAATAACACGAACAAATGTGAATAAAGAAACATATTCACATACCTATGCCGTTGCGGGGGAATATACGATCGGTTTTGGGGGACACGCAACAAAATACAATTCGTGGAATGCGGCCATCTCATTCCCAAGAACATGTGGTGGTGCCGCCATATCGGGCAGTTTGGGCGCCATATTCCCGACCATTGGCGATGGAAGTGAACCGGGGGCCCAGCCTTGTTTTTCAAGTACATTTATGAATATGTCAACATTGGGCGGTCCGATCCCCCCCGAATTATTCGATGGCGTTCATGGGGCCCCCATCGACAGCATGTTCAGTAGCACCTTTGCCAGAACAAAATTATCTGGTTCCATTCCGCCCGGTTTATTTTCTGGAATATCTGGTCCACCAACAGAATCTATTTTTTATGAAACGTTCGCATCTTGTGGCAATTTAACAGGCGAAATACCCGCGGATCTGTTTTCGGGAATTGTGGGCAAACCAGCCCCTTATATGTTTACGGCGACATTTACACGGACCGGGGTTACCGGGGAAATTCCATCGGGTTTGTTCGCCGGTATATCTGGACCGCCCGCAGAAATGATGTTTTATCAAACATTTTATCTTGCGAATAAGTTAACCTCTATCGGTGACGGGGTATTTGGTGATTTAAGTGGGCCTGGGGCCGAAAATATGTTTGGTGGCACATTTAATGCATGGTCTTTTACCGGGCCATCGGCACGAACCGCAACGGGAAAATATCTGTATGAAATTTGGCCCGATGCCACCACAACCCAGGTGGGAAAATGTTATTATGATAGGTCGATGTTGACCGATCGTGATAATATCCCCAGTGCATGGAAATAAGAAAATTTTCAAAAATGCATAGGCACAGGTCAAAAAATCTGATATAATCGGATTTAGTGACGGCTGTGATCGTCATATGGGTTTTAGAAGGCCCGCCGGTTATGTACGCGCCGGTCCGCGCGGCATGTAAAATTTAGTCTGGGCCCAGCCGTACTTGGTTGGGGTGCGCCTGAATACATGCGTCGCATATGCGACGTCAATAGGGCGCACTATCTCCGGGATAGCTTCTAAACCCCAACCGCCACGTTATTGGCGGTTTCATTTTTTTTATAAAATATCTGGAATCTATGCACATAGCAGACAAAAGAATGTCCTTTTTTAATATGTCAATTTGTGATATACTAAGACCCAAAAGGAGATTTTTTCGTCATGAAGAAACAGATGTCTTTATTTATTTGGGCGGTTGCGGTTTTTGGGATGTCACCAGTCTTTGGGGCCACCAATACCGGAATGCGTGGTTCATCGACGGCTGATTTGACGGGTGGACCTGCCGTACGTAGCCGTCAAAATGTCAATTATCAAAAATATCAGACCCGTACGTCCACAAAAACGTACGAGGCATCAGAGGCCGGCAATCTTTATTATTCACAACCGGCCAAGCGTAGCGACCTTTACAAGGCATATGATGCATCCGGGCGGGCGGCGGCCAACCGGTCTGTTCGCACATCGCGTCAAGAAACAACCCGTCATATTGCCCAGCGTAAATATTATTTGGCACATCCGTTTTTTCAACCGTTGAAAAACAAGTTTGGATCGGTGACAGATTTGTCATATACCATGAATTCATACAAATTTGATATTACATCGGATCCGACCATTCCCAATTACGAATTCTTTGACATGTTGGATGGTAAATGGGATATGAAACAGTTTTCGATCAAAGAAGATTTCAGTTATGGGATTACGGATACGATTGCGTTGATGGCCATGGCGCGATTTGATTTTTCGGATTATAAATTTAAATGGAATCTTGGCGAAGATGACAAAATGGATGACAGCAATTTGAACGTCTTTGGTGCCGGAATTCAATGGCGTTTCCTGGATAATGATAAATGGATTGCCAGTGCGTCGGCCCATTATCAACATCAAAAAGATTTGTCGAATAATTATCTGGCCGAATTAAAGGGCGGGTATAAATATGGAAAATCAACAATTTACGGATTGGCCCGTGGATGGTATGTTGATTTTGATGGTGATGCATACGGTAATGGCATAAACGGGGACGAAGCGTCAATGTTCATGGCATACAGCACCAATAGCAGTGCATTCTATATCGAAGCAGGCGCGGGCGTATTTAGTGTCTTGGACGAAGATTGGACATTAAATGTCGAAGGGGTATATGGTCATTATGATTGGAACGATCAAATATCGGTTCGTGCGGCCATTGGATGGCAACCCAATGATTGGGTGGCATTGAACGTCTATGCAAAGACGGCCGTTTATAACAGTGCCGATGGCGATAAATTGAAATTTTATTGGAGTGAACCATCCCAAGGATTTAATGGGTTGACCCACGTGGGGACCGCCAAGATCGATGATTACAAAGAAACATCGTTCGGAATTCAAGGGATTCTTTATTTCTAAGGATCATAAAATAAAATATGGTATTGCGAACCGCCCCCATTGGGGCGGACACAATACCATCGGGGACAAGAGAGAGTCATGATGTATCATTTTTTTAAATCTGTGTGTGCGGCGACCGCATTGGCATTATTTGTACCAGGATTGGCGTCTGGGGCGGGGACGGATACGACCGATCCATTATATATGCCGGCCCAGGGGCGATTGTTATCAAAAACGTCATTAACATTTTGGGACAGTACACTGCGTCTGGGACAGACATTTTCATATGGTATGAACGATCGATTAATGATTGGCGGTAATGTACATTACCAGATTGATTTTGCCGATGACGAAGATGGATTTTCGAATTTTGACCTGGGGGGGATATATCGTGTGGGAACGCCGTCGGATGCCAATTCCCGGGTTTCATCTGATTTGATTGTGGGGATAAAATTTGGTGGTTCATCCCATGTACGTACACCGGAATATGCCGATACAATTTATTATGCCGGGATTCGTGTGGGGCGTGAATGGACGGGGATGACATTGGCTGCAACATTAAAGACCAGTTGGATTTTTGATAATGATCGGGGGATGGCGTATATTGATTTTATTCCTGAATCTTATTTTCGCATTGCACCGGATTGGCGTCTGGGGGCGGGATTTACATTACGCAAGGCAACGCGTCCCCATTATGATCAAGAATGGGTAAATTTCAAAGTGGTGCGTCAATTTGGTCGAACCCAATACGTGGGTCATGTGGATTATGAATTTGAAAGTGATGAATTTTCCATCGGTACGCATGTTAACATTTTGTTTTAAAAATAACCGGCATTTGCCGGTTTTTTAATGTATTTTGAATATTTTTTTAGAAAAAGACATGATTTATCATGATTTTATGATATAATAAATGCGTGACAATTTCGGTTGCCATGGGTTTCAGAAAGCCCACAGGTTATTTGTGTTCGACCGGTACCACATGCACAATGTAAAACAACAGCGGTACCCAACTTGTTTATCGGTTGGGGCGCATCTGAATACATACGACATATCCACAGGTGTCGCGAATAAGATGCACTGTTCCTGTAATAGTTTCTGATCCCCAACCGTCAGAAGAGATTTTATCTGCGTCGATTGTCATTACGGATTTTTATGGTTTTGTTCATATGCGCCGCCATCAATGTTTGGATTAGATAAAGGGTAACCAGTCCCACCAAAAAACATTTCAACATCCGTGACGATATTTGTTGTTATTGCCCCCGGCGATCCCGTATATCCCGCCCAAGATCCAGATGTAATTTAAACTGGCATCGCCCATGATGACAATTGTGCCCAATGTGATCATAAACCCCATGCCAATGCGGTACGCGTGCATGATGTTTTTGCCAATAACCATACGAAAGGTTAGGGGGGGCGGCCAAAAAAATCGCCGCATAAAAAAATATATTATAAAGAGCCGTTGGCCCAATCGCGTAATCATAAATACGCATAATATAAGAAATGATAAACGTTCCCAAAAAAGAACGTGGAATCCAATGTTTTTAATGCCATAAACGATAAAACGGATCACAAAACATGATTGAAATTACATGTCTTTATTTTGTTTCGCCGCCGCGCGCAGGCCATCCCAATAATCCAAGCGTTTTTTAACCTCGCGTTCAAAGCCGCGTTCGATGGGGGCATAGAATTTACGCCGTGCCATCGATTCGGGGAAACAGTTTTGTCCACTGCACCCCGATGCCGTATCGGGATCATAGATATAGCCGGCCCCATAACCCATATTTTTCATCATTTTTGTGGGCGCATTGAGAATATTTTTCGGGGGTGGCAAACTGCCATTCTCACGCGCGGCGGCATACGCAAATTTTTGGGCTTTGTAATTCGCCACGCTCTTGGGGGCCGTCCCCAGATAGATCACCAGTTCGGTCAGGGCCAGGTCGCCCTCTGGGCTGCCCATGCGTTCATAAAGTTGCCACGCGCTTAGGGCCATTTGCATGGCGTTCGGATCGGCCAGACCGATGTCTTCGACGGCAAATCGGGCCAGACGGCGGAATAAATACATCGGATCTTGGCCCGATGTCATCATACGTGCCACCCAATACAAGGCGGCATCGGTGTCCGATGCACGCAACGATTTATGCACCGCCGATATGAGGTTATAGTGTTCATCCCCTGATTTATCGGACATCGGGGCCCGTTTTTGAACAACCCGATCCAGTTCATTCGGGGCCAAATCATGATCAAACCCGGCGGTTAAAATATATTCCACGGTATTAAGCAAGAAACGCGCATCCCCATCCGCCATTTGGGTTAAATGTATACGGGCCGGCGTATCCAGCGGTAATTTTTTATCCAGAAATTCTTCGGCCCGTGACACAAGGGTCATTAAATCTTCACTGCTTAATGCGGTCAAAACCCCCACATGGCACCGTGACAGTAACGCGTTATTTAAATTAAAACTGGGGTTTTCGGTGGTGGCGCCAATAAACACCACCGTCCCATCTTCGAGATAGGGTAACAGCGTATCTTGCTGTGTTTTATTAAATCGATGAATTTCATCGATAAAAAGTAATGTGCCACGTCCCAAATTCTGGTGCATTTTGGCCGCTTCCATGGCCTTTTTGATATCGGCCGTCCCAGAAAAGACCGCCGACATAGGCATAAATTCCATATCCACCGAATTGGCCAAGGCGCGCGCAATTGTTGTCTTGCCGCATCCGGGCGGGCCCCACAAAATTAAATTCGATAATTTACCGCCATCGACCATACGTCGAACCAAACCATTTTCCCCAAGTAGCGCGCGTTGGCCCACAATATCGTCAATCGTGGCGGGACGCATTAAATCGGCCAAGGGTCGGGTTTGGGATGACATTTTATTTTACTTTGCTTTTATTTAATCTTTATTTGTGATATGATTTTATTGTAGTATAAAAAAGCAAAAAGCAAAATGAAAAATAACCCTGAATTTACATTGGCGGTGGCCAATTTGGCGGCGGCGGCCATGGCGGCAAATCCCGGGATGTCAATGGCAGATGCGGTAAATCATGCAACCCAGACATTGCGAAAAATGGCACCCGATCCCCAGAAAATACGTGAATCGGTACATCCCGATAAGATTCTGTGTCTTGAAGATGACACGTGGCATGTCATGTTGCGCCGGTATCTAAAGCGTAAATATAACATGACCCCCGATCAATATCGGATGAAATGGGGGCTGGGCGCTGATTATCCCATGGTGGCACCCAATTATGCCGCCCATCGGTCCAAGATTGCCAGAAAATCAGGGTTGGGTAAAAAATGACAAAAAAATTTCAACAAATGACATCCGGCGGCCATTCGTATCGGGGGCGGGGCCAAATAATTAACTTTTTATCATGGGCGGTAAAATTTGCATTCTTGGATAATCCGGTCACCCATGGGGTTCAACGGGTTCTTGATCATGTGGGGCGTGGGACATTTATTGAACAACGCGCGAAATTTTTGTCAAATGTTTTGTGGTGGTTTATGTTGTCGTCTGTGGCATTAAATGTGATTTATCCAGATAAAGAAATCAACACGGTCAAAGAAAAAAAATTTGATGGATTTAAATTAAATCCATTAGATAAAGAATCATGGAAAAATGATGTGGACGGGGTGCATCCCTATGTCTTGGCACATGTTATTTCCAGCGAAGGATTTATTAAACAGGCCTATGATGATAATGGGGGGGATGGAACCTTAACACTGGGCAGTGGGTTTACCATCGATGATATCACGCATCGTCAATTTGCCCAAAAAATTCTGGGACGTTATGTGGGAAATGGGGCCCATATCACCATAGATGAAAATCGCGTTTTGGTGTCTGAATGGTTAAAACAAAAAATTTATCCAAAAATACAACAAAACCTGCGTGTCCCCGTTGACAGTCGTTTGTTCGTTATTTTGGCGGTTGCCGCCTATAACAAAGGGGCAAATATTTTCGCCCCCGGCAACAGTGGGCGTCCCGTCATTGATGCCATTAATGCGGGCCGCGACCGGGATGAAATTAATGCCGCTTATGTTCGTGCGTTTGCCGGAATCCGGGGAACACAATGGGGGGGATTGCCAAATAAATACGGATTGTGTGCATTATATCACCAAGGTGTCATTAATGATACAACGATCATTGAATCCATTGCAGAGGCCCCATATACCTTGGAACGTCATATTCGAAAAAATGGGGGACGTTTGGTTACGTATGAGGCTAAAAATCGGGCCGCACGTGCAAATGGGGTTTATAATCCGGGGGATTTAGATTCTTTGATGAAGCGAACGAAATATCGCGTGACCAAGGGATGCGTCCAACAACCGGTTCGCAAATACTTGACTTTGGTTCAATGTGACGTGATTGATCGTGGTGTATTGGGAAAATCCGACGCCGATTTCCAAGATTATATAGCCAAGAAAGCCCCGGAAAAATTGGATGAATCTGAAGAATTAAACATCGCGGGCGAAGAATTATATTTTAATAAAAAATATGCCGCCGCCATTGAAAAATTTAAATTGGCCATTGATATAAAACCCCACAATTATATCGCATACAGCAATTTGGCATTGTCTTATTATAAAATGGGGCGTTACGCGGATGGATTAAAGGTTGTTCAAGAATTAATTCATTCCCCATATTTTGCCCAGATGCCCAATGATATTCGGGGATACACATACTATAATGTGGCATTATGCCGGATGGAATTGGGGAACCAGGCCCAAAATGCGTCCCAATCCAGTGAGCATTACACCAAAGCATTGGCGAATTTAAATCTGGCGGAAAAATATAGTGGCCGTTCCTATAACACGATCAAAGAAACATTAAATAAGAAAATAAGACCCATAGATAACAAACAGGCGGAAAAAATGCGTCGGGCAACCAAGGTGTTAAAAAAAGCATCTCTATCCCAACGCATGCCATTGGGTCAAACGCGGGACAGATAAGATGAAAGTTTATATAGACATCCAAGACAAACGTTGGAAAAAATATTCCATTGATTTTATGCGTGCATGCCGCGTGGCGGGGCACATTGGTGGTGCATCCCGTATGGCCCAGGTGTCAATTATCTTGACCGATGATGAACACATTCATCAATTGAACCGGCAATATCGGCATATTGACCGGCCAACAAATGTGTTGTCATTTGAATTGGGTGATCCGGAATTATTAGGCGATGTTTATATTTCGTTTGATACGGTCATGCGCGAAGTGGACGGCGATCCCCAAAAATTTGTCGCGCATGCAATGCATATGGCGGTACATGGGACATTGCACTTGTTGGGATTTGATCACATTGATGATGAAGATGCCATTGTGATGCAATCGCATGAAAGCGTCGCGATGCAGGAAATGGGTCTGGGGGATCCCTATGGCGAACAACAAAAAACGGATCAATCAATGGCCCGTCGTGGTTGGGTGCGTGCGCTGGGGCGGGGGATATTATACTTTGTTTGTGGAATGGTCGGGGCGTTGGGATTTGCGCCGTATTCAATGTGGGGATTGACCATCTTGGCCATTGGTTTGGCATACGCCATGACCCGATCATCGGGCGGATTTTGGCGTGGGATGTGGCGCGCGGCACCGTTTGGGGCCGGGTATGCATTGGTTATGTTTGGGTGGATGATAAATGCCATTTTTGTGGTGCCCGATTTGCGTGAACAATTTGCCATATGGACCGTGCCGGCATTGATGGGGATTGCATTGGCGGGGGCATTCATTTTTGCATTGCCATTTGCCATCATTCAAAAAAATCCCGGAAATCATGCACAAAGACCGTTTTTGTTTGCGGCGGCATGGACATTTGTTCTGTGGATGCGGGAATGGATATTGACGGGTTTTCCATGGAACCCCTTGGCCAATATTATGATTAACGTAATGCCGGTGGCAAATTCTATGTCATTGTGGGGGGCAATGGGGTTAACATTTATATTGGTGGGCATCATCGCCAGTGTGGTTGAATTTATTTCATCGCGCGGGCGGGCATGGGCACCATTCTTATTTTTTGCCTTTGTGTTGGCGGGGGGGGCGATGTGGGGCGCGCATCAATGTCGAACGATAAATCAAACACCCAATAATATTCGTATTCGTATTGTTCAACCGGCCCGACCCCAGGCACAAAAAATGACACGCGCTGCCGCCATGGATAATTTAAAGCATTTAATGACATTGGCACAAACGCCCGGTGTGTTTGATTTAATTATTATGCCTGAAACATCATATCCGTTTGCGTTGACGGCGGACGATTGGGATGATTTTGGTATAGGCACCGCGTTAAAGGTGCCCGTGATTATCGGATCGCTTTATATCGATAATCATCATGTTTACAATTCTTTGGTGGTGGCCAATCGTGCGGGGCGGATCGATCAAATATATCATAAATCCCATTTGGTACCGTTTGGGGAATATGCCCCATTACATGGATTGTTGCCATCGCCCGGTATGTTGACATCGGGTCGCGGGCCGGAAATCATGCACATAGCAACGGGAAACGGTGATTTTATTTTTGCCCCTGCGGTGTGTTATGAAATAATTTTTTCAGATTCATTAGTGCCCGATAACGTTACACCCATGGCCATTGTTAATATTACAAATGATACGTGGTTTGGACGTACACCCGGCACGTATCAGCATTTAGACATGGTGCGTCGATATGCAATCGAATCAGGATTGCCAGTGGTTCGTGCCAATTATTCCGGCATCAGTGCCTTTGTCACATCTTTGGGGGTGGTGACAAAAGAACTTGGCATTGGTGTATCGGGTGTATTGGATGCATCGGTGGGTGGGGCACATATGACACCCTATCGCCGGGTGGGGCGTGACGGGTGGATGATTATTTTGTTAATCGTTTCCATTGTGGGTGTGGGATTGGGACGGCAAACAAATCGACGTCAATAAATTAAAAAAAGCCGGTGATTACCGGCATTTTTATTTTTTATGTTCAAGTATCCAAACGCGTATTGCCGACGAGAGGTTGCGTGTCCCCCGCGACGCATCGATGTCATGAATAATGGCCGCGATAGATCGATTCTGGGTCGTTGCAATATCGCGCAATGCCGTAATAAATTCCGGTTCCAACGAAATGCTGGTCTGGTGCCCGGATATGCAAATCGATATTTTCTGCATTGTTTTTATATCCCGCCCACCGCCATGCAATCATTAATGGCCCGGATAGGGTCATCATATTTTCGTAATTTTTGCAGCGATGTGTTATCCAACATATAACATACCCCAAACGCATCAAACCCAAACCAAAACAAATCGTTACGGCCAAATATGGTTATGCCCCGGGTCCCGGGTATATTGCGAATTTCGTCATTAATTTGAATAATTGATGGCACCGGATGGGCAATGCCATTGGTCAATTCTTTGGGACCAAAGATATAGGCATTTCCCAATATTATCCCCCCGGCGATGGCATACAATTCACGTATCCATGGGGGCAACATTGCCGCCAACATACGTCCCAAACCGGCATTGGTTAAATCAATTTCGGCCGCGTTTATGCCCGGGGCCAAAATACCACCCCGTGATTTCACCGCCGCCAATATATCATCGCGTGTCATGTATCTGCCCCTTGGTTTTATTCCATGCCCCGGTTATTTTGAGCCAATTGGGCCGCCATCTGGGACAGACGGTCCGATGTGGCGTTCCCCCCATCACCGCCTGATGTTGTATGCGCCGGGACATACACTTTCTTGGTCGGGTTGGGTAACCATATTTTTTCATTCCCGGTTTGTTCGATGATAAAACGGTCCATATTTTGGCCATGGGGAAAGGTGCGGCACATAAACATATTATCAATTGTTAAATCCCCGCCCCATGTTAAAGGTATGCGTAACCGTAATGATGTATTTGCCGGTAAACGACGCCCCATCAAGATACCTTGGACTTCGTCCTGGCTAAGGTTCATGAACACCAATTCTTGGATAGAATCCATCAAACTTTCCATAAAACGATGACGTAATTGAACGTATTTTTCGAACCAATCCCCGTCCACTACACGGGGGTGTGGTGTGTATTCCATCAATGGGATATCGTCCATTCCCAATGTATTCATTCGTTGTTGTGCGGATTCATGTGATAGATTCATGGCGGATTAATCCATAGTTGTGGCCAAGAAATTCGTGACCGTATCGATATATTCGTTATATGCATTGAAATCTTCGCGCGCGTCATCGGGGATGGGTTGTGCCGGATGGGCATTGATATATGATTCTAATTGTTTCATATCGGAAAATGTCATAATATCAGATTCAGGGCCGCCACGTGGGTCCACGATAAAGGCATGGATGTTAATCGGAATGTCATCCAACGTATCTTTGAATAACGTGTCAATTCGTTTAACAGATTTTGCCAAACGTTCGGGGGCCATGCCAATCCCGCCCATCCATAATATTTCGCCCATTGCAATGGCAAATAAATCAATATTCATCCCAGAAATCGTGGCGGATGGTTTGACCGTGTATCCCGCGTTGGTAAAAATACGCTTTAATTCAGTAATATCGGCAATTGATGCACCATCGGTTATCGGTTGTGTCGGCGCCATCGCGAACGCGGGCGGCGGGGTATTGGGGCGAGGTGTTCCATTACCCAGGATTAACCGGGGGGGGCGTGCATCGGACGACGGGGCCGATGCGATTGTCGGCGCATCAGACGTTGGATTTGTCCCCGGTACATTACCCATGGTGGATGCATTGTCCGATGGCGCATCCATTATTGGTTGTTGGGGCGCGGGTTGATTTTGGACGTCCGATTGTCTTTGCCGTCCGGACCGGTGATGGGCCCGGATACGGGCGCCCAATCGCAACCCGCGCACCCGTGGCAACATCAACATATAAAATCCACCAATCATAATGGCGATCCATATCCCCATCGATATATAAAACCATGGACGAACATGGGCCCCGGTCATTTGAATGTCGGCCAGATAACGCCAATGTGTCCCAGAAAAGATATTAAACCCATATTGTGTATTGAACCAAAAACTAGCCCCGAGGGTAACCACCAGAATCCACAATATCCCCAGCAAGATGTAATCAATTTGTTTTTTCATTTCTTTACCAATTGTATCATATTTATGATAAAGTATAAAGTAAATGATTGATAAATATAATCTTTTATCGGGATTGCGGTGCGCCATATGGATGGATGCGACCGATGCATCGGAATTGGCCCAAGGTACAGAATTTGCCGTAACACATCAAATGCCGGCAATTGCCGTTGTGCCGGATGCGGTGCCGGTGATTTGGCCCTGGGTCGAAGGGCGGGGGATTGAAATTGGGGTCCGGGTTTCATCAACGGCCAACCGGGGGGCGGCATCCCAATTGACACCCCAGATCAAGGCCGCATTTATGCAAGGGGCCGATGGCGCGATCATATCGATGACGCCACGGGGATTGGAAAAATTTGCCGATGATATGTGCATTGTGCGAAACGATTTATTCTTTGATAAAAAAATGACGATTATGTTGGATCTTAATGATATCGATGATTGTAACGCGTGGGCGGGGGTGTTTGATGCGTTGGGGCGTGTGGGGGCCAATCGCGTTATGTTAACCTGGGGGGGGGACGATGGGGATGCGTCTGATTTCGTGGGCCGGGTTTATGGGATGTTGGGATTATGGGATCAATCGACATTTGATGGGGATATGCATTTTGCATTGGGGGCGGATATTACGCGTGTGATTCAAACATCGCGTTTGGTTGAAAAGATGCAACCACGTTTGTCGCCCCGTGTGGTTTATTATATACCGTTTTGATGCCCCAGTATCAGATATTTTGGTGCGGCCGTATCGGCCATATTTTTATGTTGATATCGGGTTTCGATAATCTTAAATTCCCCGGAAACAATGTACATAGATGTATTTTTTACCTGATCCAGAATCCAATCATAATAATCCCAATGATCGGTTCCGATAATGATACGTCCCCCGTTTTTTAAATGTTGCGAGAGCAGGGTGATAAATTCCGCCTGTAACAGACGGCGTTTTTCATGTCGTGCCTTGGGCCACGGATCGGGGTGCAAAATCCAAATTTCATCAAACATATATTTTGCATCCCGTAACAGGATACGGACATCGTCGGGCCAAATACGTATGTTACGATACGGGGGCAAAAGTGCGTTGGTTTTGTCATCCGTGATCGCCGACAGCAATGCCGCCACCCCATTAACAAAGGGTTCGGCCCCAATAATTTCCGCATCGGGATTATCATTGGTCAATGCGCGAACATGTTCGCCCGCGCCAAATCCGATTTCCAATATACGTCGACCGGAATTTTCGGGGTTGGGCATTAATGCCGGTAACAGATCGTTAATCAATGCCATCTTGCGCGGGGATAGTTTTTTTCCGTGCCGGCGACCAAAAGTTCTTATTTCTTGTTTTTCCATAAATTACAGTATAAAATGCCATGAATCAAAGGGCAAGATGAAATGACACAATTTCCATCACAGATTGACTGTGGTGATTTTGAGATGATTAAATTAACCCAGACGTTTGAGAATGCAACGCGGCTGTATGAACTGGTGGATAAAAATCGCGGTTTTTTGGGGCGCTGGTTAACATGGGTGGACAAAACTCAACAGCCAGAGGATGAGTTTAATGTTTTAGGGCTGATTGAGCGGCCGAATACACCGGCGTATTTTATTCGGGTGGATGGCCGCATTGCGGGTGCAATCGATGCATACAACGAATCGGTGCGCGATTCATCGATAGATCTGGGGTACTGGCTGGGGCATGAATTTACGGGTCGGGGTATTATGACCCGCGCCGCACGTGTGATGTCGGGGCTGTTGTTTGATCGGGGAATCAATCGCATCGTGATACAGGCGGCAACAGCGAATACATCTTCCATTGCCGTGGCGACGCGCCTGGGGTTTATGCGCGAAGGCATATTGCGCGCGGCACAGCAAATCCGCCCTGGCGAATTTTATGATTTGATAAGTTTTTCAAAGTTAAAATCAGAATGGGAAAAGGACAAAAACAATGCGTAAAGGATTAGCACCAGAATTAATTGCGCGGGTATTGGGTGCCGCGCCAAAATACACGATGGACGATTTAGAAGAAAAATTTCCGCCGCGCAATTTACCCGACGGGGCGTTCGTGACGCGTTTCGCCCCCAGTCCCACGGGCATGATGCATTTGGGGGGGCTTTATGGGGCATTGATTGATTGTAAATTGGCCACGCAATCGGGCGGGGTATTTATGTTACGCATCGAAGATACCGATACCAAACGCGAAGTGGCCGATGCGGTTCAAATTATTAACCAATCAATGGAAAAATTTGGATTAAAATATACCAATGATCCACAATATGGCCCCTATGAACAATCGGCGCGTAAAGATATTTTTCACAGTGTTGCGGCGGATTTATTGGCCCGTGGGTTGGCCTATCCTTGCTTTATGACCGCCGATGACATGGAAAAAATACGTGAAAGTCAACGCTTGGCCGGATATCCAACCGGGATTTACGGGGAATTTGCGCGGGATCGTGATTTATCAGACGATGAAATTGCGGCGCATTTGAATGCGGGGGATAAACCGACAATACGGTTGTATTCGTTGGGTAATCCCGAAAATAAAATTTACTGTAAAGATGTGGTACGCGGGTCGATTGCATTTCCGGAAAACAACGAAGACATTGTTTTAATTAAATCCAATGATGGGTTGCCAACGTATCATTTCGCCCATTTGGTGGATGATCATTTTATGCGCACGACGCATGTCGTTCGTGGCGAAGAATGGTTGCCGTCTTTTCCGTTGCACGTGGCATTATTTCGGATGATGGGGTGGGCATCACCGCTGTATATCCATACGTCAACCATTGATAAGATTGACGATGAAACAGGTAAACAACGAAAATTGTCCAAGCGTAAAGATCCAGAGGCAAATGTTCAATTCTTTTTAATTGATGGATGGCCAACGGATGCCGTTATGGAATATTTATTTAATATTGCCGCGTCCGGTTATGAAGAGGCCAAGTCCAAAGGAGTGGTAAAATCCATATGGGATTATGAAATGCGTGCGAAAAAAATTCCTATGTCGGGCGCATTGTTTGATATGAAAAAATTGGAATGGTGGGCCAAGGAATTTATTGCCACATTGCCGGTCCCCGAATTGGTGGCACGGGTTACCCAGTGGGCGAACGAATATGGCACCGATACCGAAAAGATGCAGGTGGCCGATCGGGATTATTTGACCGCTGTTTTGGGTATTGAACGCGATAATCCCCGGCGTATCCGCAAAGATTTTATTACATGGCGCCAGACGCTGGGGACGGTTGCCTTTTTCTGGGATGCGTTGTACACGCCCAACACCGAATTTGATTTTAATCGGGATGCGTTGCGGGAATTTTTGGCGACCTATGATGCGAATGACGATAAAGACACCTGGTGGAATAAAATCGTCGCCGTGGCCGAAAAATTAGGTATTAAAAACGGCGATGTGGCGATGAACCTCCGGGTGGCATTGTCGGGACGGGCATTTACCCCGGACCTGTATTCTATGATGACGGTGATGGGGGACGCGCGCGTCAAACAACGGATTGAACATGCTTTATAATCCTAATTTTGATTTGTATCGGCAATGGTCCCCGCAACCCGACGCCTTGCGGCCGCCCTATGTGGCGGTTTTCCGGCGCGGCGCCAAGACGCTGGTCTATCTGTGTGACGCACATCGGATGAATAAATCCTTTGATATGGTCGATTGGGTTTTTGACCGGGCGAATTTCCCCAAACCGGATGTTTTCTTGACCGAAATGACCAACGATGACAACGGTCGCACAGGGACATGCAACGAAAACACATTGCGCTATGCGGCGGCGACGGCCGCCGAAAATGGTGTCCCCGTTGTGTTCGCAGATCTATCAAACACGCAAATGGTTGCGGTATTGGATAAATGTTTTCCGGATAACAAGTTTTCCCAGGACGATTTGGAGAAAGTATTTAATGGGGCGCCTGTTTCAAACCGTGGCGTTTGGGGCGAACGGAGCATTGCCCTGAACCGTCACGGGCGCGATAAGTTTATGTTACAAAACATTGCGGCGGCATTGAATACCTATGACACCGTGTATGCGATTTTTGGCGAAGGGCATTTCTATTGTCAACGGTTGATTTTGGAAGACATGCTGGGTACGCCCCAGATTATGGACGCCATACCCAATATGCGGCGGGACTTTGGCGATTTGAAAGTCAAACCAATAAAATTAATTGAGTTCAAAGCGGGGGAGAAATGACCAAAACGAAAAAACAGGTAAAAACCAAATTAAAGGCAGTGAAAAAGGATGTTCATGCGAATCGGATGTTACGTGCATTGCGTGCAACCGGACTGTTTCGTTGGGAACGGGTTAGTACGCAATCCGAAGAAGTTTTAAATATTTTAACCCATGGCATTGGGATTGGAATTGCGATGGCCGCGCTTGTCCTGCTTGAGGTATTTGCCACACTAAGCCATAATACATGGGCGATTGTGTCGTGCGCGGTGTTTGGGTTAACGATGTTCACGCTTTATTTTGGATCAACCATGTGCCATGCAATGATTGGCCAAAAATCTGAATGTTTTTTCGAAGTATGGGACAGCGTTGCCATCTATGCCTTAATCGCCGGCACATACACGCCATTTTGTCTGGTGAATTTACGGGGGGCGTTGGGATGGACGGTATTTGGTATTTTGTGGGCAATTGTGATATTTGGGGCCATCATGAAAATACGTAACCCGCGACGTCAACCCAAATGGATGGTATTGCTTTATCTCGTGATGGGGTGGACATTGATCTTTATTCTGCCCGCGATGTTGCAGCATATATCGGCCCGGGGATTATGGTTTATTTTGGCGGGGGGATTATCATATTCGCTGGGGGTGATCTTTTATTTATGGCGGCGGATGAAGTTTTCACATGCGGTTTGGCATTTATTCGTAATTGGGGGAACGGTGTGTTTCTTTTTTGCCGTGCTGTTCGGATGTATTATTGATTTCTGAACAATGGATGCCCCGGTCGCGGGGCTTTTTTTGTTGAATATTGATTAAACGCGCGCTATGATATATTTTATGAAACATATTTATTTTGTTTTGATGACAACGACAACGACCCCCGCGGGGGTGTAATTTCTATGTTGCGGATTGCCGCATTTATCAATATAATCATTCATAAGAAATAAATTAAATAATAAAAGGACTTTTATTATGTCACAGTATCCAATTGAAACAATACGTCATTCGTTGGCCCATGTTATGGCGGCGGCGGTTAAGAAACTTTACCCGGATGTCAAATTTGCCGGTGGTCCCGCCATCGAAAATGGATTTTATTACGATTTTGATACCGAACACCGTTTTTCCGAACAAGACTTTGACGCCATTGAAAAAGAAATGCGCGCATTGATTAAATCTGATGGTGCATTTGCCCAACGCAATGTTCGTTTGGACGAAGCCAAAGAAATCTTTGCCGATCAGCCCTATAAAATGGAATGGTTAAATGAATATGATGCCGCGGGCGAAGCCTTGTCGGTGTATACATTTCGTGACTTTACCGATTTATGTCGGGGACCGCATGTGGCATCGTCCAAAGAATTACCACGTGATGGGTTTAAAATCCGTTCGGTTGCAGGTGCATACTGGAAGGGAGATTCGAAGAACAAAATGTTACAACGGATTTATGTTGACGCATTCGCATCGGCCGATGAATTGGCCGCGCATTTAAAAATGGTGGAAGAGGCCGCCGCCCGTGACAACCGGAAATTGGGCAAAGACATGGATTTATTTCATTTTGAACCCGAATTTGCGCCGGGTGCCGTATTTTGGCATGACAAGGGGTTTCGGATGTATCGGCGTTTGATTGATTATATCCGTATGCGCCAGGAACGCGCCGGTTACATGGAAATTTCAACACCGGCCGTGATGGACAGATGTTTGTGGGAAAAATCGGGTCATTGGGCAAAATATGGTGAACATAATTATTCTGGTAAAACCCAAGATGGCAAAACATTCTGTGTTAAACCGATGTCGTGCCCGGGTGGGATGTTGGTCTTTGGCCAGGGAATTAAATCATACAAAGATTTGCCCATGTATTTGGCGGAATTCGGCAAGGTTAATCGGTACGAGGCGGCGGGTGGTTTATCCGGTTTAATGCGCGTGCGCGAATTTACCCAAGATGATGCCCATATTTTCTGTACCGAAGATCAATTAGAAGAAGAAGTTGTCAAAGTTTTGCGCTTTATCAAGGATATTTATTCTAAATTTGGCTTTGATAAAATTACCATGAAACTGGCGACACGTCGGGAATCGGAATTTCGAATCGGGTCGGATGAAATTTGGGATCGGGCCGAAGGGGCGTTGAAACATGCGCTGGATGCGAACGGGATTGAATATGAAATTGCACCCGGGGATGCGGCGTTTTATGGACCAAAAATTGACAACTATTTGCGTGATTCAATGGGACGTGTATGGCAATGTGGGACGGTTCAATTGGATATGAATTTACCGGAACGCTTTGATCTTACCTATGTTGGCGAAGATGGTGAAAAGCATCGGCCCATTATGTTGCATCGGGCGATGTTGGGTTCTATTGAACGGTTTATGGGTGTTCTGTTGGAATCCACGGGGGGTAATTTACCATTATGGTTATCACCGTTGCCGGTGGTTGTCACCCCCATTTCGGAAAAGCAGCGCGATTATGCCATCGCCGTGGCGGATGCGTTGCGGGCGGCCGGTGTACGCGCAGACATCGATTTGCGGGATGAAAAAGTAAACTATAAAATCCGGGAACATTCCATTGCCAAGATCCCCCTTATTGCGGTTGTTGGGGACAAAGAAATGGCGGATGGTAATGTGACACTGCGTCGTCTGGGGGTCGATGCCCAGGAAACGATTTCATTGGATGAATTCGTTGCCCAGATGGCCGATGCGGTTAAAATGCCACTCTGATGCCCGGGGGATATATGGCGGTAATGATACCCATTGCCGCCATTATAGTTTATCAATCATAATGGGGCCAAATGAACCAAAGGGGGATAAATATGAATAAAATAGTCATGATCATGTTGGGGGTATTATTGGTCGCAGGGTGCGCCCAGAAATGCGAAGTGGAACCAATTGTTGAACAAAACCATAAATTGATTGTGCCACCAAATTTTGGCCATATGCCGAATTAAAAGGTGATGCGCGCCCGTGGGGCGCGATTTTTATAGAGATATTCGCTTGGGTTATTTATTTTTTTATGATATAATGTTTTTAACATATTTTATGGGGGACGTTATGGAAAAAGAGATGGATGACAATCTGGACCTGTTGGATTTAGAAGACGACGCGGGCATTGACGTGTTGCCGGATGCGGCACCACTTGGGGTTGTGCGCCCGAAAAAGCCATGGTTACTGCTGGGGGTGGGGGCGTTGATCTTGGTGTTGGCGATATTTGTGATTGTCCGTGTTATCGGATCTGATTCTGGATCGTCAATTGAAATTGATTTGGATACACCGGTTGTAACCGTAGATGGAACGGCACCGGTACCGGTATCCACAACCACCACGGTTGCGCCCACGGTTTCCCAACCGGCCCGGGTAACAGAACCGGCGGCACCGTCGGCCAATGTACCGACATCGGCCCCGACACATGCCACACCTGGTGTTCCGACACGTGTGGTCCCGGATCGCCAAAATGTGATGTTTAATCCCGATGCGGGAAATGTTCCCGCGCGGCCGGCGGCAAAACCCGCGGCCAATCCGAAACCTGTGACCAAACCGGTGGCACCGGCCAAAAATTCCGCGCCGGTGAAAAAATCGGTCCCGTCAAAGTCTGTGGCGGCAACACGTGGTACATGGTATGTCCAATTTGGATCGTACAGTACGCGCGCCCTGGCCGAGGCCGCAGAAAAGAAAATTCGTGCCGCGCACAGCGGGCTGTTCGCTGGACATCAATTTGTCATTCTGGCGGCGCAATTGCCAAATGGTAATACGACATATCGGTTACGTATTGCATTCGCAGATGCGAACGACGCCAACGGTTTTTGCCGCAATGCCAAATCAGACGGCCTGGATTGCTATGTTGCGAAATAAACCAAAGGAATAGATAAGATGAGAGCAGGTTTTTGGGAAATACTTTTAATCGTTGTGTTGGTGTTGGTGCTGTTTGGGCATAATAAGATCCCCGCATTGATGAAAAACATGGCCAATGGGATAAATATCTTTAAAAAGGAAATCAAAGAAACCAAGCCAGAGGCAAAAGGGCCAACCACGGATAATAAAACCCGTGCATCACGAACAAAAACCACATCCACCAAGGGCAGGGCACGCCCAAAGAAAAAGTTGACAAAATAAAAAAAGCCCCCTATGATAAAAAATATAGGGGTTTTTTATGTCGATTATTGAAAGATGGGATTTTTATGATGTTGTCGTGGCAAACCCAACGCCATTGGGTAATTGCAGTGCATGCATTTTTCGTAATGCCCCGGGCTATTGCAAAAAAATGATTTGCGAACATAAATATAATGGGGTATCGCGCCGTGTATTTTGGACATTTCGTCATGGGGCAGTGTATGATATTCCAGAGCCTTTTTTAAATGCCGCCCGTCGTCATATTGATATTGCGGCCGCATGCCGGCAAAAGATTGCCGAGGTATATGGGATCAAAGGCAAATAAAAAAATAAATGAATCCACCGGGACAAAGATTGATTGCGTTTTTCCCCGTGTCAAAAATTGTGCAAACGGATATAACTCCTGGGGTTGGGCATGATTTGACTATGCCTAATCCAAAGGGACGGTTTTCGGAGCGGTCCCGACAAAACAAAAAATCCCCAATTTCTGCGACAAAATTTGCCCCCAACTACGCCTAATCTAACCGTCGGTTTTGTGGCGCGATTGCCGTGGTTGTGGGCATTCTGGGTACCCCATCGGCGTATTCCACGCCGTCGGTGATGTACGCGGTTGAATCAAATTGCCCATGGGAATGTGACGCGGGGAACGGGCGGCGTGTGTCACGGAAATTTGACGGCCGGCCATGGCACCGGGATTCATGTGACCGTTGGCGGTACAACGTATCGGATGGAATAAAAACGGGGCCAATATGGCCCCGGATTTTTTATTTTTTTAATTGTTTTATTTTCTGGATAAATGTGTGCGTATATTGGGTTGCCGACCAGAGTGATGCCACCAAAGAGATCCACAGGCCCCACATCCCGATTTTCGGCAAGATATGCGCCAAAACCAGGGTAATACGTCCGGTTGTTTCCGTGGTTATTGTCGATCCAATTGCAAAGATCAATAAAAACGCCCCGATAGCAATCATTTGAAAGGTGGTTTTAACCTTGCCCATGGAAAAGCGTGCCTTGGGCACAGGCATTTCCATTTTCTGGGTGCCCATGAATTCGCGCAGACCACTGATATACAATTCACGGGCGATCATCAAAATAATGGGTAAAACAATAAACCATTCCGGCCTCTTGGTGGCCAACATGATTAATGTATTTGAAACCAGTAATTTATCCCCAATATGATCCATCACACCGCCAATTTTACTGCAAACATTGTAACGCCGTGCAAGATACCCGTCGAACCAATCGGATACAGATCCCAAAACATAGAGAATAAATGTCAACCAAAACATTTGAAACATGAATGTCGGAATAATTGCAAAGGCCGCAAAAATTCGGAATGCGGATAAAAAATTAACAAATGATTTCATGGGCAATATCTCCTTAGGCTTAAATAATAATGAAATTATACCACATCCGAATGAAAATGGGCATAGATTTTTTCAGCCGCGGCCCGCCCCAAGCCCGGTGTTCGTATTAATGCCGCCAAATCTGCATCACAAATCGCGCGCACGGATCCAAAATGGCGCAATACCGCCCGCTTTCGCGCAGGGCCAATTCCGTCAATTTCATCCAGCACAGATCCGGTTACCGTCTTGGCACGAACAGTGCGATGGAATGTGATGACGAAACGGTGCGCTTCGTCCCGGACCGCGCGCAGCATAAGAAACAAACGGCCCGTGCGGTCCATATCGCGATAGACCGTGCCGTCGGGCATAATAAAATGTTCGTCGCCATCGCGCACTTCGCCCTTGGTCACGCCCAAGATCGGAATATGCGGGGCCACGCGATGGGCAATATTCCATTGGGCCGGTCCACCATCGACAATAATCAGATCCAATGCCGGACCGCGGGTTGTCGCACGGGTTACAAATTCAGACATCATGGCGATATCATTGCCGGCCGCCGATTGATTTTTCAATTTAAAGTGTCGATAAGACGCCTTGTCGAATCCATCACGGGTAACCGCAATCATGGCACCCACAGGATTACGCCCAAACAGGTGCGAATTATCAAATACGCCCGCCCGATTGATTTTAATCCCCAGCCATTTTTCCAAATCATCCATTCCACCGGCCCAATCGATATGGGCGCTGTGCGTTGATTTGGGGCGTATACCGCGTGTTGATGTATGGGTCAATGCGGCGATTTTATCCCGTGTTATGGCTGCATTCTCAAAATCTAAATTATCAGAATACGCCTGCATTTCTTTGGTTAAATCGGCGATGATGGGTTCACTGTCGCCGGTAAGGATGCGCCGCGCCAATGAAACACGTGCGCCATAATCGGTCTGGGGGATGGTGCACGGACCACTGCACCGGCCAATTTGATACAACAGGCATGGTCGTGATCGATTACGCATAAATGTATCTGTGCATGTACGCAGTTGGCATACCTTTTGTAAAATTTTTATGGTTTCATTTAATGCCAATACCGATGGGTATGGGCCATAGACATCGCGCCGTTGGGATATTTTGCCGCGAAATTTTAACAGACGCGGAAACGGGGATTGGGTCAATGCCAACATGGGATACATTTTTCCATCTGTTAACATAATGTTATAACGTGGCTTTTGCGTTTTAATTAATTCCTGTTCACGGACCAATGCGTCCGATTCGGTCGCAACGATTTCCCATTCCACACGTGTCACCAGCGTTCGCATGATCTGTTTATGCGGTTCCAGTTTGGGAATATCAATATATTGTTTCAGCCGCAGGTTCAAATCCCGTGCCTTGCCCACGTAAAGTAACGTTCCATCCGCATCATACATTTTATAGACGCCGGGGGAACGAGGACTGTTTTCTATCAAATCAGAAAATTGAATATTCATACCAAATATGATAGAATAAAAAAAACAAATAGCAAATAGGGGAATTGACATGAGACAAGAATCCGGAAGATCCATGATAGAGATGTTGGGTGTATTGGCCATTATGGGCGTGATTACGGTCGGGGCGATTGGAATGATTTCGGCCGCCACCCGCACGCAAAAACGCAATACTGTCAATGACGAAGTAATTCAGATCACAACCGGTGTACGTCAATTGTTGGGCGAATATGATGATTTTTCAAATATTAATAACGCAACGATTTTCGGTGCAATTGGCATGTCGGCGAAAAATCCCTATGGCGGGACATATGAATTGGCGGTAAACCCATCCAATTCCCGTCAATTTATCGTGTCTATTCATGGGTTATCAGATGCCGATTGTAAATATTTTGTAACCAAGGCGTGGTCTGATTCGGTGGGATATCGCACATCAAATGGAAAATCGTCGGGCGCATCGGGGACATGCAATGCGGGTGATGACAGTAATGTTGTGACCATTATTTATGGCGAATAAGGCATAATCGATGGCCGGAACCATAATCATTTCAGACACCGAACAGGGAATACGCCTGGGGCGTTGGTTCATGCGACATTTTCCCGGCATGCCGATGCGTGATTTCTATCGCTTGTGCCGTGGTGGTCAAATTCGTGTGAATTCATCGCGTGTGCGGGGGCGTGAAATATTAAACGCGGGGGATGTTGTGCGTATACCCCCAACCATCGATACATATCGTAACCCGGTAAAAAAGAACGAAGCGGGCGACAGGTACAGTTTGGAAGATTTGGAACAATTGCGGCAATGTATTATTCACGATGATGATGATATCGTTGTTTTTGATAAACCGGCGGGTCTGGCGGTCCAAGGGGGGACGGGCATTCGCAAATCGGTTGATAAAATGGCGGCCGCCATGTATCCGTATGATAAAATTGCGCTGGTTCATCGGTTGGATCGCGAAACAAGTGGCGTTTTGGTTGTGGCAAAAAATCAGATGGCGGCCCAAAATTTGGCCCGTGCATTTCAAGATAAAACCGCGCATAAGCAATATCTGGCATTATTGATGGGGGGGGTATCACCCACGCGTGGTATTATCGATAATTACGTTATCCGGGGCGCGGTTATCACCGATCCGTCCCAGGCGCCAGATGGATTACGCCCCCAGCGTGCCATTACCGAGTATGAGGTTTTATCCACCGCCGGTGATTTGACATGGATTGCATTTTCGCCACAAACCGGTCGCACGCATCAGTTACGGTTGCATAGCGCACAAACATTGGGGGCACCGATTGTGGGGGATGCATTATATGGTGGCGATATGGCGCGCGCGCCGATTATGGGATCAATTGGTCCCATAAACCGATTATTTTTATTGGCCCATCAGATTACATTTCGTCATCCGCGCACGGGGCGTTTGATAACGTTGCGGGCCCAGGTGCCTGATTTTATGATGCCGGTGTTAAAAATGCTGGAATTTCAAATTCCATAAGATATAGATATTCCCATGAAAAAAGTTTCGAAACGCAAAAGAATCTTTTTACCAATTGCACGCATATTCGCCGTCTTTGTTATGGGGATGGTGGTGGCGGTGATCATTTCATTATCCCAATTAAATCTTGAAACGTTACGCGGGGATTTGGTTGGCATATTGCGGGACGCGACCGGTTTGCCGGTTGAAATTGATGGGGCCATTGGGTGGCGTTTTTCTTTGCGCCCGCGGGTTGAATTAAATGATGTGCGGGTGCCCAACGCCCCATGGGCCCATAATCCCAATGGGTTTATGGCGCGGCGAATCGATGTGCGGTTAAATTTACTCTCGTTATTACAAAATCGACCCACCATCCAAAATGTTAAAATTTATGATGCGGCAATCTTTCTGGAACAAAACAAAGATGGGGCGTATTCAATTTATCCCCAATGGGAATCAGGGGATAAAGACATGCCGGCCACGACCACAGAAAAACCAAAATATCCGTTCAAAGATCCCGGGTTGGGGGCGGTAGAGGTACGGCATCTAACCGCACATATTTTAGAATCAAGTTATATTATTACAGGTTTTAATGTAAAATATGTTCCCACAAAAACCGGACGTGAATATTCTGGATGGATTAAATCCAAACGCGAAGTCTATCCATTTATTGTGACGTATTCGGAATATAATCCTGAACGTCGTGTTTATCCCATGCGTGTGGCATTGGCCACGGGGGGCGATGCATTAATTGCCAATATCGCATTAGAAGGAACCAGTTTGGCCCCCATCGATTTTATTATCAAAGGTGAAATTCCAGATATTGCCGCCGTGGGTGAAGTATTGAATTTAGATATCATGGATATGCCCCGAATTGGTGTTCACATCGCAGGGGGATATGATTGGAATAAATTGACATTACGCAAATCGTCGTTACGGATGCGTGGTAATGAATTAAAATTTTCTGGGCAAATTGATTGGTCAAAACAGGTTCCCTTTGTCCGGGCCGTATTGGAATCGGAACGCATAAGCTTGGTCGAATTGTTCCCTGGGCTTTATAATTCTGGGCGAAAATGGCATCGTCCCAATCGGCCATTAAATGTGTTTCAAGACACGCCGCTTTATGGGGATTTATTTCGGCAAATTGATTGGGACCTGGATGCAGATATTGGGCAAATGGTTGTGTATCGGGATTTAAGTTTAAATGATCTAAGATTGCGTGGCGGATTGCGTGATGGGATGGGTCATATTGACCTAAAGACGGTTATGGGTGATGGGGATATTCATGTGGGTGCCGATATTGATATTGATCCCGATGGTATAATTGATGCCCGTGCCGGTGGAATTGGTGAACGCATTTATGTGGGTGAAATTTTAAAGCAGGTACATCAGCGGGATTTAATCGCAGAATTACCGGTCAATATTGAATTTTACCTGAACGCGCGGGGCGCGACGTTAAGTACGCTGATGCAAACATTGACGGGGCCGGCATATGCGTATTCGGTGGGGTCAGGGTATGCGTATCCGGCGTTGGTGGCCAATATTTATGGAACGGATTTTTTAACCAGTTTGCGCCACACCATTACAGATATGTTCAGGTCGGAAAAAGAAAAAGACCAGATGGAAATTTCGTGTGCGTCCATCAATGTTAAAATTCGGGATGGGCGTATTGAAACCCAAAATGGTGTTGCCGCCGAAACCAATGCCATTAATGTTCAATTGGCGGGTAATTTGGATTTGGGGAATGAATCGATGCGTTTGTCCTTGGCGACGGTACCGGTCCGTGGAATTAAATTATCATTAACAGGTAATGTGGTCAATGCGATGGAAATTAATGGTTCTTTGGCCGAACCCGATATTCGTATCAGTGGGGCCGCCATTGTTGGACGTGTGGCATCGGCGACGGGACTGGGGATGTTGTTGGCCCCATTAACCGGCGGGTTAAGTATTGTGGCCGGGGCGGGCGTGGGCCTCTTGGCGGGGGATTTAATTGAAAACTGGTTGGCGGATGATCAACCGTGTCAAACCGCGATGAAGCGGGGGGCACCGTCCATGCCCGATGATCCCGAATGGATGAATCGCCCCATGGCCGAATTGGTTGGTTCAATGATCCATTCATTTGATTAAATTTTATTTTTTGATGCGTTGGGGTGTCTTTTGCCCTTGCACCGAATCGGCATTTTTTGATAAACTCTGACCAAAGAGATGTGGGACGCAAACAGATTAACAGGAGTAAGTTATGGAATTTTCTGTATTTCGTCAGGTGTTGATTCGCGCCTTGGGACATATGCAATCCATTGTGGAAAAGCGTGCAACACTGCCGATATTAATGAATGTAAAGTTAGAGGTGGCAGATGATTTAATTCTGTCTGCGACCAATGTTGATTTGGAATTGGTGGAACATGTGGCCGCCGATATCACATTGGGGGGCAAAACAACCGTACCGGTGCAGATGTTGTATGATATTGTCCGCAAATTGCCCGATGATGCAGAAATTACATTTAAACAGACGGGTGACCAATTGGTGGTATCCAGTGGCCGCGCGGTGTTTCGGTTGCCGACATTGCCGGCGGAAAATTTCCCGGCCATGGCGGGCGCAAACCTGACGACCAAGTTCCAGATGACAACCGGTGATTTGGCCCATCTGATTAATCAAACGAAATTTGCGATCCCGACCGATGATGTACGTTATCATTTGGGGGGAATTTATTTCCATATATCGGACGAAGGCAAAGAAAAAATGTTAACCGCGGTTGCAACCGACGCCCAGCGGATGGCCCTGTGTGCGATGCCGGCCCCCGATGGCAGTGCTGATATGCCGTCTGTGATTTTGCCACGGCGCGTTATTGGTGAATTATCTAAATTATTAGAAGATGCGACCGTTGATGATGTGATGGTGGAATTATCGGATACCAAGGCTCGTTTCACCGTTGGTGCCGCCACATTGACCAGCAAATTGGTTGATGCCCAATATCCTAATTATCGTGTCGTCATCCCCAAGGGTAATGACAAGATTGCTGTTTTAGATCGCAAACAATTTGTCAATGCGGTTGATTTGGTATCGGTGGCCAGTGTGGACAAGACCAAGTCTGTGCAATTAACATATTCGATGAACAAATTGGTTGTTAACGCGTCCAGTCCGGATGCCGGAACGGCCACCCAAGAATTGGATATTGAATACAATGGTGACGCATCATTTACGGTGGTGTTCAATGTAAAATTCTTGTTGGATGTCGCCGGCCAGGTCGAAGGGGATAAGTTCCAAATGGAAATGCAAGATCCCTTGTCACCGACGATTATTAAATCGACAGATGCCAAGACAGATGCATTATTTGTATTAATGCCGATGCGGATGTAAAATTAATCCCCCCATTGGGACCAACGCATATATTTTCTTGCGTGGGTAAATCCCGGGGGGATTTTTTATGCCATTAACGGCTGCGAGCGGCGCGGATTGCCCGTTTTTTGGCATTCCATTCCCGGACCTTTTTGGCATTGATCAGGGCGCGCATCCCGAATTCGTATTGGCCCCCAATGGATGTAACTTTCCAACACGACCCATAACGCCAGTTGCTAAAATCACTGAATCCCCATGCGGTAAAGACTTCGCAGACATTGCCGATTTTATGGCCCAATTCAATGCGTTCACCATAGACAAAGTTGCGTTCCCCACCGGTACCGAATCCCATGCCGCCCTTTATCTGCAACCCGGCATAAAATTCAGGGGTGATAAAATAGTTGACCGTTCCGGTCAGATAAATCGAATGCCGACGATAGGTGGCATATTTATCGGTATCCACCAAGATCCCGTTTTCATTAATCAGTTGATATTCCAATCCAGTCCCCAGGGTGATTGGCATTTGCCGGGAATCATAGTCTTCGCCGGTAAAGCGAATACCCGCGTTGATGGCCATGCCGATGTGGGATCCGCGGGGGGCCTTATGCGGGCGGGCGACGTGCTGGGTGCTGTTTAACAATGACACGTCCAATAGATATTCTGTTTTCGCGCCGCGTCGATCATCATTTTTATGCGTCAGCATATTGTAAATCCCATTTTGGCCCATCGCGCCCTTGGCCGATGCCGCCATTAATATGGCCAGTGCAAATGTTTTTAAATTTTTCATGTTTCTCTCTTTTGGTTTTTGGTTCGAATGAGATTAAAATAGTCCAAAAAAAAAAATGTCAAGTGTTTTTTAGGGAGGGCAAAAAATTTGAAAAAATTCCGGGGGTCTGGGCGTCATGGCCTTTGCGCGTTATAAAAAATTAATGGGGGGATCGGTGTGCCGTGATATGAAAAAATAAGCGACACCGTATTTTTTTACCTTTGGCGGTCACTAAACACCGATCCCCAATCCCCAAGGGTGGAATTAAATCTGTCGCGGGGGCAAAAATAAGACCAGAAAAATGAATACCTATAAAAAAACCACTGGAAAAAATTCGGCTAATATATCACACTGGTTGAGTGCAAAGTCGAATTTGCGCCGGGTGTAGTGGCCCGATAAAAGGTAAAGCCAACCAGAAAAGGG